>JBEGWB010000139.1:0-29248 GCA_041178065.1 Pseudomonadota bacterium | reverse complement strand
ATTGTCGATCCCGACCGCATGGCGATCTCCGATCTCTACCGCTACGCGCAGCGTTTTGCGCGCCAGGGACAGGACGCCGACAGCTTCTACCTGTCCTTCTGGAAAAAAAGCCTGCAGCCCTTCACGACGCTCGTGCTCGTGCTGCTCGCGATATCCTTCATCTTCGGGCCGCTGCGCCAGGCGACGATGGGCTCGCGCGTATTTACGGCGATCTGCTTCGGCCTCGGCTTCACGATCCTGCAGAACCTGCTGCACACGATGAGCCTCGTCTACCAGTTCGCGCCCCTGGTCGCGGTGCTCGCGCCGTTGCTGCTGTGCGGCGTGCTCGGCGTACTGATGCTGCGCCGAGCAGCCTGAATTTATTTCGCGACAGCCACGAGTTGCATCAGCGTCCGTTACTGCATCAACGCGGCCCGCCTGCCGAGGATGTACTGCTTGATCGCTTCCGCTTCCTGTTTGTTGAGGAAGGCACCGAGGTTCGGCATGCCGAGACCGGTGTAGGCGCCTTCGCGGACGATGTTGTGGAAGATCTCATAGGTCGCCGGCGCGGCGTAACGCAGATCCGCAAGTGCGCCACCGCCGGCGGCAGCACGGCCATGACACATCGCGCAGCGCTGGCCGTACAGGTCAGCACCGAGCGCTTGCACCGCGTCGCTGTTATCGAACTCGATCGCCGTGAGCTCGGGCAGCGCCTGGCCCGATACCGGCACGATATTGGTGTCGCCGCCGAGCACGAAGGTCCACAGGCGGCCTTGGGCTTTGTATTCCCCGGTGAAGTTGGCGCCGAACAGCGCGCTTGCGCCGCCCCAGCCCACGAGCACGGAGATGTACTGCTTGCCATCGAGTGCATAGGTCACCGGCGGCGCCATGACCGCTACGCCGAGATCGACATCCCATACTTTTTCGCCGTTGTCGGCGCGATAGGCATACAGGTGGCCATCGCCTGCGCCCTGGAACACGAGGTTGCCCGCGGTCGCGAGCGTGCCGCCGAGCGAGGCGATCGGGTAGTTGACCTGCCACAGCGGCGCGTTCGTGCGCGGATCCCAGGCAAGCAGTGCGCCGGGTGATTCCGGCGCGGGTCCGGTGCCAGCGCCGTAGTCAGCCTGCGCGCGTTGCTCGATGCCTTCGGTGCTGCCGAAGGGCAGGCCGGTGTTCCATGTGCCGGGCTTGTATTCGTAGTTCGGATCCACGACATAGTTGAAGCGGCTGCCTTGCTGGCTGGGCAAGTAGACGAGGCCAGTCAGCGGACTGAACGACATCGGATGCCAGTTGTGCGCGCCGCCGGGGCCGGGCGAGATCGTCGAGATCGCGTCCTGGTAGCGCGCTTGCGGCGTTTCGATCGGACGGCCGGTTTCCATGCTGACGCCGCTGGCCCACGTCACTTCGGCGTAGGGCTGTGCCGATAGCAGCTCGCCTGTGATGCGATCGAGAATGTAGAAGAAACCATTCTTCGGCGCCTGCATGATGACCTTGCGTTCAACACCATCGATGACGAGTTCGGCCTGCAGCAAACCCTGCACGGCGGTGTAGTCCCAGTTGTCGGCGGGCGTGGTCTGGTAGTGCCACACGACACGGCCGGTATCGACGTTCAGCGCGACGATCGACGACAGGAACAGGTTGTCACCGGTGCCAGCGCTGCGGATTTCGTGGCTCCACGGCGAGCCGTTGCCGGTGCCGACGTAGACGAGGCGCGCTTCCGGATCGTAGACGATGGAGTCCCACGAGGTGCCGCCGCCGCCGACGTTCCACCATTCGCCGGACCAGGTCTGCGCGGCGAATTCCATGTCGGGATTTTCGTAGCCGTCTGCCGGATTGCCGGGCACGACCCAGAAGCGCCAGGCTTCGGCGCCGCTGTTCGCATCGTATGCGGTGATGTAGCCGCGCACGCCGAGTTCGGAACCACCATTGCCGATGAGGACCTTGCCGTCGGCAACGCGCGGCGCGCCGGTGATCGTGTAGGGGCGTTCGGGATCGGTGGTCTGCACCGCCCACAGTTCCTGACCGGTTTTCGCGTCGAGCGCGATGAGACGGCCATCGATCGTGCCGACGTAGACTTTGTCTTCATAGAGCGCAACGCCGCGATTGACGACGTCGCAGCAGGCTTTCCAGCCAATGCTCTTGTCGACCTGGGGATCGTAGTCCCAGAGCTTTTCACCGGTGCGCGCATCGAGCGCGAACACGCTGCTCCAGGGACGCGTTGCATACAGCACGCCATCCTTGATCAGCGGCGTGGCTTCAAGTCCGCGGAAGGACTCGGTGTCGAAAGTCCAGGCCACGCCGAGTTCAGCAACATTGTCGGCATTGACCTGCGTCAGCGTGCTGAAGCGGGTTTCAGCGTAGTCGTGGCCGTAGGTCAGCCAGTCGGTGCTCGTGGCGCCGCTGGCGATGTCGGCGTCGGTCTGGGCTTGCGCGAAGCCGCAGGTGGCGAATGCCACGCACAGCAAGGTATGGCGAAGGCGTAGGTTCATGGATTCCCCGATGATGTGATAAACGGACTGTTGTTATTTGATGACGAATTCCCTGACGACCTGGCTGCCGGACACGATGTCCGGCAAGGTGCGTTGGCGCGGATCGATGAGCATGCACAGATAGCCGAGGCCGAAGACCAGCAGCGCGAAGGGCGCGCTGCAGATGCGCAGCAGTGCCTGCCGCCACGAGATTGCCGAACCGTCGGCATTACGCACCTTGATGCGCCAGGCCTGCATGCCGAGTGTCTGGCCGCTATGTGTCCAGAAGAAACCGAAGAACAGGTAGGCGCTCAGGAACATTGCTGTGAGCAGCGTGTATTGATACAGCGGATCGAGTTCGATGGCCTCGCCCTCGATCGTGCGCGCCTCTTCGATGCCGAAAGCCCACAGCACGAAGAAACCTACGACGATCCAGATCGCGAACACGAGGAAGCTGTCGTAGAGGATGGCGGCGATGCGGCGCCACAGCGGGGCGATGACGACAGGAGCGGCGTCGGAAACGGGTGTCGAAGTCATAGTGCGTTGAATTCCAGCGTCGAGTACGGATGCCGCCGTCGAATTATGACTGTGGCACCGGTTTCCAGGAAGGTCCCGCATTCTACAGCCTTGACTTTATTGGGCAAATCCACAAAACTGCCAGCCCATGAATAGCACCAGAACCATCATTGAAGGCATTATTATCCGAGTTTGATTTGCGGGTTGCCTTTTCGTGATCGATCGAAAAACCCGCCACGGCGGGTTTTTTTATGCGCTGTTTACAGGTGGCAAGCGCAGTTCGGCATGCAAGGGCTTCGGCAGCCCCGGGCGCTTTCACACATTTGCAGTATCAGGAGACAGTCTTGAGTCATTCAGCAATCAACCCCGCCGTGGATGCGGCGCAGCTGCCATCCTACGTGGCCCTGATGGACACCACCTTGCGCGACGGCGAGCAGACGCAGGGCGTGTCCTTCGCGTCCGGCGAAAAACTGAACATCGCGCAGGCGCTGCTCGAATCGCTGAACATCGACCGCATCGAGGTTGCCTCGGCACGGGTGTCGGCGGGTGAGCAGGATGCCGTGCGCGCGATCACTGCCTGGGCAAAGGCGCATGGCTTCCTCGAGCGCGTCGAAGTGCTGGGTTTCGTTGACGGCACGAACAGTGTCGACTGGATCGTCGCCGCCGGCGGCAAGGTGCTGAACCTGCTGACGAAGGGCAGCGAAAAGCACTGCCGCAACCAGCTCGGTAAAACGCTCGCCGAACATTCTGCCGATGTGCGCAATACCGTCGCCTACGCGCGGAGCAGGGGCTTGCGCGTGAATGTGTATCTCGAAGACTGGTCCAACGGTTACCGCGACAACAAGGATTATGTATTTGGCCTGATGCAGCAGATCGGCGAGTGCGGGATCGAGCACTTCATGCTGCCGGACACGCTCGGCGTCATGAGTCCGGTCGAGGTCTATCTCGCGCTACATGAAATGCGCACGCAGTTTCATCACCAGCAATTCGATTTCCATCCGCACAACGATTACGGCCTCGCGAGCGCCAACTGCCTTGCCGCGGTCGAAGCCGGCATCACCACGCTGCACTGCACGATGAACTGTCTCGGCGAGCGCGCCGGCAACGTCTCGCTGGCGGAACTGGCGGTGCTGCTGAAGGACAAGATGGGCATCAGGACTGCCGTCAACGAATCGAATCTCGCCGCGGTCAGCAAGATGGTCGAACGTTTCTCCGGCAAGTGGGTTGCCGCGAACCAGCCTATTCTCGGGGCCGACGTATTCACGCAGACGGCGGGGATCCATGCCGATGGTGACGTCAAGGGCGGCCTCTATGAAACGCAGCTGAGTCCGGAGCGCTTCGATCGCAAGCGCACCTACGCTCTCGGCAAACTCTCGGGCAAGGCTTCGGTGCTGAAGAACATCGAGGAGCTTGGCATCACGCTGTCACCCGATAACCTCAAGAAAGTACTGCAGCGTGTCGTCACGCTCGGCGATTCCAAGCAAACGATTACGGCCGACGATTTGCCTTTCATCATCGCCGACGTCCTCGAGAGCAACGATTACCAGCACATCCGGCTGCTCGACTGCGATATCCACAGCAGCCTGACCGGTACCTCCAGCGTGAAGCTCAACATCGAGATCAACGGCAAGGACTACCGCGAGAACGGCGAGGGCAACGGTGGCTACGACGCATTCATCGACGCCTTGCGCAAGATTCTCGCCGGCATCGGCTTCACGATGCCCGAGCTTGTCGACTACACCGTGCGCATACCGAAAGGCGGCAAGCCCGGCGCGCTGACCGAATGTACGATCACCTGGGCCGGCGAAGGCCGCAACCTGCGCACGCGCGGCGTGCATGCGAACCAGGTGTACGCCGCGGTGCTGGCGACGCTGCGCATGGTCAACACGAAACTGCACGTGCCGGCCCCATGAAGTCGAACCCGGCCAACGCAAATATGGATGTCATCGACCTGCGCAGCGATACCGTCACGCGTCCGTCGCCTGCAATGCGCAAGGCGATGGCGGAAGCGCCCGTCGGTGATGATGTATGGGGCGACGATCCCACTGTCAGCGCTCTCGAGGAAATAACGGCCGACCTGCTCGGTACCGAAGCTGCGCTGTACGTGCCGAGCGGCACGCAATCGAACCTGATTGCGTTGATGAGTCACTGCCAGCGCGGTGACGAATACCTCGTTGGCCAGGATGCACACACCTACAAATATGAAGGCGGCGGCGGTGCTGTGCTCGGCAGCATTCAGCCGCAGCCGCTGGCGATGGCGGCTGACGGCACCATTCCTCTCGACCTGATTCTCGGCGCTATCAAGCCCGACGATTTTCACTTTGCGCGCACGCAGTTGCTCTGCCTCGAAAATACCTCCGCGGGCCGTGTGCTGCCGATGGACTACCTGCGCGCAGCGTCGACACTTGCGCTCGAACACAAGCTCGGCAGGCACCTCGACGGCGCGCGCATCTTCAACGCGGCGGTGAAGCTCGGTATCCAGGTTAAGGATATTGCGCAGCATTTCGACTCGGTGTCCGTCTGCCTGTCGAAAGGACTGGGCGCGCCGGTGGGCTCCGTGCTGTGCGGCCCGCGCGACTTCATCCGCGAAGCGCGGCGCTGGCGCAAGATGCTCGGCGGCGGCATGCGCCAGGCGGGCATCATTGCGGCGGCGGGCATTTACGCGCTGGAGCACAATATTGCGCGCTTGCAGCAAGACCATGACAACGCCGCACTGCTGGCGCAGGCCCTCGCTGGCATCGACGCGATAACTGTAGACTCAGAGCGCGTGCAGACAAACATGGTGTTCATGAAGCCAGCCAACGGCAGCGGCCCGGCGCTCGCGGCGCATCTGCGCGAGTGCGGAATTCTGGTGGACACCGGCCATAAGTTCCGTATGGTGACGCATATGGATGTAAGTCGTGCCGACGTGCTGGCGACCGCTGCAGCGATCGGGGACTTTTACGCTGCCTCGTCAGAATAATGTAATGTGATTCAAATCCCTGATCGCCGCTGTCAACCAGTCCCGGCGCGCCGCGTTGAGACTCCTAACAACAAGAACAAGGATTGGTGAAGGTATGCGCAGGCATATAGCTTGGCTGTTCCTGGTACTGCTCGCCCCACCGGTCGCTGCCGTGACCGCTGGTATGACTCTCTTGCCTGTCGGTGCAAGCGATAACAAAGTCTACGATGCGCGGCTCGCAATTGGCCTGAGCGTCGACGCCGGCAAGAGCTGGCAGACCAGCGCCAACCTCAACCAGCCCCTGATTATCAAAGGCAGTATCGACCCCGCGCCGGCGCACGTCGGTGGCAAGGCGGACATCTTTGTCGTCGAACGCTACGGCAATCAATGGACGATGCTCACGGCGAACGGCACCTGGGTTCCCTGGTCGACCAAGATCGCCGAGCTGCAACCGATGCGGGAGGACATGACGCTTGCAGCGACGCAGGAAATCACAATCCACAACGGCCGCATTACAACGGCGGGCGAACACCGCATCTTTATCGGGTATCTGCCGAGTTCCGGTTCGGCATTGATCTACACGAGCAGCGCCGCGACGTTCCAGTTCAACGCGGCCATGACCGATCCACAAACTTACTTTGCGGAAGAAATATTCGACGACATCGTGCTGACCAGGTGCTCGCTATGCCACGTCGACGGCGGCGTCGCCAGCATCAGCGGCCTGCACTTCATAAAGGATCCCAGTCGCGCCAACGCCAACTACGACATTTTTGCCGCCTTCTATCGCCAGCAGAGCGACGCATACAACTATGTGCTGACAAAGGTCAGCGGTGGCAACGGCCATGCTGGCGGTAGCCCGCTGCCGCTTGGCAGTTCCGATTACCAGAAGATGGCAGCGTTCCTCGGGCTGCTCGATGGCGGCACCACGGTGGCGACGCAATCGAACCTGACGCTGTTCGATGGCGTGCGCGACGAGAGCAGCGCTGCAACCTTGCGCGATGCCGCGCTGCTGCTGGCCGGCCGTCTGCCGACCAGCGCGGAACTGGCGACAGTCGCGGCTGGCGGCGATAGCGCTTTCAAAAGCGTCCTGCTCAGTCTCATGCAGGGCACGCACTTCCACGAGTTCCTGAAGGATGCAGCGAACGATCGCCTGTTCATCCGCGGCAACGAGGAGTTCAACATTGCCGACGACTGCACGAGCTGCTTTCCGCCGATGAATGCCGAGTACTGGCGCCTGAAGGACAGGATAGACGCCGGCAGCACCAGCGACAGGGCCACGCTGAGCACCTGGATGAACCAGCTGAATTACAGCTTTGTCGAGGCGCCGCTGGAGCTGATCGCGTATGTCGTCGAAACCAACAGGCCCTACTCCGAAATCCTCACCGCCGACTACACGATGTTGACACCGCTGCTCAATGCCGTGACCGGCGGCACTGCCGTGTTCGCCAGTGGCGCCAGCCCGGTTTCGTTCCAGCCAGGGCGTATCCAGGGTTACTACTTGCGCGACTCCACGACTGTGCTCGTGCAGGTCCCCGGCAGCCCGCTGCCGCGGATTACGAATCCTGGAAACATGAAAATCGCCTATCCGCATGTGGGTGTCCTGAACAGTAAATCCTTCCTGAGCCGTTACCCCTCCACTGCGACCAATCGCAACCGCGCGCGTGCGCGCTGGACGTACTACAACTTCCTTGGCGTCGATGTGGAGGCGCTGGCCAAACGCAGTACCGATCCCGCGGCGCTGGCCGACATCAATAACCCGACGCTGAACAATGTCGCCTGCACGGTTTGCCACAGCGTGCTCGATCCCGTCGCCGGTACCTTCCAGGATTATGGCGACAACGGCACCTACAAGGTGGCGCTTAACGGCACCGATTCGCTCGATCGCCTGTACAAGGCGCGCGGAGCCGGCACGGCATACCAGAGTGGCGACACCTGGTACCGCGACATGCGCAATCCCGGGTTTGAAGGCACGCTGGCGACCAGCACGAACACAACGCGCTGGCTCGCGGAGCTGATCGCCAGGGACGCGCGTTTCGCGCGCGCCAGCGTGGCGTTCTGGTGGCCGGCGATCATCGGTTCGGAGTTGTTGAAGGCGCCCGAAGTTGCGACTGACCCCGACTACCGGGCGCGGCTTGCGGCCTACGAAGGCCAGCAGGCGGCGCTCGATACGCTCACGGCGAGTTTTGTACAGTCGGGCCTGTCGCTCAAACACCTGCTGGCCGAGCTCGTGCTCAGTCACTGGTATCGTGCCGACAGCCTCACTGCGACCCCGAGCGCGGCGCAGGGCGCGGCGCGCAGCGTTGCCAGCCTGACTGGTGAGAAGCTGCTGACGCCGGAGCAACTGGCGCGCAAAACCCGTGCGCTCACCGGATACAACTGGAATGCGCGCACCGACACGATAACCGCTGCGCCGCTCAGCGGACTCGAAAACGACTACAACACGTTTTACGGCGGCATTGACAGTTTCGCGCTGAAAATTCGCGCGCGCGAACTCACGCCGATGATGAGCAACGTCGCGGCGGCGCATGCGCTGGAGTCCTCGTGCCCGATCGTGCTCGGCGATTTCATTCGCCCGGATGCACAACGTCTGCTGTTCGGCGCGCTGTCGCCGTGGATCACGCCGCTGACCGAGGCATCGACCACGCAAACCATGACCAGCACTAGCAGCACGGACTTCAAGGCGACGCCGCTCACGATGAATCTGCAGGCGGGTTCGAAAAAAGTCGTCGTGAGCATGCTGAACGATGCCTGCGATTACGCCACGGGCTCGACGCAGTGCAAGGCCACGAAGAACCTGGTGGTCGCCAGCATCAGCATCCGCAATCCGGCCGGGCAGACCACGGTGCTGAACGGCAACTCCGGCAGCTTTGGAACTTGCGCGGCCGCCACCACCGGCAGCGCCGTGACCCTGTACAGTTCATGCACGGTGACGTATCCATTCACCGCCGCGACGAGCGGCAGCTACACCGTGACCGCCAGCCTTGCCGCAACACAGAGCGCGACGGATCCTGTGCAGGCCGGCCTCAATGTCGAGGCAAACGTCGCGGCGACGGCATCGACCGCCGCGGGAGTCGCGGCGCTCAAAGCCACCCTGGTGGAGTTGCATGGAAAACTGCTGGGGCAAACGCTGAGCCTTACGTCGCCTGAGCTGCTAGCCTCCTACGACCTGCTGGTGCAAACCTGGCAGAGCCGCGCGGGGGGCGGTTTTACACCGGCATTGCTGCAGGGCGCGCAGCTATGCGAATGGTCCAACGACATCGGCTTCATCGGCACGCTGGCATATCCAGGCAGCCCCTTGCAGAGCAATGGACGCTATAACACCAGTGCGGTGACGGCGTGGCTGGGGCCGCAGGCGCAGGACCCGCTGTACATGAAGCAGAGCTGGGTGGTGGTCATGGCGTACCTGCTGAGCCACTACGACTACCTGCACGAATGAGCGCTACAGAACCGCGAGGAATCTGCGCATGAACCTGATCCAGCAACAGCAGCGCCGCAGCCGCCGCCGTTTCCTGCAAACGCTCGCCGGCGCCGCCGCGGCTGGCCTTGTCGGCGGCATTGGCAGTGGCGCCCGCGCGGCGACGCCGTACTCCGGCAAGTTGCTGGTGAACCTGCAGTTGAATGGCGCGCTGGACGTCACCAGCTTCGCCGATCCCAAAACCAATGTCAGCGGCAAGCCCGTGATCAACAACTGGGCGGCGACGAGCGCAATCGAACAGGCTGGCAACATCGCCTACGCACCCTTTGCGGCCAACGCAGCCTTTTTCGGTAAGTACTACCGGGATATCCTCGTGATCAACGGCGTCGATGCGCAGACCAATTCACACACCGTCGGCGTGCTGCACAACTGGAGCGGCCGCAACAGCGAAGGCTATCCCTCGCTTACCGCGCTGTTTGCCGCGGTGAATCAAAGCGACTTGCCGATGCCGTATCTGAATTTTGGCGGCTTTGCCTCCACGCAGGGCATTACCGAGCTCACGCAGATCGGACGTATTTCAGTACTGCAAAACCTCGTGAAGCCGAATGTCGGCGAAACCAGCGGCAAGCGTTACGTAGAAGACGCCGACTGGACGCGCATCGCGACCATGCACACAAGCGGCCTCGCGTCGCGCAGCGCGGCGGCGACTACACTGGAAGCGGCGGCGAAGCAGCAACTTGCCTACGCCGATGCAATCGCGCGTTCGTCGTCGATCAGCGACTTCGCCGCGTTCCTGCCGACGGCCGCCACGCTGCAGCCTACGCGTAGCGTCGGCAACGTGACATCGAGCCTGCATCAGCAAATGCAGATGTGCCTGCTGGCGTTCAAGGCCGGGGTGTCGCTGACCGCCGACGTGTTCGAGTCGGGCTTCGATACGCACGAGGATCACGACAGCCGGCTTGGCGCGGCGCTCGGTAACGTCACTAATGCCATCGACTATTTCTGGACCTACGCGGCGGAGCTTGGGCTCGCTGAACGCATGGTGCTCGTCGTTGGCAGTGATTTCGGGCGCACGCCGTATTACAACTCCGGCGCTGGCAAGGATCACTGGCCGATCGGAAGTGTCATGGTGATGCAGAAAAACGCCAGCTTCACGAATCGCGTGGTCGGCCTGACGGACTCGGGCCACAATGCCCTCAAGATCAATGCGGCCACCTTGCTCGCCGATAGCGTGAAGGGCGTGACCTTGAAACCGGCGCACGTGCACAAGGCGCTGCGCAAGATGCTTGGCCTCGACACCGCTGCCGTCACTCAGCTATTTCCGTTCTCCACCACGGAAGACCTTGCTATCTTTGGCTGAACCAGGCACGCGCAAACGGGCGCAGAAAGAAACCGACATGACACATACCGAGGCGCGTACGCTTGATCGTGTGTTTTATGCGTGCATGGGCTGGCTGCTCGTCATCGTCATCGTCGTCGGTTTCGCGCCGCGTTCCATGGCGATACTCGGCGGTGGCATGCCGAATCCTCCGCTCGTCGTGCACCTGCATGCCTTCGTTCTCGCCGCATGGACCTTGCTGATGGCTGTGCAGGCTTCGTTGTCGCTGATGAACCGCAGAGACCTGCATCGTCGCGTCGGACTGGCCGCGCTTGCGCTGGCACCCGCCGTGCTGGTCGTGCTGACCGCCGTTACTGTCGTGCGCCAGCAGGATTCGGCTGGGACGCCGGCGGCGCCGATCGTCAATAACATCCTGTTCCTGCAGATCCGCTCAATCCTGCTGTTTCCGACCTTCATCATCTGGGCGCTGGCGACGCGCCAATCGGATGGGCAAACGCACAAGCGCATGACACTGCTTGCGACGATGATGCTGATCGATGCCGCGATCGCGCGCATGTCGTGGTTGCCCTTCAATCAGTTTCCCGTGAGCTATCTCGCGGTGCACCTGTACCTCCTGCTGCTAATGCTGCCGGCGCTGGTCTACGACTTCGTCACGCTGGGACGCGTGCATCGCGCCTGGCTATGGGGCCTCGCGCTGATACTGCCGTGGGTCGTTGCCGCGGAGTTTGTGTGGGATTCGGCCTGGTGGCTGGAGTTCGGTCCAAAGCTGGTCGGTGCCGACAGCTAGTGGCGACACCTTGTGGCGCTGTCGACGCCGGCGATTACTCGCAGTGGCACAGGCTTTGCTGACTACTGGATGGGAACCCCCGGAAAATCAGCGCCAGATTGCCTTCGCAGCGTCGTAATCGCTTGTGTAACGTAACAATTACACGGTGCGGCTGAAAATCTGGCAGGAGACTGCCTCATGGCTTCACATTCGAAAACGATTCGTAAGGCATTTAAACCGCGCCCGCTCAGTACCTTTGCAGGCCTGTTGCTGCTCGCCTGCATGCCGCTGATGGTGGCGGCCCAGCAGGACGGTGTCATAGGTCCGGAGCCGCTCATCGACCCAGACCAGGTCGACGCCGAAGTCCTGGCCAACGACGGTTCGCCCCCGCCGGATACGCATGCTACGAGCGAGTCGGTGGAGCTCGTGGCGCTTGCCGGACGTGAGCCGGAGCGCTTCCTCGGCAAGACGCTGGTGCTCAACGACGCTGGTGGCGTTGTCACCGTCGGCCCGGTGCTGGAGCTGCGCAAGCGCATCCAGGACCAGGAACCGCATGTCATCGTCGATGCCAGTGACTATTTCAATACGCCGACGAAGTACGCCGTAGCTGTACGCGACATCGATCGCATCGAAGCGGACACCCTCATCATTCCCGAAGCCGACGGCATGCACCTGCGCGGACTCGAGTACTATCCGGATGACTACACGGACCTCGAGTCGACCGCGCCGGAAGACGTAGCGCTGGCCAATCCGAATGATCCCGACGGCCTGCCCGACGCCGCCGATAGCGTGGACGATCCAGACGCCGTCGATGAAGTCGATGGCGTCGACGATGTCGACGACAGCGAAGAAGCCGGCGTGATTACAGTAAAGCGTTTTTGAGGCACGCGCGGAGTGGAAATAAAAAAGGGGACGCGTTTACCGCGTCCCCTTTGTTTGTGCGACCCCGCTTCAGCGTGGCGTTCTTGACAGTGGCATGCGTTAGAGTGGCATTGCTTTCAGTTCCTTCGCCACCAGATTGCCGAACTCCGAGGTCGAGATCATCTTCACGCCTGAGCCCGGTTTCGACAAATCCGCTGTCGAGAAGCCCTGCGCGAATACACTCTGCATGGCCTGCCAGAGGTTCTTTGCTTCCTTATCCATGCCGAAGCTATATTCCAGCATCATCGCAACTGACCCGATCATCGAGTAGGGGTTAGCGATGTTCTTGCCGGCAATGTCAGGCGCCGAGCCGTGCGACGGTTCGTAGTAAGCCTTGTCCGGACCAATGCACGCCGACGGCATCAGGCCCAGCGAACCGAGGATCCCGCCGCCCTGGTCGGACAGGATGTCGCCGAACATGTTTTCCATGACCATGACATCGAACTGGGTGGGCTTCAGGCAGAGATAGGTTGCCGCCGCGTCGACGAGAATGTGGATGACTTCGACTTCTGGATAATCCTTGCGCACTTCCTCCACAATTTCATTCCACAGTACGCTCGATTTCAGCACGTTGGACTTGTGGATGTTGTGCAGGACTTTCTTGCGCTTCATCGCGGTATCGAAGGCCACCTTGATGATCGCGCGGATCTGGTCCTCGTCGTATTCCAGTACTTCAGCCACGTAACGTTTGCCTGCGGCATTGATGCCGGTTTCCTTCTTGCCGAAATACAGGCCCCCGACGAGTTCGCGGATGATCATGATGTCGATGCCGTCGCCGATGATCTCGGGTTTCAGCGGGGAGAAATGGGCCAGGCCCCTGGGCAAATACACCGGGCGGAAGTTTGCGTACGTGTTGTAACGGCGGCGCAGGGGCAGCAGGGCGCCGCGCTCGGGCTGCTGATCTACCGGGATTTTCTTCGATTCTTCATGGCTCAGGCCGATCGGCCCCTTCAGAATCGCATCGGCGGCGTCGCAGATCGCCTTCGTCGAATCCGGGAACGCACTGCCCGTGCTGAACCAGGCGCTGGCGCCGAAGGGCGCATGCGTCAGTTCGAAGGTGAGCTTGTTGCGCTCGGCGACGAGATTCAGGATTTTGACGGCTTCGACCATGATTTCCGGGCCGATACCGTCACCATCGAGCAGGGCGATTTTGTAGGTTTTCATTGAGATTCCGGGCTGATGAAAAAAGCGCGCAAATGTAGCACTTCATATGTCTCACCGGAAGAGAACACTGATTAATCAGGGTATTTCCGGCGATCGGTCAAGTGCTTTGGCCGAAGTGAAAAATTTATCCATTCCGACTAAAATGCTGAACTTTATTTAATGACCACTGTGAGTACCCTCACGCATCCGGAGTACCTCGAATGAATGCCTCTCACTCTTCACCTAAAGAGTCGACTACGAATAGCGCCCTCAAGGAATGGGTCAAGGAAATCGAAGCGCTGTGCCAGCCAAAAAACGTCCACTGGTGCGACGGTAGTCAGGAAGAGTACGACCGGCTGTGCAACGAGATGGTCGACGCCGGCACCTTCATCAAATTGAATGAAAAACTCCGCCCGGGCTGCTTCCTCGCCCGCTCCGATCCACGCGACGTCGCTCGCGTCGAAGACCGCACCTTCATCTGCAGCAAAACGAAAGACGAGGCCGGCCCGACGAACAACTGGGAAGAACCCGTTGCGATGCGCAATCGCCTCAATGGCCTGTTCCGCGGCTGCATGGAAGGCCGCACGATGTATGTCATTCCCTTCAGCATGGGTCCACTCGGCTCCGACATCGCGCAGATCGGCGTGCAGATCACTGATTCCGCGTACGCAGTGGTCAACATGCGCATCATGGCGCGCATCGGCAGCAAGGTACTCGACGTACTCGGCAACAAGCCCTTCATCAAGTGCCTGCATTCGATTGGCTTCCCGCTGGCAAAAGGCAAGGCCGACGTGGTCTGGCCCTGCGATCCTGAAAACCGCTACATCGTGCATTTCCCTGAAACCCGCGAAGTCATCTCGTACGGCTCCGGTTACGGCGGCAACGCCCTGCTCGGCAAGAAGTGCGTTGCACTGCGCATCGCCTCGGTCATGGCGCGCGATGAGGGCTGGCTGGCTGAACACATGATGATTCTCGGTGTCGTCACGCCGAGCGGTGAGAAAACCTACATCGCCGGCGCCTTCCCGAGTGCCTGCGGCAAGACCAACCTCGCGATGCTGATTCCGCCTGCCGTTTACGAAGGCTGGAAGGTCACGACGATCGGCGACGACATTGCCTGGATCAAGCCCGGCGCCGACGGCCGCCTGTACGCGATCAACCCGGAAGCCGGCTACTTCGGCGTCGCCCCCGGCACCTCGATGGAAACCAACCCCAACGCGATGAGGACGATCGCGAAGAACACGATCTTCACGAACGTGGCGCTGACCGATGACGGCGACGTGTGGTGGGAAGGCATCGACGGTCCGAAGCCAGCGCATTTGACCGACTGGCGCGGCATGGACTGGACGCCCGAGAGCAAGACTCCGGCGGCCCATCCGAACGCACGCTTCACGGCGCCCGCGAGCCAGTGCCCGAGCGCCGATGCTGACTGGGAAAATCCAAAAGGCGTGCCGATCAGCGCCTTCATCTTCGGTGGCCGCCTGAGCAGCAACTTCCCGCTCGTGTACCAGAGCCGCGACTGGAGCGAAGGAGTCTACATGGCGGCGACGCTGGGCTCGGAAGCGACCGCCGCCGCGGACAACCAGGCCGCAATTCGTCGCGACCCGATGGCGATGCTGCCCTTCTGTGGTTACAACATGGCCGATTACTGGAGCCACTGGCTCGGCATGGAAGGCAAGGTCAAGCACTTGCCGAAGATTTTCCGCGTTAACTGGTTCCGCAAGACGCCCGAAGGCAAGTGGATGTGGCCTGGTTTCGGCCAGAACATGCGCGTGCTCGAGTGGGTCGTCAGTCGCGTCAACGGCAAGGCGCACGCCCATCACACGATTCTCGGCGACATCCCCGATTATCAGGACATGAACTGGAAAGGCCTCGATTATTCAGAAGATGCATTCAGCCGTGTCGTCGCCGTCGACAAGGCCGGCGCGAAACGCGAATTCGAAGACCAGGCAAATCAGTTCGGCAAGTTTGGCGACAAGCTGCCGGGCGCGCTCGAGAAGATTCGCAAGGAAAAACTGGCGGAAGCCAGCTCGTAAGCGTCTCGTGATGGACAAAAAGCCCGGAAATTCCGGGCTTTTTTTTGTGCTCAAAAAGACGGACGAAATAATTGAGGGCAGGACCCAGTTAACAATAAGTCGAGGATGCTAGTGTTATTTCGCTTCGCTTACCGTAAAGGAAAAATCGTCGATCAGATAGTCGCCGTTGACTGACACCGCATGCCAGGTGACCTTGTAGGTCGCAGGCGCGAGCTCCGGTAATGCGATATCGATGTTTTCGCCGAAGGCCGTCGACTGGCCGATACTGTTGCGTGGCAGGCGTATGTCGATGCGCGCGCCGGGGCCGGCTTCGGTCATGGCTTCGAGTTTCAGGTTCATGAGCGTCATCATCGCCATGAACTGGAAATGGATCAGTGTCGGGGCCTGTTCGAGCACAGCATCGTGGTCGGGTACTGTTACGGCCAGCCCGACGTGCGCCGATGCAGGCGAAACGCAGGCAAATATCAGTAAAAACAACAATCCGGCACGCATCTGGCTGGTTTCTTTCTGGAACACAGGGGGGTGCGCTGATATTATGCGTTCCTGCTTTTTCACGCCATCCCGCACAGTTCCCCCATGAATGCACCCACCAGCAAAAAAGTCGGATTCGTTTCGCTCGGCTGTCCCAAGGCTCTGGTCGACTCCGAGCGCATCCTGACGCAACTACGTCTCGAAGGTTACGACATCGTGTCGACCTATGAAGGCGCCGATGTCGTCGTCGTCAACACCTGCGGCTTTATCGACAGCGCGAAGCAGGAATCGCTCGACACTATCGGTGAGGCGATTCAGAAGAACGGCCGCGTCATCGTCACCGGCTGCATGGGCAAGAACGCCGAAGAAATCACGCGCGTGCATCCGGGCGTGCTCAACGTCAGCGGCCCCCATGCCTACGAGCAGGTCGTCAACGCGGTGCATGAAGTGATTCCGAAGCCGATCATCGATCTGCACAATCCCTTCGTCGACCTCGTGCCGCCGCAGGGCATCAAGCTGACGCCGCGGCATTACGCCTATTTGAAAATTTCCGAAGGCTGCAACCATCGGTGCAGCTTCTGCATCATTCCATCGTTGCGTGGCGACCTGGTCAGCCGTCCTGTTGGTGAAGTGCTCGACGAAGCGGAACGTCTCGTCAATTCCGGCGTGCGCGAGCTGCTCGTGATCTCGCAGGATACGAGCGCCTATGGCGTCGACATGAAATACCAGACCGGCTTCTGGCAGGGGCGTCCGGTCAAAGGCAGCATGCAGGGCATGTGCGAAGCGCTCGCCGATCTCGGCGTGTGGGTGCGCCTGCATTACGTGTATCCCTATCCACACGTCGACAAGCTGATGCCCCTGATGGCTGCCAACCTGATCCTGCCGTACCTCGACATTCCCTTCCAGCACGCGAGCCAGCGCATCCTCAAGTTGATGAAGCGCCCGGGCGCGGCCGAAGGCACGCTCGAGCGCATCAAGAGCTGGCGCCGTGACGTGCCGGAGCTGACACTGCGCAGCACCTTCATCGTCGGCTTCCCCGGCGAAACCGAAAGCGAGTTCCAGGAATTACTCGACTGGCTGAAGGAGGCGCAACTCGATCGCGTCGGCTGCTTCAAATACTCGCAGGTAGACGGCGCACCGGCGAATGCCTTGCCCGACCACGTACCCGAAGAACTGAAACAGGAACGCTGGGAAAGGTTCATGGCGGTGCAACAGGAGATCAGCGCGGCACGCCTGCAGGCGAAGATTGGCACCGAGATCGACATCATCGTCGACGAGATCGAGGACGACCGCGCCATCGGCCGCTCGAAAGCGGATGCGCCCGATATCGATGGGCTTGTGTATCTCGGTGATCCAGAAGGGCTCGAGGTGGGTGACATCGTTACGGCGACTGTTGTCGATGCCGATGATTACGATCTCTACGTCTAGCCACCGTGGAGCAGGCAATCAAGGCCCGATGCAACAGCGTGCATGGGCGCGTGGCTTCCTTCCTGATTGGCGCTGCATGGGCCACGAGTTAAGCGGAGAAGCCGCGACCCACCTACTCCGGGGACCCGCGCTGGGGCCGCCTCAGTGCATCCCGCGCGCGGTCCAGGGTCTCGCGCACGCGCGCCGCCATACGCGTCAGGCTGTAGGGCTTCGCGACGAAATTCTTTTCGATGTCGAGCATGCCCTGTTTCAGCAGCGCGTCGTCGGTGTACCCGGAGGTATACAACACCGGCAGGTCCGGGCGCTGCGCTAGCGCGCGTTGCGCCAGTTCGGCGCCGTCAATGCCACCCGGCATGATGATGTCTGTAAACAACAGGTCGATGTCGCTACGGGAGCTCAGGATCTTGAGCGCTTTGACGCCGTTTTCAGCGACCACTACCGTATAGCCCAGCGACTGCAGGAAGTGGGACGAGAAATTGCGCACGCTTATATCGTCCTCCACGAGCAGTATGGTCTCGTTGCCATCCGCGTAAGTCTGGCGCTTGCTAATGCTCGCTTCACTCTTCTCCTGTTGCTGGGTGACAGGCAGGTACAGCGTCACGCGCGTGCCCCAGTCAGGACTCGATTCGATCGACACATTGCCATTCGACTGGCGCATGAAGCCGAACACGGTGCTGAGTCCCAGGCCCGTACCCTTGCCGCGTTCCTTCGTCGTGAAAAAGGGCTCGAAGACGAGCGGGAGCACGTCCTGCTCGATGCCGCAACCGTTATCGCTGACCCGTATCGCGACATAGTCGCCGGGGATCACATCGCCGAGGATGCTCTCGTTCTGACCCGTTAGCGTGATGTTGAATGTTTCGATGCAAATTTCGCCACCCTGGGGCATCGCGTCGCGCGAGTTGATGCACAGGTTCAGGATCGCGCTTTCCAGCTGGTTGCGGTCCGCGAGCGCGGTAGCCAGGCCCGGGCTCGCCACGATCTTCATGCTGATATGTTCTCCGAGTGTGCGCATCAGCAGGCCTTCCATGGTCGTGACCAGAGTGTTGACGTTTACGGCCGCCGGTTCCAGCTCCTGGCGGCGCGCGAAGGCCAGCAAGCGCTGCGTCAGCTCGGCGCCTTTCAGCGCCGAGCTGCAGATGTTGTCGGCAAGCTTGCGTCGCGTCGCATCGTCGGCGCACAGGTTGCCGAGGAGCTCGCCGTTGCCGAGGATCACTGTCAGTAAGTTGTTGAAGTCATGGGCGAGGCCGCCGGTCAGCTTGCCGATCGATTCGATGCGCTGGTTTTGCTGCAGATGTTCCACCAGCTTCACGCGTTCGGAAATGTCCGCCATACCGCCAATCATGCGGGTCGGGCGCAGTTCACGGTCGCGCAGGATCACGCCCCGATCCATCACATGGATGTAGGTGCCATCGGCCTTGAGGAAACGATAGGTGGCGCCCCAGTGGTCGAGGTTGCTCTTGAGCACGGTATCGAGGCTGCTGATGACCGCGTCCGATTCCTCGGGGTGGATACGTTTGAACCAGAATGCGGCCTCGGTGACCGCCCGGCCCTCGTCGGTGTTGCCGCCATATCCGAGTTTCGCCAGTCCGCTATTCCAGTGGATGGTATGCGTGTCGAGGTGGCGCTCCCACACGACGTCCAGTGTCGCGCGCGCGAGATACCTGAGTTTTTCCTCGGAGTCGGCCACCTGGGCCGCAAGCTTCTTGCGTTCGGTGATCGACCGAAAATAAACCGCGAGCCCTTCATTGGAGGGATACACAAAGGCCTCGATCCATACCTGCAGCCGCGGCGAGTAGTACTCGCACTGGGTCCTGACGCCCTCGCGCATTGCGCGCTGATAGGCTTCATAGAGCGATGTCTCCATCAGCCAGGGCTGGTTATCCCAGATAGAACCGGAGCGGCGCATTTGCAGGTTGAGCTTGAGCAGGGCCTCGGCGGCCCCATTCATGTAGACGATTTGCCAGTGACGGTCGATCAGGATGAAGGCGTCGGTCATCGTGTCAAGCATCGAGGTCAGGCGCGCACTCAGCTCGCGGTTGGCGAACTCCTGTGCCTTTAAAGCGGTGATGTCCTGGATCGCGCCGGTAATGCGCGTGACCTTGCCGTCGGCGCCGTGCTGCGGCTCGCCGACCACCCGCAGCCAGACCTCGTTGCCCTTGCAGGTGGTGATTTCGCATTCGTAATCGATACGTTTGCCTTCCGTCGTCATCGCGTTGAGCGTTGACCAGCAGAGATCGCGATAGGGCGGTTTGACCATCGCGAACACTTCTTCGATCGACAGCGGCGCCGAGCCCTCGTATTCGTAGATGGCGTACACCTGGTCGGACCAGTACAGGGCGCTGTTAATACCGGGTTCGCGCATCCAGCCGCCGATGCGTCCGATCTGGCCGGCAATGCGCGACAGCTCCTCATTGCGTTGCAGTTTGTGCTGGATGGCTTTCTCGGTGCTGATGTCCTCGACCACGGCGATGAAGTCATAGACCTTGCCGTCGACATCGAGCAGCGGCGACAGCGATACCCGTGCCCACACTACCTTGCCGTTCTTGTGAATGAAGCGCTTTTCATAATGCGCAACGGGCTGGCGACCGCTGCCGACCGCGCCGACGATGGCGAGGTTGCGGTCGAGGTCGTCCGGATGCGTGAAGTGGTCGGGCGTCAGGCCGGCCAGCTCGCTGCTGTCATAACCGAGCATGTTGAAATAGGCGGGGTTCATCTCGCCCGTGTAGCGACTGTCGAGGCCGACCACGACAATGCCAAGGGGGATGTTGCGCAGCAGCGTGGACAGGCGGTCATCCTTTTCGCGCAGGATCCGGTTCATCTGCGCCAGCTCGCTCGTTTTCTGTTGCAATTCCTGTTCGGTGTCGGCCGCATGGGCGGAGCGTTCGCTTCGTGACGTATCGATCTCCCTCGCAAGCGCGATGACACGCGGACCAGCCGGCGAGCGGTAGAGACTGAAATGCCATTCACACAGCAGGAATGCACCCGTCGGCAACTTGTGCGTGAACTGGCGCGAGGTATTGGTAACGCGACCGTTCAGGATCTCTTGCAGGACCTGTGCAAAGGCTTTCTTGTCAGCAATGCCAATGGCTTGCCAGAGGTCGGGAGTCTTGTCGCGCAGGTCGGCGACGGAAGAGCAGAACAGACGTGCCGCCAGTTCTGTCGCCGCGCACAGAGTCAGGTTGGCGTCGAACTGCAAACAGGCCAGTGGCAGCGCTTCGCAGAGATCCGCGGGCGCACTGTCGCTGTGCGTCGACTTCGCGTGTAATTCCATCAGTCTCCCATGCGCCTGGAGCTGCCGCGGCGTCCAGCCTTGCTCTTTTAAAAGGTGGGGTCCCTCTCCAGGCAATTCGGCCGGGACTATTGCCGAATCCGGATCGTCCGGATGGCAAAGCCCTACGATATCGGTTTACTACTATTCCACAGCGGCGGGAACCTCTGCTGGCAGTCATTCCGCGCACGGTTTGCCAGCGCGAGTGATAATAATTATCATTAGCTCTTACATCAGTTTTTGCGGGTACTTCAAGGATGTTTCGTAAATCAGTCTTCTGGCTTCACCTCGGTTGTGGTCTGGCCACGGGCATCGTCGTGTTCATGATGTCGCTGACCGGCGTGATCCTGATGTACGAGCGCCAGATCAATGCATGGGCTGCCGAACAGCATTACGTGCCAGCGGCAGAGCAGGGCGCACGGCTGCCGCTGGAGCAATTGCTGGCAATGCAGCGCACGGCGCAGCCTGAACTCCAGCCGACGACGCTGGTCATCGCGAAGGATCCGGGCGCGCCCGTCGCGCTGCGCGCCGGCCGCGCTGGCGGGGCCAGCCTCAATCCCTACACCGGGCAGTCCATGGAAGCGGGCGCGCCCGGCCTCGACGCGTTCTTCAATGCGGTCACCGGCTGGCATCGCTGGTTCAACGTGCAGGGCGAGGGCCGCGCCTTTGCGCGCCAGATTACTGGCATCAGCAATGTGGTGTTCCTGTTCCTCGTCGTCAGCGGCGTCTATCTGTGGTTCCCGGCCCTGTGGAAGTGGGGCCTGTTCAAGGCGCGACTCTTATTCCGTGGCAGCTATCCAGACAGCAAGGCGCGCGATTTCCACTGGCACCATATCTTCGGCATGTGGGCGGCGATCCCGCTGTTCTTCGTCGTGTACACCGGCGCCGTGATTTCGTATCCGTGGGTAGCTAACCTCATGTACATGGCCTTCGGCGCAGAACTGCCGCCGCCGCCTCCACAAGTCGGTGGCCCGGGTTTCGGAGTGCCGGGTGGCGGCGCTGGTCCCGGTGCTAATGGTGCTGCGCCTGCGCAAGGTCACGGTGGCGCGACGCTGCAGCAGGACGGCAGCGCTGCGGTATCCACGCAGTACCTGGCACTCGATGCATTGGTCGATAGCGTCATCCTGCAAACTGGCGGCGCATGGAATCGCCTCAACGTCGCGCTGCCCGCGGCGAGCGACAGCGCCGTGCAGATAGAAGTAGATCCCGGCAACGGCGCGCAGGCGCACAAGCGTTACACACTGAGCATCGATCGCGCCACAGGCGCGGTCACTGGCACCCGCCGCTTCGCCGATCAGCCCGAAGCAACACGACTGCGCGGCATCTCGCGCTTCTTGCACACAGGCGAAGTGCTTGGCTTCTGGGGGCAGACGATTGCGGGGCTGGCTTCGCTCGCGGCACTGTTCGGCGTGTATACCGGTTTTGCCCTGTCGTATCGCCGTTTGATCCAACCTTTGTTCCGGAACAAATAAGTTTGTAGAGCTCCGCACCATTCGGTTCGGGGAGCGCGGAACTGCTCCCCCAGCCACGCGGCATGGCCGCGTGGCGTCCGGTTGCGCACCAGGCTGTGCCTGGTACGCGCTTGCCTTGCCCCATGCGATTGACTAAGCCAGCGCGCTTGCTCAGTATCCGCGTCTTTGTCGTTGTCGCACTTCCAACCAGAGGCAAGCCATGTTCCGCCGTTCCCTCCTCGCGATCGCCACGCTCTCGTCACTACTCAGCCTTCCCGCATTCGCACAGGACTCCACGCGCGATGGAGTCTTCACCACGCAGCAGGCGCAGGCCGGCGCAAACCTGTATGTCAGTTCCTGCATCGAGTGCCACGGCGCGACATTGCGCGGTGGTGAAGCCGGGCCGGCGCTCGTCGGCGGCACCTTCTGGAGCAAATGGGCGGGGCAGTCGCTTGGCGCGCTATACCAGATCACCGCGTCGACGATGCCGGTCAACAATCCGAATGGTTTCACGCCTACCGAATACGCGAACCTGATCGCGCTGATCCTGCACCAGAACGGTTTGCCTGCGGGCGATACGCCACTGGCCGACAATGCGGGCGCCCTCGTCGGCGTGCGCCTCGAGGAATCGGAAAATCCGATCCGCGTTGCATCGCTGATCAACGGCGCTGCCACCGCGCGCGTCGTCAACGCCGAGTGGCTCAGCTACCATGCCGACAGCAGCTCCACGCACTATTCGCCGCTGGAGCTCATCAACAAGGACAACGTCGGCAACCTCGAAGTCGTGTGGCGCTGGTATTCGGCGAACCATGGCCCGCAGCCCGAGTTCAACTACGAAGCTACGCCGCTGATGATCGATGGCGTGCTGTACACCACGGCTGGTCGGCGCCGCGACGTCGTCGCGATCGATCCCGTCACCGGCGAAACGCTGTGGATGTATCGCCTCGACGAAGGCAGCCGCCGCGGTCCGCGCGTGAACTCGGGACGCGGCATTGCAATGTGGCGCGGCGTGCAGCGCGATGGCCAGGGGAATGACCAAGATTCCACGCGCCTGCTGCTGATCACACCGGGCTACCAGATAGTGTCGCTCGATGCCGCGACCGGCCGTCCCGACCCCACCTTCGGCACCAATGGCATCGTCGACCTGCGCCTCAATCTCGAAGATCGCTTCGAGATCGATCCTGCGACAATCCCCGTCGGCAGCACGACGCCACCGATGCTGGTTGGCGACGTCATCGTCGTCGGCGCGACTTTTGGTTCAGGGGGTTCGCCTGCGTCAAAGCAGGGCGTGGCCGGCAATATCCGCGGTTACGACATTCACAGTGGCGAGTTGCTATGGAAGTTCCACACCATTCCGCAGGCCGGTGAATTCGGCACGGAAACCTGGCGTGACGGCAGCGCCGCCTTCACTGGCAACGCTGGCGCCTGGGCAACGCTGTCGGCCGATCAGGAGCGCGGCATCGTCTACGTTCCAGTCGAAGCTGCGACCGGCGACATGTACGGCGGTCATCGCCCCGGCGACAACCTGTTCACGCAAAGCCTCGTAGCGCTCGATGCAAAAACCGGCGAGCGCCTGTGGCACTTCCAGTTCGTGCATCACGACGTGTGGGACTACGATCCGCCGACAGGTCCGGTTCTCGCCGAGCTGAATGTCGACGGTAAAATCATTCCGGCTGCGATCCAGGTCACGAAGCAGGGCATGGTCTATACCTTTAACCGCGTCACCGGCGAACCCGTGTGGCCGATCATCGAAACGCCGGTGCCGCAAAATGGCGTGCCGGGCGAGCAGCTATCGCCGACGCAGCCGATTCCGACGAAGCCCGCGCCCTTCGAACGCGTCGGCCTGACTGAAGACGACCTCATAGACTGGACGCCCGAGCTCAAGGCCGAAGCGCTGAAGATCCTCGAGAACTACACTTATGGGCCATTATTTACACCGCCATCGCTCGTCACCGAGACCAACCTCGCGACTATATTCATGCCCGGTTTCGGCGGCGGCGCCAACTGGCAGGGCGTTGCCTTCGATCCCGAAACGAACATGCTGTACATCCCCTCGACCTCGCATCCGATGAAGGTCGGCCTCGGCAAGGACACGCGTAATGCCGACTTCGACTACGCGATGACCTCGCAGGGCATTCCGCTTGACGGTCCCTTCGGCCTGCCGATCATCAAGCCGCCGTATGGTCGCATCACGGCGATCGACATGAACACCGGCGAACATAAATGGATGATGGCAAACGCCGACACGCCGCAGTGGATTCGCGAGCATGAAAAACTGCAGGGCGTCGAGATCCCCGAACGCACCGGCCACGGCGATCGCGGCGCGCTGCTGCTGACGAAGTCGCTGCTATTCGCAGGCGAGGGCGCCGGCCTTTACGGTGGCCAGACCGGCGGTGGCAAGATGTTCCGCGCGCACGACAAGGCGACGGGCGAAATTCTCGCCGAGATCGAATTGCCGGCGAAGCAGACCGGCTTGCCGATGACCTATGCGATCGATGGCGTGCAATATATCGTCGTGCCTGTCGGTGACACCGGGCACCCCGGCGAGCTGGTCGCGCTTCGTGTGCGCCAGGCCCAGGTTCAGGGACAGAGACCAGGCCCCGGCTAGTTGGGGCGGGCAAGTCAGGTCTGCGTTGGCCTGTTCACGTGCGTGGGACTTCGCAAGGGTGCTGTTTCCTTCGCATCACGCGCACGTGATTGACGTTATCCGGACCGGCCACTTGCATGCTGTCCTGCTCGCGTCGCCAGGTCCTGCGCACAGGTGGTCCGCCCCGCGTTCTGCCCTGTTCCACCCGCTCCTCCCGGTTCTGAATTCGGTGTACCATCCAGCCCCGTTCCAGGCCCACTACAACAGCAAAACAACAGTAAAACCATGCAAAGGAGTTCATCCATGAAAAACCTCTTCCGTATCGTCCTTGCCACCGCGGCAATGGTTCTGACTCTGAACCAGGCCTATGCCCAGCCCCAGATCGTCGACATGCGCGTCACCAGTAAAGCCTTCGAAGACGGCGCGGTCATTCCGATCAAGTTCACTTCGCACGGTGATAACGTACAGCCCGACTTCACGATTACCGGCGCGCCAGCCAACGCGGTCAGCTACGCGATCATCATGCACGATATCGAAGTTGCGCTGCAGGGCTCAACCAATGACGTGACCCATTGGGTTGCATTCAACATTCCGTCGCCGAACATTGCCGAAGGTTCGCTGCCTGAAGGCAGTGTCTACGGTGCCAACATCACTGGCCAACCTACCTTCATGGGCTCGGGCGCGCCGCTGCCGACCCGTTTCCATCACTACGTCTTCGAGTTCTACGCCTTGAGCGCCAATCTCGACCTGCAGGCTGGCGCTAGCCGCGCGGATGTCATGGCTGCGATGGAAGGCAAAGTCGTGGGCAAGGCCGCATACGTTGGCAAATATGCCAATGCCCGTCCTGCCCAGTAAGCAATGCGCATGATAACTGCCGCGTTAGACGGTAGATGACGAACATGAAAGGCGATCAAGTGATCGCCTTTCTTTCATCTGGACCACAGCACAGGGGATACACATGAAACTGCCACTCACCTTGATCGCAAGCGCGCTGCTGCTGGCGTCGGCTGCGCAGGCCCACCACAGCTTCGCTCCACACTTCGACGCGAACAAACCCGTCGACATCACGGGTGTCGTCACTGAATTTGAACAACGCAACCCGCATGCCTACCTGCATGTGCGCGCCACCGACGCCGACGGCCGCACGAAACAATGGCGCTGCGAAAGCCACGGCGTGACCCAGCTTACGCGCAACGGCATCACGCCGGAGATGCTTGCTGTCGGTACCGAACTGCGCATCACCGGTTCGCAGCATCGACGCGCCGACGACGAATGCTTCTTCGACATGGTGTATTACCCTGATGGTCGCGACGTAAGCGTCAATGGCCCGCGCGGCACGCAGGCGCCCGCACCAGCGCAGGTCGCGCAGCGCGATTCGATCTTCGGTACGTGGATGCTGCGCCCTGCGGCGCGTCCGACGAGCGGGCCACAGTTCATGACTGATTATCTGACCGATGCGGGCCGCACTGCGGTCGAGAGTTACGATCCCTTCACGATGGATCCGAGTTATCGCTGTGAGCCTGTGGCGATCCGCCGCGGCTGGTTCGCACCCGGCACGCCGCTGGCGCTCCGGCAACAGGGCGATGACATCGTCATCCAGCACGAATGGATGGACATCGAACGCGTCGTGCACATGGACCAGGACACCGCGCCAGAAGGCACGCCGGAAGCGATCCTCGGTTATTCCCGCGGACGCTGGGAAGGCGACACGCTGGTCGTCGAGACCGACCATTACACGCCCGGCGTACTGAACCAGTTCGTTGAGATTCCGGGGCAACCGATGCGAGGCCTGCTGCATTCGAATGCCTTGCGCACGGTGGAGCGCATCCGCTTCAACCAGGAGACGAACTCGGTCGACCTCACCATCGAGCATTATGATCCGGTGTTCTTCACCCGTGACTTCCCCCTCACGGAAGGTTCATACGGTCCCTCCGATCTCGAGATCAAGCCGTTCGGCTGCATTCCCGAGCAGCTGAAGTAGTTCACTTCCCCGGATTCGCCACTCCGGCGCAGGCAGGAGTCCAGTCAGATGAACTGGATTCCGCCGGCGCCGGAACCGCGCAAAGGAACTCTCATGGTGTTGCTCGAAGCCCAGGTTCTGTTCTTCCTCGCCGGCGTCGCCTTGTTGACCGGCTTCATCAAGGGCGGCATGCCGGCGATGGGACCTTTTGTCGCTACGCTGGTCGCGCTGATTTTTCCGGCGCGCGAAGCGCTCGGCGTCACGGTGATCCTGTTCCTGATTGGCGACACTGCCGCCGTCTGGCTGTACTGGCGTCTCGCCAACTGGCCGGAGCTGCGCAAGATGCTCGTGCCCGTGATCGTCGGTATCGTCGCCGGGGGGGTTGTGCTGACGCATCTTGATGACCGGACTCTTGGCCTGACGATCGGCATCATCATCCTTGCGCTCGTGTGCCTCGAGCCATTCCGGCCGCGCTTGTCGGAGTGGGCGCTACGCCACCAGGACCTCGCGCGGACCAGCACGGGCACACTGGCCGGGTTCGCGACGACGATCAGTAATTCGGCCGGGCCGATCCTCAATATCTACTTCCTGCTGCTGAAGCTCGATAAGCATGCATTCATCGGCACGGCGACGATGTTCTTCTTTTTTGCGAATGTATCGAAAGTGCCTGTGTTCCTGTTCCAGGGAATTTTCGAAGCGCGCTACCTGCCATCGATCGCCGTCGTCGCTCCGCTGGTTTACGCAGGCGCATTCGGCGGGCGGCGTTTCCTGCAGTGGATCCCGCAGCTCTGGTTCAATCGTCTGGTGCTGTTATTCACAGCGGCGGCGGCGATCTGGTTGATTGTCGCCAACGCATGATGAATCTGTCGTCCGCGTCGCAGGTTCCATGTAACGTTTACGCGCGCTGCAGTTATTCACATGAGGATTCCCTGTAAAATTCTCGATCCAATGAAGGCCTTTCGGTGTGGCCGGGGGTTTATGGATGAACGTATCGGCCTTGCTGCCGTTGCTGCAAAACGCCTCGCTGTTGCTGGCGATGGTCGTGATCTGCGCATTCATCAGCAGTCGCTTAAGTCACGACAGCGGCCTCAAGCCCGCCAATGATGTCCGCCTGCGGATACTGACCGGCTTGTTGGTCGGCCTGCTCGCTGTTGCGGTCATCGCAACCCCGGTCGTTCACGCGCAGGGCATACCGCTCGATACCCGTTCGATACTGATCAGCCTGACCGCCTTGTTCCTCGGCTCGATTTCCGCCATCGTCGCGATGGCGTTAGCCCTGATGTATTGCGTGTACCTTGGCGGCCCGGCCCTTATCAGCGGCGTGCTGATCATCCTGGGTGCCGGCGGGGTCGGCCTGTTGTGGCGTCGCTACAGCCATTCGTTGCGCGATCAGCTGTCGTTGCGGGAACTGTACCTGTTCGGGCTCGTGGTGCATGCCGTGATGCTCGGTGCAATGCTTGCCCTGCCGCGTGCGTCGCTGGCGACCGTGTACGCCGACGCCGGCGCGGCCATCCTGCTGATGTTCCCGCTGGCAACGGTCTGCGTCGGCAGCCTGCTGGCACATTACCGGCGTGAAGAACGCGTGAGTTGTTTGGCGCAGAAGAGCGAGCAACGCCTGCGCCTCGCGCTCGCCGCATCGGGCCAGGAATTGCTCGAACTGAACCTGCAGACGGGACATGTGGCTTCAATCAGCCGCGAAGACAGGGCAAGGCTGTTTTCGGATATGCCGGATCACCAAAGCATTCACTCGATATTGGGGGACATGTATGCCGACGACGCCGTGCGTGTTGGCAAGGTGTTCAAGGAAATGGCCGAAGGCCTGCGCGCGCAATGGCAGGGCGAATTCCGCATGCGGCGAAATGCTGGCAACTACGCCTGGTTCCACTTCGCCGGCAAGCTCGTGGCCAGCGATAATGAAGGGCGTCCCTTGCTGATGCTTGGTACGTACCTCGACATTACCGATCGCAAACAGGATGCAGAAAGCCTGCGCGTATTCCGCGCGCTCATTGACCATACGCAGGAAGCCATCGAAGTCGCGGATCCAGTGACCGGGCGCTACCTGGACGTCAACGCAAGCGCCTGCCAGGAACTCGGCTACACGCGCGAGGAGCTGTTGCAGCTGACGATACTCGATGTCGACAAAACGCTGCGCGCTGAAATGCTGTCGGGCGGTACTGAGCGGCTGCGTTCAGGGGCACTCCAAAACTGGCACGGCGAACACGTGCGCAAGGACGGCAGCACCTATCCCGTCGAGGTCAGCCTCAAGTATGTTCAGCTATCGCGCGACTACGTCGTTGCCGTGGTACGCGATGTCAGCGAACGCCACAAGGTGGAAGAGGCGCTAAAGCTCGCCGCACTCGTGTACGACAATAGCCACGAGGCGATGATGGTGATGGACGCCGATACCACGATCATCGACGTCAACCCAACCTTCACGACGATGACCGGCTACGAGAAGTCAGAGATACTCGGCAACAAGCCTGAGTTCCTGCGCTCCGGCCGGCAGACGCCCGAGTTCTACAGCACTATGTGGGAGGCGGCGCGCGCGACGGGTGACTGGGC
>JBEGWB010000138.1:0-14650 GCA_041178065.1 Pseudomonadota bacterium | reverse complement strand
CTGGCCGCCGCTCGCTGGTTCGTGGCCTTCCACATCCAGTGACGCGGCGTCCCGGCGGCGTGAGCCAACTACTGCGCAGCGGCAGTAGTGTCCCCCCGCAGGCAGCACCGGCTCGAGCCTTCGACTATCCCGCAGCAGGTTCCGCGGTCACATGCCACATCAACACAGCGTGGGGTTGGCCTGCAAAAAACGCGGCTACGCCAACACGCCAACACGTCAACACGCGGAACACACAGTAGCGGCCCAAAGGGTGGCCGAGTCTGTACGGCCTGTGGGGGGATCAAGCGAAACGCATGCCGCCCTGACGGAGGCGAGCGGGGTGAAGTGCGCAGCACTTCATGCCAGCGGACAAGTCCGCTGGCCGCCGCTCGCTGCTTCGCGGCCTTCCGCATGCAGTGACGCGGCGACCCCGCGGCGTGGGCCAACTACTGCGCAGCGGCAGTAGTGTCCCCCCACAGGCCGTACAGACTCGGACGCCCGACTATGCGGAGCCGAAGCAACAAAGTGCCCGCGGATACGGGCAACAGGGGCAACAGGGGCAACCCGGACAACGCACGCGAGTCCGGAATGACGAGGTCAGGAAGCAACGCTTAAACACAAAAGTGCTGACGCACCTCTCAGGACTTCGATTCCCCATCCAGATCATCAAACTCATCCGGCGGCTCTTCTGCTGGAATGCTGATGCGCTCCGAAGCCCACTCACCAAAATCGATCAGCTGGCATTTCTTGCTGCAGAAGGGTCGGCACACCTGTTCCTCTGTCCAGGGCACGATCTTCTGGCACGTGGGACAGTTAACCTGCTTGATGCCGGGCATTGGCCAGTTCCTCGTAACGCTTGATGAGTGGCAGCAGTTTTTCCTGCAGTTGCAGCGGGTCGCCGCTGTTCTCGACGACATCATCGGCGACGGCGAGACGCTTGTTGCGTGGCAGCTGACTTTGCATGATGCGCGTCACTTCTTCCTTCGAGGCATTGTCGCGCCGCATGGCGCGTTCGAGCTGCACGGATTCAGGCACGTCTATGACCAGGATCCGGTCGACCACGTCATACGCATTGTTTTCAAGCAGCAGGGGCGCCGACAGCAAGAGCCACCGACTCGATGAACCCTCGATGCGCTCAAGAATGCGCGCGCGGATCAGCGGGTGCAGCAGTTGCTCGACCCAGCGCTTGGCTTCCGCGTCCGTGAAGATCAGGCCGCGCAGCCGCTCGCGTTTCAGCGTGCCATCGGCGTTGAGGATCTTGTTGCCGAAGCGCTCGACGAGCGCATTCAGCGCCGGCGACCCCGGCGTGACGACTTCGCGGCTGACATCGTCTGCATCGATGACTTCGATGCCAAGACCGATCAGCAGGCGGGAAAGGGTGCTCTTGCCACTGCCGATGCCGCCGGTCAGGCCGACGACATAGGGGCGCTCAGGTACTGCCATGGTTCAACCTGCCCAGTTAAAGAATACGGAGGTCAGTGTATTACCCCACATCAGCGCGATGAAGCCTGCTGCGGCGAGGTAAGGACCGAAGGGAATGGGAACGTTCTTGTCGCGGCCCTTGACGACGATCAGTGTAATGCCGACGACAGCGCCGACCAGCGACGACAACAGGATGATCTGCGGCAGCGCCTGCCAGCCGAGCCAGGCTCCGAGTGCGCCGAGCAGCTTGAAATCGCCATAGCCCATCCCTTCCTTGCCGGTCACCAGCTTGAACAGCCAGTAGACGCTCCACAGCATCAGGTAGCCGCAAATCGCGCCCCAGATGGCGCTGTCCAGCGTCGTCAGCCAGCCCTGTGTATTGACGAGCAGACCGAGCCACAGCAAGGGCAGCGTAATGTCGTCGGGTAGCAGCTGATGGTCGAAGTCGATCATCGTCAGCGCGACCAGCGCCCAGGTCAGCACGAGCACGGCTAGCGTCAGCCACTCGAAACCGAACTTCGCGGCGACGAGCGCCGTGAGAAGTCCCGTGATCGTTTCGATGATCGGGTAACGCGCGGAGATGGGGGCTTTGCAGTGTTTGCACTTGCCACCCTGCACCAGGTAGCTGATCACCGGAATATTTTCGCCGGCGCCAATCGCATGCCTGCAGTGCGGACAGTGCGAGGCAGGCTTCGCCAGATTGAACACGGCGAAAGACTTCCTGTCGGCCACTGGCGCCGGCAGGTCGAGGAACTCGTGGCACTGGACGCGCCACTGGTTTTCCATCATCAGGGGCAATCGATAAATGACGACGTTCAGGAAGCTGCCGATCAACAGGCCAAGCACCAGCGCGAACAACGGCAGAACCAGGGGGTTGCCGGTAAAGAATTCGGTGTAGGTCATGCAGCTCTCTTGTTGCGGCCCTTATTGCGATGGCCTTAGACGACCGAACCAATCTGGAAGATCGGCATGTACATGGCGACCATCAGGCCGCCGACGAGTACGCCGAGCACGGCCATGATCATAGGCTCCATCATCGCGGTGAGGCCGTCGACGGCGTTGTCGACTTCGGCTTCGTAGAAGTTGGCGCACTTGTCGAGCATCGCGTCGAGCGCGCCCGACTCCTCGCCGATCGACACCATCTGCAGGATCATGATCGGGAATAGTTGCGCGGCGCGTAGTGAATAGGTCAACTGAAGGCCGGTCGTCACGTCATCACGGATTTTGAGGATGGCGTTCTTATAAACGATATTGCCCGCGGCGCCGGCGCAGGACACGAGCGCATCCGGCAGTGGCACGCCCGCGGCGAAGGTCGTCGACAGGGTGCGCGTGAACCGCGCAAGGCAGGACTTCACTAGGATATCGCCGATGACCGGCAATTTCAGTGACAGCCGCTGCACGGCTTCGTCGAACTTCTTCGACCGGTGCCGCGCTTCGCCAAACACGTAGCCGCCGATACCGACGATACCAATGACGTAGAGCCAGTACGCGATGGCGAAGTCAGACAGCCGCATGACGTACTGCGTGAAGATCGGAAGCTCCGCGCCGAAGCTGGAGAAGGTCTCGGCGAACTGCGGCACGACCTTGACGAGCAGGATGCCGGTTACGATGAAGGCGATGGCCAATACCGTGAGCGGGTAGTTCATCGCTTTCTTGATCTTTCGCTTCAGCGCTTCGGACTTTTCCTTATAGGTCGCGAGGCGATCGAGCATGGTTTCGAGTGCGCCCGACTGTTCGCCAGCCTCGACGAGGTTGCAGAACAGTTCATCGAACTGGCGCGGATGCTTGCGGATGGCGTCGGCGAAGTTGTTACCGGACGCGACCTCGTCGCGGATCGTTGCCACGAGTTCGCGCATCGAGGCATTCTCGAGACCTTCACCAACGATTTCGAAGGCCTGCACGAGCGGAATGCCGGCGCGCATCATCGTCGCCAGCTGGCGCGTGAAGATCGCGATGTCCATCGGCTTGATCTTCGGCTTCGAGACGCTGAACATCGGCTTGGTCTTCTTCGCGACCCTGGAAACCCGGATGCCCTGCTTGCGCAACTGGGCTTTGACCAGCGCCTGGCTGGCACCGGGCATTTCGCCTTTCGCAGGATTGCCCCGGCCATCCTGGCCTGACCATACATAGACGTCCTGACTGGACTTTGCCGCTGCTGCCATGATGGTTCTCGAGTGATCTTTGGTGTTGGGTTAAACGCGCCTGGGGTAAACGTGGGATATCAGGTGATGCGGTTGGCTTCGGCGAGGCTGGTCAGGCCCTGCGACACCTTCTCCAGCGCCGATTGGCGCAGGTCGGGATAGCCTTCTTCGCGCGCGATGTCGGCGATCTGGATCGACGAGCCATTATCCATGATCACACGTGAAATTCTATCGGTGATCGGCATCACCTCGTACACGCCGACGCGGCCCTTGTAGCCGTCATTGCATTTGTCGCAACCGATCGCGGCGAACAGTTGCATGCGTTTGATCTGCGCTTCCGTGAAACCTTCTTGCAGCAGGATGCGCGGCGGCAGCTTCATCGGTTTCTTGCAGTGCTTGCACAGTCGCCGCGCGAGACGCTGCGCGATGATCAGCGACACCGAGGTCGCCACGTTGTACGCCGGTACCCCCATATTCTGCAGACGCGTCAGTGTTTCCGGCGCGCTGTTCGTATGCAGCGTCGACATCACCATGTGACCGGTTTGCGAGGCCTTGATCGCGATCTCCGCGGTTTCAAGGTCGCGGATCTCACCGACCATGACGATATCCGGGTCCTGGCGCAGGAACGCGCGCAGCGCGGTGGCGAAGGTCAGGCCGACCTTGTGGTTGACGGCAACCTGATTGATGCCTTCGAGGTTGATCTCCACCGGGTCTTCCGCGGTCGAAATATTCTTTTCATTCGTGTTCAGGATGTTCAGGCCGGTATAGAGCGACACGGTCTTGCCGCTACCCGTGGGACCGGTGACGAGGATCAGGCCCTGGTGCTGATGCAGTGCAGTCATGTACAGCGCCTTTTGCTCGGGCTCGTAGCCGAGCATGTCGATGCCGAGCTGTGCGCTGCTCGGGTCGAGGATGCGCAACACGATCTTTTCGCCCCATAGCGTCGGCAGCGTGTTGACGCGGAAGTCGACAGCCTTCGTGCGCGAAACCTTTAGCTTGATGCGCCCGTCCTGCGGCATGCGACGTTCGGAAATGTCCATCGACGACATGATCTTCACGCGCGAGCAGATGCGGTTTGCGATGTTCAGCGGCGGACGCGCGATTTCCTTCAGGATGCCGTCGATGCGAAAACGCACGCGGTAGATTTTTTCGTAGGGCTCGATGTGGATGTCCGACGCGCCGATCTTGATCGCGTCCAGCAGCACCTTGTTGACGAAGCGCACGATCGGGGCTTCGTCCTCGGCTTCCGGTTCGTCGGCCTGGGCATGGCTGTTGTCGTCGAGGACTTCGATGTCGATATCGTCCAGACCCATGCCCTCGAGGTCGCTGAAGTTGCTGACTTCCGCTTCCTTGGTGTCCAGCAAACCGGCGATCATCGAGAACAGCTTGTCGTCTTCGACGACGACGAGCTCGAGCGAGGCGCTGGTCTGGAACTTGATCTCGTTCAGCGCGTTGACGTCAGAGGGGTCCGACACGGCCAGGAACAGCTTGTTGCCCTTTTTCAGCAAGGGCAGCACGTTGTGTTTGCGGATCAGCTTGTGATCGACGTGCGTCAGCGGGAACTGGGCAGCATCGAGCGCGGTGACATCGACGAGCGGAAGCGCGAATTCACGCGAGGCAGCCTGGGCTATCGCAAGGCTCGACAGGACCTTGTTCTTGACGAGGTGCCGCACCAGGGGCAGCCCGGCATGTTCGGCGCCAGCACAGGCCTGGACGGCTGCGTCGCGCTCAAGCAGTTTGTCCGCGACCAGACGCCGGGCAAGACCGGTAATGATCACTTCGCTGGACATCTGCTGGGCGGGCTGTTGCATGGGCGGCGTACAGGGCTAGAACTTTTTTAAGTGTACTGGAACTTTGCTTTTTTGCCATGGAATTGCCCGGCAAACATTGCTGACAATCTCAAATAAATCAGCATAATGCGGGTATTTCCTGCATGGGCTTTGAAGAATTTGGTCCTGCGCCGCTTCCGGCAGGCCGCTTCCTGCCACGCCAACGGGGTATCCGCATGAGTCCGGCCGAGTCTGTCTCGATCATAATGCCCGCCCGGAACGAGGGCGTGAATCTGCGCCGTTTTCTGCCCGAGCTGCGCGCGATGTTTCCGGCCGCGGAGATAATCGTCGTCAACGACGGCTCCACGGACGACACCGAGGTCGTCGCGCTGTCCAGCGGCGCGCGCGTCGTCACGCATCGCTACAGCAAGGGCAACGGCGCCGCGATCAAGTCGGGTGCGCGCAGCGCGTCCAATGACGTGCTCGTGTTCATGGATGCAGATGGCCAGCACAAGCCAGCCGACGTGCAGCGCCTGCTCGACAGTTACCGCGAGGGTTACGACATGGTTGTCGGCGCGCGCTATGCCGCCTCCCAGGCCAGCGTCGGTCGCCTCGTCGCCAATTCGCTGTACAACCGCCTGGCGAGCTGGATTTCGGGGCAGCAGATCCTTGACCTGACCTCCGGCCTGCGCGTCGTCAACCGCAAAAAGTTCAAGCAGTTCCTGTACCTCTTGCCGAATGGTTTTTCGTACCCGACGACAATCACGATGGCGTTTTTTCGCGCAGGATTTTCCGTGAATTACATCGACATCCATGCCGGCGTGCGCGAGGGCAAGAGCCATATCAATCTCGTCAAGGATGGCGTGCGTTTCTTCCTCATTATCTTCAAGATCGGCACACTGTATTCGCCACTGAAGATTTTCCTGCCAATTTCCGCCGGCTTTTTCAGCGTCGGTCTGCTGTACTATCTTTACACCTATTTCACGTTCCACAGCTTCACGAACATGAGCGCCGTGCTATTCATGACTGCGATCATCGTATTCCTGATCGGTCTTGTCTCCGAACAGGTGACGACACTGATCTACAAGGATTCAGAGTAGGAAGGGGTTCTTCCTCAGCGTTATGCTGCTGTAACGACAGTTGTGGCCAATTTCTCAACCCAAAAACCCAACATTCATCTCGTTAAAGAGGATATACCGATGAAAGGATTGAAAGGTTCCACCCTGCTTGCCATCGTTTGCGCGGCGGCCGCGTTGCCGCTGAGCGCGGCCGACGGCGTCATCAATCTGTCGGGGAGCTTCGATGGCTGGCGCCAGATCGGCGATGCCAACTGGCGGATCGAGAACGGTGAGTTCGTCGCTGATATGGGCGCGGGTCATCTTGTCACCGAGGAAAGCTTTACCGACTTCCGCGTCAAGGCGGAATTCTGGACCGATGCCGGCGCCAACAGCGGCGTGTTCTTCCGCGCTTCCGACCCGAACTCGATCGTCGATCGCAACGCCTATGAAGCCAACATCTTCGACACGCGTCCGGATCCGGCTTACCGCACTGGGGGCATCGTCAACCATGCCTCGCCTACGGAGAACCTCGACACTGCCGGCAAGTGGAACACCTATGAAATCACTGCACAGGGCGATCACATCGTGCTTGTCCTCAATGGCGTGACGACGGTCGACTTCCATGACACGACCTACGCAAGCGGTCCGGTTTCACTGCAGTACGGCGCAGGCACGGTGAAGTTCCGCAATGTGGAAATCGAGCGTCTCTAACGCAGTTCCTCACCTGAGCGGTTGTGAGGGCTAAAGGTAATTCCGCGGGCTTGTTTGCGTGCTGACTGCCTGGTGCACGAGTCTCGAGCCGGTGCTGCCTGCGGGGGGACGCTCCATGCCGCTGCGCAGTAGCTGGCCCACGCCGCCGGGGCGCCGCGCCACTGCATGCGGAAGGCCGCGAAGCAGCGAGCGGCGGCCAGCGGACTTGTCCGCTGGCATGAAGTGCTGCGCACTTCACCCGGCTCGCACGAATCGCGGCGGCATCCGCTCGGGATCCCCCCGCAGGCAGCACCGACTCGAGCCTTTGACTATCCCGCAGCAGGTTCCGCGGTCAGGTGCCACACCTCAGTAAAGCGCTGGAGCTGGCCTGCAAAAAGCACGACCACGCGAAGACGCGAACAAGCGGAACACGCGGAACACACAGTAGCGGCCCAAGAGGGTGGCCGAGTCTGTACGGCCTGTGGGGGGATCAAGCGAAACGCAGGCCGCCCTGACGAAGGCGAGCGGGGCGAAGTGCGCAGCACTTCATGCCAGCGGACAAGTCCGCTGGCCGCCGCTCGCTGCTTCGCGGCCTTCCGCATGCGGTGACGCGGCGCCCCCGCGGCGTGGGCCAGCTACTGCGCAGCGGCAGTAGTGTCCCCCCACAGGCCGTACAGACTCGGCCGCCCGACTGCACAGAGCCGAAGCAACAAAGCCCCCGCGGAATACGGACAACAGGGACAACAGCACGCGAGGCCGGGAATGCGCAGCGGCAGTAGTGCCCCCCACAGGCCGTACAGACTCGGCCGCCCGACTGCGCAGAGCCGAAGCAACAAAGCCACCCGCGAACTCCCCCGGACAGTAGTGCACATTCGCGGGAATCATGAATTAACCAGGGGGCCCTCAGTTCTCCGGCAGCATCGTCAGCCGGACGTAGTTGGCGGGGTCCAGCAACTGGCGCGCAGTCTCCCGCACTTCCTCCGGCGTCGTCAGATCAATCACCGTGGGCTGTTCAAGGATGTCACGCGCAAGCGGTTCGAGGTCCATGCTGACGGCCTGCGCGAGTTGCGCCAGCCAGTATCCGTTTTGCTCGATGCTGGTTTCCTGCGTACGCAGGTAGTACTGACGCGCATCCGCCATTTCCGCTGGATACGGGCCGAACTCCTTGAAGCGTTCGATTTCCGCGAACAGCGCCGCGAGCAACTCGTCGACGCGCTCCGGCGCCGAGCCGAAGGTGATGACGACGCCCGCGGTTTCAGTCGGCTGGAAGCTCATTTGCGGCGCCACCTGCACGCCATACGTCCCGCCGAGCTGTTCGCGCAGGACACTGTTCAGGCGCCCCTGCAGCGCCTGCACCACCGAGGTCAGGCGCGCTCGCGCGTAATTGTCGCGAACCGGGAAATCGCCGAGGAAGGCAATGCGTGTCTGCGCCTGCGGCTCGAGCCCGCGGCGCAGGGTTTCCTCGACAACTCCTGTTGGCGTGCGCACGCCAGTGTCGCGCCAGGACTCCTGGCGCCCCGCTGCCGGCAGCCCGCCGAGATAGGTCTCGACCAACGGCTGCAGAACCTCAGGGTCGATGGTCCCGACGAAGATGAAGGTGAAGTCGCTCGCGTCCCCGAAACGCTCCTGGTAGAAGCGCAGCGACTTATCGAGATCGGCCTGTTCGATGGTCTCCGCAGTCGGCGGGCTGCGCCGCAGATGATCCTGGTACAGAAGGCGACCGAAGCTGTCCTCGAACACAGTGGCGGGATCGGCACTGCGGTTCTGCAGCGCGATGCGGGTTTGCGTCCTGAATATCTCAAAGGCCGTGGCGTCGGCGCGTGGCGCTGTCATGCGCAGGTAGGTCAGCTGCATCAGCGTTTCGAGATCGGCGGGCGAGCCGCCTCCGCGCAGACCTTCCTCGAATTCGGAGATATACGGGGCCACGCCAACGAGCTTGCCGGTGAGTTTGCGCTGGAGATCGATTGCGTTGAAATCGCCGACCCCGCCGTTGGCGATGATCGATACCGCAGTGCTTGCCGCAATGTAATCGGCGTCGCTTGCGAGCGAGGTGCCGCCCTTGCTGACGGCGGCGAACAGGATCTCGTCCTGGCGGAAATCGGTCGGTTTCAGGATGACCCTGACGCCATTGCCCAGCACCCATTCCGTCAGGCCGCCTTCGAGCATCTGCGTCGACACTACAGGCGAGCCCTGCGGCACGGCCGGCAACAGGTCCGCGTCGGACAGGATTTCCTCGCGTGCGCTGACTTCGGCGCCGGCCACCGAGGCGACCACGGCGCTGAGTTCCTCCGCAGTGGGCAGCACGAGGCCGGGCTTGCGCGGGGAGGTTACCGCCACGACACGGTTCTCGGGACCCAGCCAGCTACGCGCGAACGCATTGATTTCGTCCAGCGTGATTTCCGGCAGGAAGCGCGCATTCAGCGCGTACTCCCAGGCGGCGCCGGGTGTCACCTCGCCGGTGAGGAAGGCGCGAATCAGTTCTTCCGCATGCGAGGTCGAATTGCGGTTTTCACGCTCGTTGTACTGCTGGTCCCAGAAACGCATCGTCGCCGTCTTGTTGCGTTCGAGCTCGGCGGCGGAGAAGCCGAATTGCGTCACGCGTTCGGCTTCGAGCAACAGCGCTTCCAGCGCCTTCGGCACGCCACCTTCCTGCACCGCGGCGAACAGCATGTAGGTCGATAGCGGGCGTACCGGCGAGGAAGCGCCGGAGCCGGCATTGAGGAACGGTGAGTCGGGCTGCCGCGTAAGCTCCTGCAGGCGTGCGTTGAGCATCGCATCGAACAGCTGCTCGGTGATCCACTGCTTGTAGCGTTGCAGCGTCCAGTCCTCGAATGCGGGCTTCTTGTAGGTCACGGTCAACTGCGTGACAGGTACTTCGGGATCGGAGCTGACGACGAACTCGGTCTCTGCATGCGGCGGTATTGTGTATACAGTCCGTTCCTTCGGATTTTCCGCGGCCGGGATAGTTTCGAAATACTTGCGCATCAGCGCTTCGATGTCGGCGGCCTTGAAGTCGCCCGCTGCAACGACGCCGATCAGGTCCGGGCGGTACCAGTCGCGATAGAAGCTGCGCAGCTCTTCGATGTCGAAGCTCCGCAGGTTTTCCGGCGTGCCAATGGGCAGGCGCACGGCATAACGTGAATCCTTCAGCAGCACCGGCATCTGTTCGTTCATGATGCGCGTCTGCGCGCCCTGGCTCTGGCGCCACTCTTCAATTACAACGCCGCGTTCGAGTTCGACTTCGGCGGGATCCAGCGTGAGGCCGGTTGCCCAGTCCTGCATGATCTGGAACGCCGTTTCCATGTACACCGGATTGCCGGTCGGCACCTCGAGTTCGTAAACCGTTTCGTCGAAGGAGGTGTGCGCGTTGACGCCGGCGCCGATCTGCATGCCGATCGACTGCATGTAGCCGATCAGTTGCTGCTTCTGGAAATGCTCGCTGCCGTTGAAGGCCATGTGCTCGAGAAAATGCGCGAGGCCCACCTGCGTATCGGTTTCAAGCACGGACCCGGCGTTGACGACAAAGCGCAGCTCGGCGCGATTCGCCGGCTCGTCGCTTTCGCGGATGAAATAACGCAAGCCGTTCGCAAAGGAGCCCTTGATGATGCGCGGCTCCGAGGGTATTTCGGCATCGAGCGGCAGTGTGAAGGCTTCGGTCGGCAACTCCGAGCGGGGTATCTGCTGCGCGAGCGAGCCGGAACACAGCAGGATCAGCGCGCCAGCGCGCAGCAGCGTGACAGCCTGCGCGCGAAGCTGCCCTGGGCGGCTCGTTGAGTGAAGCAGCCCCGAGCGGCTCTGTGAGCGAAGCAGCCCTGAGCGGCTCTGTGAGCGAAAGAGTGACAGCATGCTTCCCTCCAGCGGGACTTAAGGTGATGTAGTGCGAGGCATTCGGTCAGTGCGCGTTTGTGAACAGCATTGAAAAGTCGGTCGCGCGCACGTGTTTTGTCAGCGAACCCACGGAGATGTAATCAACTCCGGTCTCTGCTACTGCAACCAGCGATTCGGCGGTATAGCCGCCCGAGGCTTCGAGCTCCGCGCGGCCTTTGGTTTGCACCACCGCCTGGCGGATTTGTTCGAGGTTGAAGTTGTCGAGCATGACGATGTCGGCACCCGCAGCGAGGGCTTCCTCGAGCTGCGTAAGCGTCTCCACTTCGACTTCGACCGGGCGCCCGGGGTTCCGCTTGCGCGCCGTCATAATTGCGGCGCTGACACCCCCGCAGGCGGCGATATGGTTTTCCTTGATGAGGAAAGCGTCATAAAGGCCGAGGCGATGGTTATGGCAACCACCGGCGCGCACGGCATATTTCTGCGCGAGGCGCAGGCCCGGCACGGTTTTGCGTGTATCGAGGATCCTGACCCCGGTATGTTGTACGAGGCTCGCGTATTCACGCGCCGCCGTGGCGACACCCGACAGCGTCTGCAGGAAATTGAGCGCCGTGCGTTCAGCCGTCAGCAGCCCCCGCGCTGGGCCAGACGCGATGAAGACGCTTGCGCCGGCGAGGATGCGTTCTCCATCGCTGCAGTGCCACCGCACGGTTATCGCCGGGTCAACCTGGCGAAATACTTCATCGACCCAGGCCTGGCCACAAATCACCGCCTGCTCGCGACAGATCACCCGCGCTTCGGCCTGCTGGGTTTCAGGCACCAGCGCGGCGGTGATGTCGCCGCTACCAAGGTCTTCGGCAAGCGCGGCCGCGACGGTCTGTTGCAGGCCTGCAAGGAGTGGATCGGGGTAGGTGCTAGTGTTCATGCGAAGGCTGGTGAAGTCAGGGGTGGTTAGTCGGAATGTACTCGCGAGAGCACCTGCATTATAGCCATAGCGCGTCCCGCAGATTGCCTGGTGCGTGTGCCGGGACCGGGTCAGGCAGCCTTTTTCGCCGCCAGGTCGCCGGCGCGATGGCGGGTCGCACTGCAAACAGAACAGGTCGCGCCCCGGTGAGCCATCGCTTCCTTGCCAGATGCAGAGGCTCCCCTTAGCATCCCGCGCATGAATTCTGCTAACTATGGCGCGATGGAAATACGAGAGCACTGGCTCACGGGCGTCGCGCGCGTCCCCTCACCGAACTGCAGCGAGCGTGCTGCAACAGACGACATCAGCCTGCTGGTCATCCACAACATCAGCTTGCCGCCGGGCGAGTTTGGCGGCCCGCACATCGACGAATTGTTCTGCAACCGCCTCGATGCCACGGCGCATCCCTACTTTGCAGGCATCTGGGAATTACGCGTATCGTCGCATGTGCTGATCCGCCGCGACGGTACTGTGGTGCAATACGTTCCCTTCGATCGCAAGGCCTGGCACGCCGGGCGTTCCGTGTACGAGGGCCGGGCAGAATGTAATGAATACTCCATCGGCATCGAGCTCGAAGGCAGCGACGATACCGAGTTCACGGCAGTCCAGTACGAGCAACTGACGGCCATCACGCGTTTGTTGCTGCAACACTACCCGGCGGTCAGCGCGGCGCGCATCACGGGGCATTCGGACATCGCGCCTGGTCGCAAGACCGACCCCGGTCCGCACTTTGACTGGGCGCGTTATTTCCAGGCACTCCAGCACAGCCAGACCGCAAGCGCGGGGCAGGCACTGCCGGGCGTTTAACACATTCGTTACAAAGCCCGGTGTTTTCACTACAAAAACAGAACGCTGAAAAATCAGCGCTTTTTTGATTCTTTACAAAAGTCGTCCTGGTGATTGGTAGTATTACTACATTTCGACTCCCTGTGGTTGGAAAAACCGAAAAACGTGCAGTAGAATCCGGCGCCATTGTAATTTCACTACAGCAACCGTAAGTCCTTGCAGAGCAAATAGTTATGACCGAAAAAATGCGCGATACAGACCCCCAGGAAACACAGGAATGGCTGGACTCTATTTCTTCCGTTATCCGCAGTCAGGGGCCGGAGCGTGCGCAGTTCCTGCTGAAGAACCTGATCAACAAGGCAACTGAGACCGGGCAGCAGCTGCCCGTCGATTCCCTGACCACGCCGTACCGCAACACGATTCCGGCTTCGCAGGAACCGCCTTTGCCAGGCGACATTTACATGGAGCGCAAGCTGCGCGGCATCGTGCGCTGGAACGCGCTGGCGATGGTGATGCGGGCCGGCAAGCTCGGCTATGACCTCGGCGGTCACATCTCCACCTTCTCCTCCAGCGCAACCCTCTACGACATCGGCTTCAACCACTTCTTCCGCGGTCCCAGCGACAACCATCCCGGCGACCTCGTGTACTTCCAGGGCCATGCCTCGCCCGGCATGTATTCGCGCTCCTTCCTCGAAGGCCGCCTCACCGCGGAACAGCTCGACAAGTTCCGCCAGGAAGTCGATGGCAACGGTCTGTCCTCGTACCCCCATCCCTGGTTGATGCCCGACTACTGGCAGTTCCCGACCGTATCGATGGGCCTCGGACCGCTGCAGGCCATCTACATGGCGCACGTCCTGAAATACCTCGATAACCGTGATCTCGTGAAGCAGGGCGATCGCCAGATCTGGGCCTTCCTTGGCGACGGCGAATGCGATGAACCGGAATCGCTTGGCGCCATCAGCCTTGCGGCGCGCGAAGGTCTCGGCAACCTGAACTTCGTCATCAACTGCAACCTGCAGCGCCTCGACGGACCGGTGCGCGGCAACGGCAAGATCATTCAGGAACTCGAAGGCATCTTCCGCGGCGCCGGCTGGAACGTCATCAAGGTCGTCTGGGGTCGTCACTGGGACGCGCTGCTGGCGCGCGACAAGGACGGCATCCTGCAAGCGCGCATGGATGAAGTCGTCGACGGTGAATACCAGACCTACCAGGCTCGCGGCGGCGCCTACACGCGCCAGCATTTCTTCGGCAAGAGCCCCGAACTGCTGAAGATGGTCGAGCACATGACCGACGAAGACCTGTTGCGCCTGAACCGCGGTGGTCACGACCCATACAAGGTATACGCGGCATACAAGCAGGCCGTAGAAACCACCGACCGGCCGACGGTGATCCTCGCGAAAACGATCAAGGGCTATGCCTTCGCTTCCGCCGAAGGCGCAAACTCCACGCACTCGGCGAAGAAACTCGCGATCGAGGAACTGAAGGCCTTCCGTAGCCGGTTCGAGATCCCGCTTCCCGACGACAAGCTCGAGGAAGTGGCCTACTACCGTCCCGACGAAAACAGCCCGGAGATGGTCTACATGCGCAAGATGCGCGCAAACCTCGGCGGCTCGCTGCCGGCGCGCCGCACGAAGTCCGAAAAACTGAACATCCCGGCCCTGTCTGCGTTCGAAGCGCAAACGAAAGGCACCGGCGAGCGCGAAGTGTCGACAACGATGGCCTTCGTGCGCCTGCTGTCGAACCTCGTCAAGGACAAGGAAATCGGCCAGAGGATAGTGCCGATCGTTCCCGACGAAGCGCGCACCTTCGGCATGGAAGGCCTCTTCCGCCAGATCGGCATCTACTCGGCAGTCGGCCAGCTCTACACGCCGCAGGACTCCGAGCAGCTCATGTCCTACAAGGAGGACAAGAAGGGCCAGATGCTCGAAGAGGGCATCAACGAAGCCGGTGCGATCTGCTCGTGGATCGCGGCCGGTACGGCCTATGCGAACCACGGCATGGCGATGGTGCCGTTCT
>JBEGWB010000137.1:0-47478 GCA_041178065.1 Pseudomonadota bacterium | reverse complement strand
TTGCGTTGGCGAACGTGGCCTGCGTCGGCGGTTCATGGATGGTGACAAAAGAACTCGTACAGGGACAGCGCTGGGATGACATCCGCACGCTCGCGCGTGAGGCCTCCCACCTCAAGCAGGTGTCAATGCCATGACCACCACCTACGACATCGTCGCTGACATCGGCGGTACAAATGCGCGCTTTGCCTGTGCGCTTGCCGACAGCAGCGAGTTGCTGCATATCCAAAGCCTGAAGGGGGCTACGCACCCGCGCCTTGAAGATGCCTTTCGCGCTTATGTCGACAGCATTCCGGGCTGCGAGGTTGCTACCCTGTGCATGGCGGTTGCGGCCCCCGTCGAACACGATCCGATACGCCTGACCAATAGTCCCTGGGTGTTCAGCCGCGCTGAACTTGCCGCGGCCCTCGGCTGCGAGGTACTCATCATCAATGACTTTACCGCGCAAGCCGCGTGCCTGGATGTGCTCGCGCCGACCGAACTTGAATGGTGGGGAGCGCCGCGGCCCAGCGGAGGCCGCGTTCGCGTGGTGCTTGGGCCAGGCACCGGGCTTGGCGTCGCCGGCATCAGCCCCGACGGCAGCGTCATGCCCACGGAAGGCGGCCACGTCGGGTTCGCGCCGTCCAATGCGCATGAGTTGCAGATACTCGAATTATTGCTGGAGCAATTTGAACGCGTGTCGGTGGAACGCCTGCTCTCGGGACCCGGTTTATGCACGCTGTATGCGGCAAACGCCGCCCTGAACGGTACCCGCGCCGAGGCGCCCAGCGCCGCCGACATCACGAAGCATGCGCAACACGGCGATGCGCTCTGCCTGCAAACCACAAATGATTTTCTGGACATCCTCGCGACGGTAGCCGGCGACTACGCGCTCGGCATGGGCGCGCGCGATGGGGTCTACCTGACCGGCGGCATCCTGCCACAGCTCGGCGCCCTGCTAGACCCTGAGCGCTTTCGCCAGCGCTTTGACGCGAAGGGCCGTATGCGACCATATTGCGCCAGCACGCCGCTGGCACTGATCAAGGCGGATAACACCGGTTTGCGCGGCTGCCTTGCCGCGCTGCGGAAAATGCAAAGGCAGGCAGCCTGATCAGGGCTTCTGGCCAACCCACACGCCCCACGGCGTCTTGCCGACAGGCACCGTCGCGACGACGCTGAAACTGGCGACATCGATTACGGATACATCGTTCGATGGGCCATTCGCGCTGAACAGCGTCGTGCCATCGGGGCTGATCGTCAAACCCCAGGGGCGCTGCCCTGCTTCCGTAGTCGCCTTGACCTCGCCGGTTGCGGCGTCGAGCGCCAGGATGGTTTTCGCGCGACCATTTGCCACGTATAGCGTCTCCTGATCGGGCGACAGCACCAGCCCCATCGGCAACGAACCCATCGGCAAGGCAAAGGTCTCGACGACCGTGCTGCTGGCAGTATCGATCACCGAAATGCTCGCGCCGATTTCGTTCGAAATATAGGCGCGCGAACTGTCGGCGCTGAAAGTAATGTCGCGCGGGCGCAGGCCCACGCTTATGTTGCCGGCGAGCATCGCGGTGGCGGTGTCGATGACAGTGATGTTGCTATCGACTTCGCCCGTCACGTAGGCCACCCGGCCGTCCGGCGATACGCGCACGCCTTCCGGTTCGCGGCCAGTATCGAGCGACTTGATATTCGTGCCCTGTGCAATATCGACAATGCTCGCGACGTTCGCATTCTCATTGGCGATATACATCAGGCCGCTGTCCCAGTTGACGTCGAACTGCTCGGGGTCGAGCCCGCTTGGTAGCACACGCAGCAACTCGCGCGTGGTCGTGTCGACTTCAGCGATACCATCGGCGCTGAGATCGACTTCGAGCTTTTCGCACTCTTCGTCTTCCATCGTCGGCGGACATTTCGGCGCGCCGCTGAGCGCGACGTACAGCCTTGTGCCGTCTGGACTGACCTTCAGCCCGCGCGGACGCTTGCCGACCGCAATTGTGGCCACGACTTCGTGCGTCACGCCATCGATCACGGACACGTCGTTGGAATCCTCGTTGGTCACGTACACAAGGAAATCATCCTGGGCCCGCAGCGGCAACGCGGCCAGCAGCAAGGCGGGAGCAAGCAGGTGTTTGAACAGGCGTGGAACAATCATCGTCATAACCTCGATGCAATAACCATTATCGACACATAGCGACAAGTGGCCTCATTATGCCACCAAAGCGGCCGAACGCTGCCTGAATGCCGGCGGCAGTGCGGCGGAGCAAATCCTGCCGGCGCAGCAAATTTTGCCCCGGCAGTATGCCTGCCCTGCCTCATTCGCGAGCGTGCAGGAATCGTGCATCTTTCAACTGAGGGAAGAGCCAGGCCCAGGCGGCAGCGACGGCGACGGCACCCACGCCGCCGAACACCACGGCCGGGACGACACCTATCCACGCCGCCATGAAACCGGCGCGGAATTCGCCGAGTTCGTTCGACGCGCCGAGAAAGACCATGTTCACCGCGTTGACGCGGCCGCGCACTTCATCAGGCGTCCACAGCTGGAGCAGTGTTTCCCGGATGACGACGCTGACCATGTCGGCGGCGCCAATCAGCGCCAGCGCTACTATCGACAGCCAGGCCACGGTCGACAGACCAAACACGATCGTGAATGCACCGAACAGCGCGACGAACAACAGCAGGATGCGGCCAGCATGATCATGAATCGGCGATGCCGCCATATAGGCGGCCGTCACCACGGCACCCACACCGGGCGCGGCGCGCAGCAGGCCGAGTCCCCAGGGTCCGAGATGCAGGATGTCGCGCGCGTAGACCGGCATCAATGCAACTGCACCACCGAGCAACACCGCAAACAGGTCCAGCGAAATAGCGCCGAGCACGATCTTTTCACGACGGATGAAATGCAGGCCGTCGAACAGGGAAGCGAAAGTGATCTTGCGTACGATGGCCGGCGGCGGCTCCGGAATCAGTAGCAATAGCCCCAGCGACAGCAGGAGTATCAGTGTGGCGACCGAATACGCAACGGTCGGTCCAATTCCATACAGCAAACCTCCGGCAACCGGTCCAACGATGCTCGCGGTCTGCCACGCGGACGAATTCCACGACACCGCATTTGCGAAGTGTTCGACCGGCACCAGGTTGGCGGTCAGCGCCTGCGAGGCCGGACCGAAAAACGCACGCGCCACCGCCAGTATCGCGAGTGCCACGAACACAGGCACCGGCGAGACAAGGCCGCGCCACGAGAACCACAGTAGCGCCAGCGCGCAAAGCACCTCGAGCGCGATCGATATCGTCATCACCAGCCGCCGCCCATAGCGGTCGGCCACGGAGCCGGTAACCAGTACCAGCAACAGCAAAGGCAGGAACTGCACGAGGCCGATGACGCCGAGGTCGAAGGGATCGCGCGTCAGGTCATAGACCTGCCAGGCAACCGCCACGGAGATGATCTGTACGGCGAAGGTCGCGCAGAAACGTGCCCACCAGTAGTGCACGAAGGGCTTGTGGGTGAACGCCGCCAGGCGCGACGCGGGTGGAATACTCATGGACTACTACTCGCTCCGGGCACCGGCAGCGCGCGCCCAGGGTGACGCAATCGTCGCCAGGCCGGCCATCGGTGCGGAAATCCTGACATTCAGAAGGCGGCCAGTCTGCCGTTGGCCGTCCCTGTTGTCCATGGACCGCCGGTCGAGCCCGGCTTGCCATTCAGCGTCGGTCCTTTTTCGCTGCGCAATCCATCAATGCAGGGAGGCATATGTACACATTGCGCACGGAATTCCGCACTACTTCATGCGCTGAATTTTCGTCCCGCAAAATCACGACGTTTTTCCGGGGACCAGAATCCGGGTTCGGTTCATGACAGCACTGGTGCCCCTGACTAGCCGCATGACAGCGCATTTCAATATGCAAGTAATGTGCAAAAAATGTTTATTGTCGATAGCGCGTTTGTTATGGTTGGGACGCTCACCAGCCTGACTGGTCGGTGGTCGTCACAACAAGTAAACAAAATAATAAAGGGGTCAATCATGAAGAAGCACCGTTCACTGCGGAGAAAGCAGCTTGGGCTGTTGGTTTCCGCTATATCCGCATTGCTCGCAACTACCGCTGAAACGGTCGTTGCGCAGGATGCGGAGCTCGAAGAGATCACAGTCACCGGTTCGCGTATTGTCAGACGCGACCTGTCGGCGCCAAGCCCTATCATGACGGTGGACAGCGAGAGCTTCCAAAATTCATCGACGGGCACCATCGAGTCGGTGCTCAACCAGATGCCGCAGTTCGTACCCACCGGTACGCAGTTCTCGTCCAGCATCCAGAACAGCGCCACCAGCACACCGGGTGCTGCCACACTGAACCTGCGTGGTCTGGGCACCAACCGTAACCTCATCCTGATCGACGGACGCCGCGCCCAGCCGGCCAACGCTGCACTGGTGGTCGACGTCAACACGATCCCGGCTTCCGCCATCGTCAATGTCGAAGTGATCACCGGTGGTGCGTCTGCCGTGTATGGTCCGGACGCCATGGCCGGCGTCGTGAACTTCGTCTTGAAGAAAGATTTCGAAGGCGTGGACATGAACTTCCGCACCGGCGCCACCATGGAAGGCGATGCCGAGGAAAATGGCTTCAGCATGTTGATGGGCATGAACTCAGCCGATGGTCGCGGCAACGTCATGATGAACGTTGACTGGCTGAAGCGTAGCCCGGCCTTCACGAAGGAACGTGAATTCTTCATCAACGGCTGGTCCGACCCGCGCAACAACAGCGGCGGCTTCGTGATGCCGCGCTCGTTCTTCCCGACCGCCGGCAACCTGCCCAGCCAGGCAGCCATGAACGCCATCTTCCCCGGCCTGCCAGTCGGCTCCATCGGCCCGTCGACCGAAGTTCGTTTCAATGAAGACGGTTCGCCCTTCATCGACCTGCGCGGTGGCCACGGCTACAAAGGCCCCCTGAACTGTTTCAGCACCGAGCAGTGCGGCGCCTACGGCGGCATGGTCAAGAAAGCCAACGGAGACCTGCAGCAGTGGAACACCGAAGGCTACCTGAGCACGCCGCTCGAGCGGCACTCGTTGTTCATGCGCGGTACCTACGAGCTGACGGATACCATCAGCACATTCGCGCAGGCCAATTACACCCGCGTGGAAGTGACCCAGCGCGGTGGCATTCCGCCCGCCATCACCGTCTGGCAGGCACCGACGGTTCCGCGTGACGGACGCGCGCTGCCGCCTGCCCTGAACACACTGCTCAATTCCCGCCCCAACCCGACGGCGCCCTGGTCGCTGTTCCAGGTACTCGAGTACAACGGTCCCGTCGAGCCGGTCAACACCAACGATGTCTGGCAGGTCATGGCGGGTCTGCAAGGTGAACTGTTCGATGGCGACTGGACCTGGGAAGCCTACGGCTCCCGCGGCGACACCCGCATCGTGGCTGAGAACTATCGCCTGCCCTCGCTGCAGCGTTACCAGGATATGGTTTACGGTGCGAACTTCGGCAAAGGCGTAGTGACCCGCCCTGACGGCGGTCGTGGCTATGCGCTGCGCTGCACGACCGGTCTGCCGGTATTCCAGGACTTCACGCCGTCCGCCGACTGTCTAGACAGCATCGACACGCGTCTGGTCAACCGTAACGTGCTGACGCAGGAAATCCTCGAAGCCAACTTGCAGGGCGGCCTGTTCGATGCGCCTGCCGGTGAAGTGCGGTTCGCGGCGGGTGCTTCGTACCGCGCCAACGGCTTCACGTTCATGCCCGGCAACCCCGGCGGCCAGGTGCGCGACAACCCGATCGGCGTGTTCTCTTCGGCAGCTACCGGCGGCAAGATCAATGTCCGTGAATACTACGGCGAGTTGCTGATCCCGGTGGTGAGCGACACCAGCATCCCGTTCGTGAAGAACATCGACCTTGAACTCGGCTACCGCTACTCCGACTTCAGCACAGCCGGTGGCCAGGACACCTACAAGGCGCTGTTCACCTGGGGTGTCAGTGACGTAGTAACGATTCGCGGTGGTTACCAGCAGGCGACCCGTGCACCCAACATCGCCGAGCTGTTCACGGCACCTACGCAGGAAGTCGTGCCGTTCCCGAACCAGGATCCTTGCTCGGTCACCACGCGCTATCCGTTCGGCAACGTGGCCTCGAACCCCAACCGGGCAAAAGTGCAGGACCTGTGCCGCGCCATCATCGGCAACAACACGTCGCAGTTCGATACGCAAACCTTCTCCATCACCGGGATACCGGGGCCAAGCGGTTTCCACCGCCAGAACCCACCGTTCTTCCCGCTGGAGATTGCCATCCGTCAGGGCAACAGCAAAGTCGCTCCCGAAGTGGGTGAGACCTTCACCCTGGGTGCGGTCGTTACCGAGCCGTTCGGCTGGGATAACCTGAACGTTACGGTAGATGCCTACAACATCGAGATTACCGATGCCATCAACCCGTTGAACGTCGCTACCGCATACGAGAACTGCTTCAACGCCAACGGCACCAACCCCACCTACAGCCGCACCAACGACTGGTGCATGAAGATCCGCCGCAACCCGGTAACGGGTGACAGGGAAGAGGTGGATACGCCGTTCGACAACCTCGGTACGCTGAAAACGCGTGGGGCTGACGTGTCTGTGAATTGGTCCACCGCGGTTGGTCCGGGTGTGTTCAACATCAGCTCCACGGTCAACTACCTCGACCTCTTCGAGTACCAGCTCGCTCCCAACGACAGGATTGTCGATGCGACTGGCACGCTCGATCAGGGGGGGCTCTTCGATTACCAGCTGTTCAATCGGTTTGGTTATTCGTGGGAGGACCTGAACGTGAACCTGATCTGGCGCCATCTGCCAGACACGGGAAGCGCTGCAGCGGCCTTCGACACGGCGACTCTGAAAACCACCGTGGAAGGCCCAGGGGCTTACAACATGTTCAACCTCAACGCCACTTACAACTGGGATAAGTACGTTTTCCGCTTCGGCATCGACAACCTGCTTGATGAAGAGCCGGAACTCACCCAGAGCAACCCACTCGGGGGCGATACCGACAGCGACGTGACCAACCCAGGTATCTACGACCTGCTGGGCCGCCGCTGGTTCTTCGGTGTGCAAGCCAGCTTCTGATCCTGGTCAGTCGTAAGCAGTACAAAACAGCCGGGCATGCCGGCTGTTTTTTTTGACCGAGTGTCAGGGGCCTCGTCCCAAGCAAAGCGCCTCTTCAGTCGAGTACGTATTTCACCGGTCGGTCGCGCACGAACTGCGAGACGATCCACTTCTCCCCCGCAGCAGGTGGTTTTCCGGCGTGAAGAGTCCTCAGGTCGGGCGAGCCATCGGCCAGGGCATTCACAAAGTAGAGACCTTCTCCTGCACTGCCTTTATGCTCGAAGCCCAACTCTGGAAAGGCAGTTTCACCTCCCACATAGTCGTCATTCAGATAAATCAGGAATGTGATTACACGCTGGCCGTTGTCGGCGATTTCGTCGGCATAGTTGGGTAAATCGGGATCGACGAAGTCGTAATGATTGGAGATTTCCTCACCAGGCTGGTAGTTGAGGATGGCCGCGGCCTCCATGTGGATCATGGGCTTGCCACAGGCGGCGCTCATCTTTTCCTGCAGCAGGAAATGCAGCAGGCTGTTCTCCACCAGCGTGAACTGGGCGATGGAATTGGTGCGGGTCTTGTAGCGAATGTTGCGGCGATTGACTGGATCGTAGACGAGGGCTGGTTGCAGGCGGCTGGTCGCCTGGTCGATGAGGTATTGGCAGATCGTCTTCGGTATGAAGCCAGCGAAGCGACGCACGCAGGGTGTCTCATGCAGGGTTTCTCCCGGGGGCGCACGGAACCACGGCGACAGGTCCACCGATTTTCCGGTTTCTCCCCAATACTGCTCACTCGGGTTATCCAGCTCGGTGTGCACCTTGTCGACAGGCAGGCCAGTCAGAAGTAGCAGCTGCCGACGCGCGGGCTTCCATCCAAGCTGCGCCGCGGTAGTGAGCGTTGCCACGCTGCGTGGCCAACTCTTCGGCAGGTAGACACCTGTGCATTGCAGCACTGAGACTTGGGCGATGGCCTCGGCCTCGCCTTTGTTGGCCGCCTCCACGACCAGTGAGGCCCCATCGCGCGGCAGGTATGGCGCTCTGTCTCCTACCAATAGTCGCTTGCCGAGCATCGTCATGGCTTTTAGGTCGCCGCCCTGCGTTGCACGGGCAAGCAGGTCGACTGCTTCGTCGTGCTTGCCGCTGGCATCGAGTTCGGCAACGGAGTGCAGGCTGGGTACACTGTTCTGCATGGGGAGCTCCCGGTTGTCTTCCGCAGTTTATGCGAGGCGCTGCGCCTTGTAATCCAACGTGCGGGCAGCTGCGATCTGTCGCCACTGCATTAAAATGCTGTAATGACCCAGCAGTTTCTGCACAGATCAGGCCACTAAAGCATACGCCTCAGCGGGTATTTTCATCCTCAATGCCTGGTGAGGCCGCCGGGTGTTGTACCAGCAGATCCAGTCGCTGATAACGCGGCTGGCATGCTGCAGACTTTCAAAGCGGTGCCGATGCACACACTGTTCCTTCAAGGTACGGATTACACGCTCCACCATGCCGTTCTGCTGCGGGCAGTGGGGCGTGATGAACTCCTGCTGCAAGCCGTCACTCCTGACCAATCGTGTATAAGTCCGGCTGGTGTAGACGAGCCCATTATCCGAGCGAAGCAAGAAGGGCTCCCGTACACGTCCCAGTATCTCATACCGGCAAATCAGCGCCTGCTCCAGAGCAGTCTGCGCTGTGGTGGCCTTGTCGCTCCGCGACAGATGCCAGCCGAGCAGCTCGCGGGTATGGCAGTCGATCACCAGTGCCAGCGAGAGCCAGCCATCGCGACCACCCCAGACCCTGCAAAGGTCTGGGGCCCAGCGTTGATCCGGTCTGGTAGCCACCGACGGCAGTGCCTGAATTCGTGGCCGATGTCCGATGGCGCGCTTGCGCACCTGCCAGCCTTTCAGCTGGAAAATGCGCTGCACGGTGTTCTTGTTCATCTCCAGCAAGCCGGCCACCGTGCGGTAACCAAAGGACGGCTCCTGCTCGATCAGTGCCTTGATCGGCGCTGCCAGCGCTTCCTGCACCTTCGGCGCCGACTTGGTCGCGCGGTAGTAGAACGTACGCCGCGGCACCTCGAACCAACGACACAACTGACTGACAGACACGCTGTAGCCTTCTTCCTTCAAGCCCTGCTGCAAACGGTCGATCAGTTCTCGTCCCTACCCAGCAGGGCATCCAGCTTTTTTCTGGCGCGCAACTCCAGCATGGCCTCGCCGTACGCCTCCTGCAGCTTCTTGATCTCACGCTCGTACTGCTCTCGCACATCTTCTGGCTTGGCTCGCAGGGCATTCTCCATCCCAGCTTTGGCTTGGCTTACCCAGTCCTCGATCTCGGCAGGTGGCAGATCAAATTGGCGGCTGGCTTCGGCTACGGTCGCCTTGCCCTGGATGATGTCCAGCACCAGGGCGGATTTGCGCTTGGCAGTCCAGCGTTTGATGTCTTCGTCTTGCATGTTGCTCAAGGGTATCTCCACAATGTTGGTGAATAATACCTGAGCAGGAAATTACTGGGTCATTACAATGCAGGCCAGCAATTTCAAAGCTAGTTTGCTGACTTTAAGGAGAACGTGGCTATGAAGTTAACGATGCACGGTGCCGTCTTGGCGACGGGGATGACCAGCCGGCTTTGTCTGGCGTCAGCTCTGCTTTGGATGCCATTTGCGGGTGACCTGGTCTTCGCTGCAGAGGGACAGGCGGTAACGTTGGAGTCTTTTCTTGCCTGTGCAGCGCAAGAGGATCGCGGTGCGCGTATCGCATGTCTGGAGGACGCCCTCGAACTGGCTACGTCAGCAGACTCAGCACAAACCGTCTCCGCTGCGGGGCCCGCTACAGTCAGTCCAGTTGTCGCTGAGTCCCCCCGCTCCGATGGTGCAGACCCGCCACAGAGTGAGGCGTCGTTGCTTGACCGGGTAAGGGACTTTGGTCGTCGGGCAAGGGTGAGTGACGATGCCGATGGTGGTGAGCGTCTTCACGACACCATCGCGGGCTTGGAGAAGCGCAGCAATCTGTGGGTCGTAACCTTGGCAAGCGGCCAGGTCTGGCGCCAGGACGTAGCGAGGACATTCAACCTTCGGGTGGGCGACGAGGTGGAAATCTATCGCGAGGGTATTGGCAATGGTCTGCGCCTTTCTACACCGCGATTGAGCGGCTTCATCCGCGTTGAACGTGTCCGCTAGAATTTCCCGCGGCTGCCGCAGAGGAAGGCATTTGTTGCGGACGCGCAGGATTTTAGCGGCGTAAAAAAGCCCGGGGCTGTCGCCAGCGCCAGGCTTCTGTCGAGCTAGGTTAGCTCAGTGTTGTTTGAGGCGACTCGCCAGCAAACCAGTGCTCTCCTCTTCGAGTACGTGCATGACGGACTTGGACAGAGAGACATGCCCCGCGTTGATGAACAGTAGCGGAATGGCGATGCCCAGACCCAGCACAGTCGCGATCATCGCGGCCCCGATGCCCTGCGCCATGAGATTCGGATCGGACGACCCAGAAGCTGTGATACTTTCGAAGGTGATGATCATACCAATTACGGTTCCGATCAGACCCAAGAGTGGACCGGCTGCCACGGCAAGCCGCAGGAAGGACTGGAATCGCTCAAGACGCGGCACCTCCCGAAGCACGGCTTCGGAGATCCTGAGTTCCACCACCTCGGGGGAATCCTTCCCAGTTCCTTGCACAGCAAGCAGGAGTCGTCCCAGCGCGTTGTTCCCCATCGGCGTACCAATTTTCTTCAACTGTGCAGCCACGTTGATCTTGGCGAGGAACAGGTAAGCGTACTGGAACACGGCCACCAGTACTCCGATGAGACCTGCGGCGATGATCACGTAATTGACCACCTCGCCTCTCTCGATCCTCTCGACGAAGTTCGGACGTTGAACATACATCGAAAGCAGGGCTCCTCGAGCGGGATCTACGATGGCTGGCTTGTAGCCGGTACCACTGGTATCTCCCAGCACGTCACGTACGGAGCGCATCAGTTCGGGTTCGGCTTGCTGCCAGGTCAGCGTAGAAATCGACTCAAGGCTTGGCAGGTAGAACGGGTACTGATCATCCCCGTACACCATGAAGGACCCAACCCTGACCACTTCGGTAGGAATCGAGGTTACCCCGTCATTTTACAGAACTGGCGTTGTGTAGCGAACGACTTCGCTATCCAACTTCATTTCCGTCATTAGTGCGATCCACATTCTTTCGAGATCAATGATGTTCGGCAAGGCGGCGGCAGCCGCCATACGGCGCATGAACTCCAGACGACCTTCCTAACAGGGTTGCAAAGAGAGCGCCATCTGGGTGTTGTTCAGGGATTCCGACAACTGCCCCAGAGCATCACCTGCGATCTGGCGAGTAACACCGAACAATTCACCGAGATTGCCCTGGTTGACCAGCAACAGTGCGTTCAATTCCTCAATGCGCTTTTCGTTATCGGCAAATTGCGCGTCAAGACGATTGATGCGGGCCTCGGCAGCGTTGCGCCTCTGCTGAGCGTTGGCATTCAGCTTGCGCTGATCTTCCATCGCCTTGCGGAAAGATCTTCGCGTTGCTTGTTGAGCGCCTGCATGGCAGCACGTTCTGCTCGAACCTTCTCCATGAGATCCGGGAAGGCTGGAGGGGGGGGGCAGCAGGAGCAGCGGCGGCTGGCACAGCAGCAGGTGGCCGCCCCGCTCAGTCCATAGCGCCAGCTGAGCCGCCAGTGGCTCAGAGAGTGGTGGAGACGCCTCCCACTTCAGCACAAACTGCAGGAGACAAAGCCGGGCTAATGGACAAAGCGATCGGCTGGTTTGCGCGGGAGCGTGATACCGGCGAAGCGCAAGCACCGGCAGAAACCATGAGCGCCACGGTAAGCGAACTGGAATTTTTGAAACCACAGATACTTACGATTACCCTCGACAATGGCCAGGTCTGGCGCCAGCTCTATGCGAGCCGTTACAACCTGCGTACCGGCGATGCAGTTAAAATCACGCGTACGATGGGACGTGTGCAATATCGCCTGGAGGCCGAGCGCTTTAATGGATACATCCAGGTGGAGCGGTTGCGCTGAGAGGATCAGCAGAACTCGAGCTTTTCGACCAGCAGCTGCGGGCTGCTGACGCCGCGATACTCATTGACGTCGAGCTTGTACAGCACCCGCACATGTTCCCTTCCCTTCTCGGCCTCGGCGAGTACATCGGGCGGCTGGTTGAACGCAATTGCATCGACCAGCTGCTGACCCCGGACCTGCAGTACAAGTTTCAAATGCTTGCCGCCGAGAGAGCGCGCGCTGACGAGGCCAAAGGTGCCATCGAACACGGGCTCCGGAAAATGCTGGCCCCAGGGGCCTGCATCACGCAGCAACAGCGCAAACTCCAGTGAAAAGCACTCGCCGTCGAGACAGCCATCGCTGAATGTCTGGCGCGTGAAAAATTCCGTAGCGTGTTCCTGCAACTCCGCTTCGAGCGCAGCCGCGAAGGCCGGGAAATCCTGCTGCCGCAGCGACAGACCGGCCGCCATCGCATGCCCGCCGAACTTGGTCAGCAAGCCGGGGTTGTGCGTCGCCACTGCATCAAGCAAATCGCGTATGTGCACACCAGCAATGGAACGCGCGGAACCCTTGATGAGGACGTCGCCATTGGCGTCGGCACCCGCATCGGCGAATACCAGCACGGGGCGATGCAGGCGGTCTTTGAGGCGCGACGCGAGAATTCCGATGACGCCCTGGTGCCAGCGGCCGTCGTATAAACACACGCTGCGTTGTACCGATGCATCAATTTGCAACTGCTGCAGATGCGCCAGTGCCTCTGCCTGCATCCCCTGCTCGATCAGCTTCCGATCCTTGTTGAGACTGTCGAGTTCGAAGGCCATCTGCCGCGCAATGAAAGGATCATCGGCCAGCAGGCACTCGATGCCGCGCGCCATGTCGTCGAGGCGACCGGCGGCATTGAGCCGCGGGCCGGCAGCGAAACCGAGATCGCTTGCGGTGATATTCGCCGGATTACGGCTCGCCACTTCCAGCAAGGCGACGATGCCGGGACGACCACGTCCAGAGCGCAGCACATTCAGGCCATGTTTCACCAGGCGCCGGTTGTTCTGGTCGAGTGGCACCACGTCAGCAACAGTGCCCAGCGCAACGAGATCGAGATATGCCGCCATGTTGGGTTCGCGCCGGGCTTGCGTGGTAAACCAGTCCTGCGCCCGCAATGCGGCACGTAGCGCCGTCATCAGGTAGAACACCACCCCGACACCAGCGAGTGCCTTGCTGCCAAAGCGGCAGCCAGGCTGGTTCGGATTCAGGATACAGGTTGCATCCGGCAGTGTATTTGCCGGCAGATGATGATCGGTGACGAGCACGTCGATGCCATGCTGTCGCGCCAGCGTGATGCCCGCGTGGCTCGCAATGCCGTTGTCGACCGTCATGATCAGGTCCGGCTGCTTTGCGCGCGCTACTTCGACGATTTCGGGGGTGAGCCCATAACCGAATTCGAAGCGATTCGGCACGAGGTAGTCGACATGCATAAAGCCCATCTCACGCAGACAGGACCAGGCCAGTGCGCAACTCGTGGCACCATCGGCATCGAAGTCGGCGACGATCAATATCCGCTTCTGCGCGCGTAGCGCGCTCCATAGCAGCGCTACCGCCTGCTCCATGTTGAGCATCTCGCCCGGCGGCAACAGACCAGCCAGCGACAGGTCGATCTCGCTGTCGTGCTGCAGCCCGCGCGCAGCCAGAATGTCTTGCAGCACTGGATGCAGGGGCTGTGCAAAGCGCGGAGTAACGCGGCGGGGACGTGGAGTAAACATCGACGTGACTGGAGCGGACATCAGGACCTTTTACCAAGCTGCGAGCGCAGTTCCCTGCGTAATACCTTGCCGATGTTGCTCTTCGGCAGACTGTCGCGGAATTCGATGCGCTTCGGCACCTTGTAGGGCGCAAGCCCCTCGCGGCACCACGCAAGCACCTGCTCCTCGCTGAGTGCCGGCCCGCGCGTGACGACAAACAGCGTCACCTTCGTCGAATACTCGTCTCCGGTGCCGATGACGGCAGCCTCGATGATATCCGGATGCGCACGTACATGATCCTCGATTTCGTTCGGGTACACGTTGAAGCCCGAGACGATCATCAGGTCCTTGATCCTGTCGACAATACGCAAGGTGCCGTCGGCATCGAACACGCCGATGTCACCGCTGTGCAGCCAGCCCTCGGCATCGAACACGCGCGCGCTTTCCTCGGGTTGCCGCCAGTAGCCGCGCATGACCTGCGGTCCCTTGATACATACTTCGCCGGGCTCTCCTGCCGGCAACACGCGTCCTTCGCTATCCTTGATGACAATACTGGCGCCGCTGACCGGCTTGCCGACCGATCCCGTTTGCTGCGTGCCGGGAACATGACAGGCGACGAGCGGCGAGCATTCGGTCAACCCATACCCTTCGATGATGCGGCTGCCGGTGAGTTCCTGCCACCGCTGCGCGACCTGCGGTTCCAGCGCCATGCCGCCAGAACTGCTGATCCGCAGTCCGGAAAAGTCGAGCGCGCAGAAATCCCTGTTGCCGCACAGTGCCTTGTACAGGGTGTTGATGCCTGCAATTCCGTTGATGCGCCATGGCTTCATCGCGCGGACGAATGCAGGTATGTCGCGCGGATTCGGAATCAGCAGCGTGTTATGCCCCTGGATGATGGCACCGATGAAATTCATCGTGAATGCGTAGATGTGATACAGCGGCAGCGGGGCCACCATCAGCGAGCCCGCAGGCAAACTATCCGCGAGCGCCGTCATCACCTGGAACACATTAGCGGCAAGATTCCCGTGGCTGAGCATCGCGCCCTTTGCCGTGCCAGTCGTGCCACCGGTGTATTGCAGCACGGCGATATCGTCGATCGAAATCCGCGGCAGCGCGCGTGCGCTTGCAGCTTGCCCCTGCCTTAATGCGTCACGGAATGCAGTCTGCACCGGAAACGCAAACGGCGGCACGGCCTTCCTGACGTAGCGTAATACCCAGTTGATCGCAGCACGGCGGTGCCAGGGATGCATGTCGCCCACTTCTGTGACGACCACATGCTCCACCGGCGTGGCCGCAATCACGCGCGCGACGACATGCGCGGTATTGGCCAGCGTCACGAGAATTCGCGCCCCGGCATCGTTTAACTGCTGTTCGAGTTCGAGCGCGGTATACAAGGGATTCATGTTGACGAGGATGCCGCCTGCTTTCAGTACGCCAAGGGCGGCGACCGGGTATTGCAGCAGATTGGGCAGTAGCAGCGCTACGCGATCACCCGGCTGGAGTTGCTGCTGCAGCAGCCACTGAGCGAAGGCGCCGCTCAGCGCATCAAGCTCGCGGAACTCGAGGCCAGCACCGAGACAGCTGAAGGCGACGCGGTCGGCATGGCCGGCACAGGCTTGCATTGCCAGCTCCACCAGATTTTGGTTTACCTGCACCACCAGATTGCCCTTTGGACCGGTTTGGGACGCGCGCGCCCGCACCTGTTGACGACTACCATTTGCTGCGCAATTCTAGCATCGCTCCGGCAGGCGGAACTAAACCGGGAGCCGTGTGCCTAAACCGCCACAGAAAACCAGTTTATAGCCTACTCACGTATAGCCAGCCACGCGATTTTTCCTGCCGCTTTCCATCAACTGCCTTAACCCCGGGTGCTTCAATGAAAACCACTATCCTCGTATCCACCTTGCTGACTCTGGCTTTGCTGGTCCCCGTCACCGCGCTGCCGGCGCCAGATTACCTCAGCTTCAAGACGGAGGATGAGAGCAACAATATCGAAATTTTCCGCTCGGCAAGTCCCTCGGTCGTCTACGTCACGAACACCGCGTTGTATCGCACGAGTCCCTTCAGCTTCAACGCACAGGAGGTCCCGCGTGGCACGGGCACGGGCTTCATCTGGGACGCGAGCGGCCTGATCGTGACCAACGACCACGTTATCGAAGGCGCCACGCGCGTTCTGATCACCTTGCAGGACCAGACGATGTACGAAGCCGAAATCCTCGGCAAGGCGCCGGGCAAGGACCTCGCCCTGCTGCGCATCGTGGCGCCTGAAGAAAAACTGGTTCCATTGCCGCTCGGCGACTCCTCGCAGCTCGAAGTCGGCCGCAAAGTGATCGCCATTGGCAATCCTTTTGGGCTCGACACGACATTGACGGTCGGCGTCGTCAGCGCGCTCGGCCGCGAGATCAGTTCTCTGTCAAACCGCAAGATCCGTGACGTGATCCAGACCGATGCATCGATCAACCCGGGTAACTCGGGTGGTCCCCTGCTGAACTCGCTGGGCCAGCTGATCGGCGTCAATACACAGATCGTCAGCCCCAGCGGAGCCAGTGCGGGCATCGGCTTTGCGATTCCGGTGAATACCGTGAAGAAAGTCGTGCCGCAGTTGCTGCAGTACGGCCGTGAAGTCCAGCCAACGATAGGCATCGAACCGGTTCCGGAGAGCTACAGCAGCGCGCGCGGCATCGAGGGCCTTGTGGTTGCTACCGTGTCTCCAGACTCGCCGGCGGAGCGGGCCGGCATCAGCGGGCTGCAACGCGACCGCAGGGGCTACTACCAGCTGGGCGATGTGATCATGGAAGTCGACGGCGACAAGATTGAAAGCAGTGACGACCTGCTGAATGCGCTGGAGCGCCACATGCCTGGCGACACCGTAAAGGTCGTTACGCAGCGCAACGACCAGCGCATGGAATTCAGTGTGGTGCTGGCGCCGCCAGAAGCTCTCTAGCGGCACCGAGGCTGGAGGGCTAACGCCCCTTCAATACCTGCTGCATCTGGCTCTTCACGGCCGCAAGGCTGCTGTCGATGACGGTGCAGCGCTCTTCGCGTGAAAACAGGTCGGCGAGATGCGGCGGCAAGTCCGGCGTCTTCAAGCCCGCCTTCTCGATGGCTGCGGCAAACTTCGCCGGATGCGCCGTGGCGAGCGTGATCATCGGAATGCTTTCGTCGGTGTCGCAAACCTGCGCGGCTTTGAGACCTGTCGCGGTATGCGGGTCCAGCAGGAAGCCGGTCTTGTCCCATACTTCACGAATGGTTGCGCAAGTCGCGGCATCGTCGACCGCATAGCTGGCGAAATGCGCCTTCAGGCGCAGCCACTCCGCATCCGTCATCTTCTGCGCAACGCCGCCGCCACCTGCCACGAAGGCAGTCACGCGCTTCGTATCACCCAGGAACAGGTCATAGAGATAGCGTTCGAAGTTGCTGCTGACCATGATGTCCATGCTTGGCGACAGCGTCGGCTCCAGTGTGCCTTTGCTGTAATCATTGCCACTGATGAAGCGGTGCAGAATATCGTTGCGATTGGTCGCGACGACCAGCTGCCTCACAGGCAAGCCCATCTTCTTCGCAATATAGCCCGCGTAGATGTCGCCGAAGTTACCGGTAGGCACCGAGAATGATATCGCGGGGGCCTTGCCGAGAAACTTCAGGCCCGCGTAAAAGAAATAAACGATCTGCGCCATGATACGCGCGAAGTTGATCGAGTTGACAGCGACCAGTTGATAACCCTGCGGCAAGAACGACTGATCCGCGAAGGCCTGTTTGACGATCTGCTGGCAGTCGTCGAAATTCCCGCGCACGGCAATATTGTTGACGTTGGCGCCGATAACGGTGGTCATCTGCAAGCGCTGCACAGCGGACACCCGCTGGTGCGGATGCAGAATGAACAGATCGACGAACTTGCAATGCTTGCAGCCTTCGAGCGCAGCGGAGCCGGTGTCGCCGGAGGTCGCGCCGAGGATCGCGACATGCTGCTGACGCTTCTCAAGAAAATAGTCGAGCAGACGACCGAGCAGCTGAAGCGCGACGTCCTTGAAGGCCAGCGTCGGACCGTGATACAGCTCCAGCACCCAGTCGTTGGCATACAGATGTGAAACCGGAGTGACGTCCGGATGCGAGAACGTCGCATAGCTCGCGTCGATCATCTGTTTCAGTTTTGCGTCAGGTACCGCGCCGTCGACAAAGAGCCGAATGACTTCGAACGCAAGATCGCTATACGACAGTTTCGACCAGGCCTGCAGTTGCTGCGGCGTGATTGCAGGCAGCGTTTCAGGAATATAAAGGCCGCCGTCAGGCGCGAGGCCGGTCAGGACCACGTCTTCGAATGAGGCTACGGGACTTTGTCCCCTCGTGCTGATGTAACGCATGGCCATGTCCTAGGCTTCCAGGCGGTAAACGCGTATGCGGGTGACCTTGTCAGCAATCGCATCCAGTTTTTCGATATGAGCGATCGCATCGTCCATCGTCGCTTCCTTGATTTCGCGTGTCAGGATGATGACGGGGACGCGCTGGCTTGCGGCATCGGCGCCGCGTGGTTCCTTCTGGATGATCGCTTCGATGCTGATGCTGCGATCGCCGAGAATTTCGGTGATGTCGGCCAGCACGCCGGGTTTGTCGATGGCGGTGATGCGCAGGTAATACGCGCTGACGACTTCGCTCATCGGCAGGATCGGCATGTCGGTGAGGCTGTCGCGGAAGGCTAGCGCGGGCACACCGCTTTCCGGCGTCGCGATCATGCGCGCGGTGTCAATGATGTCGGCAACCACGGCCGAGGCCGTCGGGCCGGCGCCAGCGCCGGCGCCGTAATAGAGCGTGGAGCCGACCGCGTCGCCGTTGACCATCACCGCATTCATCACACCATTGACGTTGGCGATGATGCTGCTGGCATCGATCATCGTCGGATGCACGCGCAGCTCGATGCCGCCGGGGGTCTTGCGGCTGATGCCGAGATGCTTGATGCGATAGCCGAGTTCGTCGGCGTAACGAATATCTTCCTGCGTGATGCGGGAGATGCCTTCGGTGTAGGTCTTTTCAAACTGCAGCGGAATGCCGAAGGCAATCGATGCGAGGATTGTCAGCTTGTGCGCCGCGTCAATGCCTTCAATGTCGAAGGTGGGATCGGCTTCCGCGTAGCCGAGCGCCTGCGCTTCCTTCAGCACGTCGGCAAAGGCGCGGCCCTTCTCGCGCATCTCCGTCAGGATGAAATTGCCGGTGCCGTTGATGATGCCTAGCAACCATTGAATGCTGTTGCCCGCGAGGCCTTCCCGGATCGCCTTGATGATCGGAATGCCGCCGGCGACGGAGGCTTCGTAGGCGACAAGTACGTTTTTCGCAGCGGCCGCTGCGAAGATTTCGTTGCCATGTTTCGCAATCAAGGCCTTGTTGGCAGTGACCACATGCTTGCCATTAGCGATCGCCTGCAACACCAGCGGCTTGGCGACATCGATGCCACCCATCAGCTCGAGCACGATGTCGACTTCGGGATCGTTGACGACGGCGAATACGTCGGCGCTCTTTCTGACTTTGCCGATGTCCTGGCCGGGGCGCAGACGGCGCGTGCCGACATGCGAGACGACGACGTCAGTACCGACGCGCCGCGCTATATCTTTCGCATTGTTCTTGAGGACCGTGAAACTGCCGTAACCGACCGTACCGAGACCGCAAATACCGATGTTGATGGGTTTCATTATTGTGCTTCTGTTCCTGCTTGTCCTTGTTGTGCTTCACCTAACAGATACTGGGCCAGAATGCTGGCCTCGACGTAACCCGGCATGATCCTGCCATCCTCCAGCACGAGCGCTGGAGTACCTGTCACGCCCACTTCACGGCCCAGTTGATATTGATCGGCGATGGGGTTGTCGCAGGTTTCGGCCGCAGGCATGTCGGCGCCGCGCTTTGCGCTCGTCAGCATCGCCTTGCGGTCCTCGGAGCACCAGATGGCGATCATCTTGGTGTGGATTTCAGTGTTCAGTCCGGTGCGGGGAAACGCGAGATAGCGCACGGTGATGCCGTAGCCGTTCAGGGCTTCGATATCGGCGTGCAGCTTGCGGCAGTAGGGACAGTCGACGTCGGTGAACACCGTGAGTGTCGCCTTGCTCTCGCCCTCGGGCGCGAACACGATCATGTCGGCTTCGTCGAGGGCCGCGATGCGATCGCGGCGCAACACGTTGCGGCGCGCTTCGCCAAGATTCACGAGACCATCGTCCTGTGCTTCATAGAGGTCGCCGGGAATCAGGTATTTTGCGTCGCGCGAGACGTAGATCGTCTGGCCATTCTGGATGCCGACTTCGTACATGCCCATCGGGCTCAGCACGACGTCACTGATTTCCATGTCGGCCTGGGTCTTCAACAGCAGGGCGCGGATTGCGGCGATCTCGCCGGTATCGCCCTGGTCTTCGGCCTGTGCGGGAGCGACGCCAAAAAGCAGAACCTGCAGCAACAATGCCTGCAAGAGGGTCTGCAACGACAGCCACTTCATACGGACAACGGGACCCTTACGCATCGATGCTCCTGTACTTGTCAGACAACGAGACTTATCAAAACAGCCAGCCAGGGAAATTTTCAAAACCCATAAATACAACAGGCTGCACTCTATGGAAGCAGTGCAGCCTGTACAAGTGTGCGGCACTGCCGGAATCAGTCGGCTTTCTTTTCCAGCTTTTCGGTGATGCGAGCTTTCTTGCCGGTGAGGTCGCGCAGGTAGTACAGCTTGGCCTGACGCACATCGCCACGACGTTTCAGCGTAACGCTTTCGACCTGGTGGCTGTGTGTCTGGAAGGTACGTTCGACGCCCACGCCGTGGGAGATCTTGCGTACGGTGAACGCGGAACCGAGGCCACGATTGCGGATGCCGATGACGACGCCTTCGTATGCCTGCAGACGTTCACGGTCGCCTTCCTGGATGCGCACCTGTACGAGGACGGTGTCGCCGGGGCTGAAATCAGGCACGTTTGTCTTCAGCTGCGCCTGTTCCACGATCTGGATAATCTTGTTTCTGCTGCTCATTGTCTTGCTCCACCAATCCCAAGTTAAAACTTCTAAACCGTTTCCTGAATGCTCTTCAGGTCTAAACTGTTCCTGAATGCTCTGCGTTCAGGTCTAAAACGTCGCAGCTTTACTGTTTATCAGTCTTGCTGCCTTCACATTCGTTTATATATGCATCCAGCAACTTGCGCTGCGTGGCACTAAGCTCCAGCCGCGCCAGCAGATCCGGCCGCTTCAGCCAGGTCGCGCCGAGGCGCTGCTGTAGACGCCAGCGTGCAATCCTTGCATGGTCGCCGCTCAGTAGCACCGGCGGCACTTCCTGCCCTTCGAATACTTCTGGTCGCGTGTAGTGCGGATGGTCCAGCAGACCCTCGGCAAAAGAATCCGCTCCCGCCGATCCGACATGCCCGAGCGCGCCGGGCAACAACCTTATTACTGCGTCCAGAAGCGCCATCGCTGCCAGCTCGCCTCCGCTAAGCACGAAATCGCCCAGCGAGAATTCCTCATCGACGAGGGTGCTTAGCACGCGCTCGTCCACACCTTCGTATCGACCGCAGAGCAGTACGAGACTGTCGCGGCTGGCCAGCTGCACTACGGTGTCCTGCGTCAGCGCCTGGCCCTGCGGACTCAGGTAGATCACCTTCGCTCCGAACGGCAGGGCAGCTTTCGCCGCGCGTATCGCTTCGCTGACCGGGCCTGTCTTCATCAACATGCCAGGACCGCCACCGTAGGGCCGGTCATCCACCGTGCGATGCCGATCGGTGGCATAGTCACGCGGATTCCAGTACTGCACCTGCATCAAACCTTGCCTGAGCGCGCGACCGGTAATGCCGTACTCGCTCAATGCGCTGAACATGCCCGGGAAAAGTGTAACGATACCCGCCTGCATGCCGCTTCCCCTCAGGTTCCCGTCGTGCCCCTGAATGCTCTGCATTCAGGCTAAACAGAACCGGCTCAGCCTAATAATCCTTACCCCAATCCACTCGCACGACGCGCGCAGTGAGATCGACTTCCTTCACGACCTGGCCCGACACATAGGGCACCAGCCGCTCTTCCTGATCGACGCTGGCTGCATCGCCGCGCACAATCAGCACATCGTTCGCTCCCGTGGCCAGCAAGTGGTCCACGACACCAAGGTCTTCCCCGGCCAGGTTCACTACGCGCAGGCCTTCAAGCTGGTGCCAGTAGTACCCTTCATCGAGCACCGGCAATTCACTCTTTGGGAGCATCAGCTCTAACCCGGTGTACTGCCGCGTTTCTTCCCGTACATCGCAACCTTTGATATGTCCTACCAGGGTCTGACCTTGCGGCCTTGCCTCATCAATCTCGATCTTGCGCAGGGCATTCCCCTCGGCAACCCAGAAGTAGTCGTACTCCAGCAGATTGACGAGCGGATCGGTGAAGGAAATCAGTTTCACCCAGCCCTTGATACCGTGAGGGGCGCCTATGCGCCCCATCACTACATGCGTTGCCGACCAGTCTGGCTGCGTCGCACGGTTTGTCTTGCCTGTTTCGTTATTACCTGCGTCCGGCATGTCAGTTCAGCGGCCGGCAGACCTCAGGCAGCAACTGCGGGTGCGGCGGAATAGTCCTGCAGCAGCTTGGCAACGCGGTCGCTCGGCACGGCGCCGTGGCTCTGCCAGTACTTTACGCGCTCCACGTCGATACGCAGCTTTTCTTCCTTACCACGGGCCAGTGGGTTGTAGAAACCCAGGCGCTCGATGAACCCGCCAGTCACGGCCTTGCGACTGTCGGATACCGTTACGTAGTAATAAGGGTTCTTCTTGCTGCCACCGCGTGCAAGTCTGATCGTGACCATAAGTCTCTGTATCCGTTATATAAAAGCTAATGAAAACCACTTAAAACCGGGAGCTGGCGACCAGCACCTGAACCTTGCTCGTCCGGCACCGCGCAGCAAGATGCTATCAGGGCCGGAAAAAAGGGGGGCATTCTAAGGGAAAAGCCGAAGCTTGGGAACCTCGGATTTCAGCGAAAACAAATACTTGGTAGATATAGGGGGCAGCCCCGCATCCGTACGGCTGCGCCACGAAAGTCATTCGTGCGGACCTGGCCTGCCACGGTCACTGCTGGCGCTATCACATTCCCGGGAAACGACCGCCCGGGGGCATGCCGCCTGGCGGCAGTTTGCCGCCCATCCCGCGCATCATGTTGGCGAGTCCCCCGCCCTTCATCTTCTTCATGACCTTCTGCATCTGCTTGTGCTGCTTGATGAGGCGGTTGAGGTCCTGCAACGTCGTGCCGGAGCCTTGAGTGATCCGGCGCTTGCGCGAGCCATTGAGCATGTCCGGATCGCGGCGCTCCTTTGGCGTCATCGAGTTGATGATTGCTTCCATCATGACGAAGTTCTTGTCGCCGACCGCGCTGGCAGCCGACTTGGCCATACCGCCCATGCCTGGCATCTTGTCGAGCAGGTTGCTCAGACCGCCCATGTTGCGCATCTGCTCGAGCTGCTCCTTGAAGTCCTGCAGGTCAAAGCGCTCGCCTTTCTTGATCTTGCTGGCAAGCTTCTGCGCTTTCTCCTTGTCGACTTTCTTCTCAACGTCCTCGATCAGCGACAGCACGTCGCCCATGCCGAGGATGCGCGAAGCCAGGCGATCGGGGTAGAAAGGTTCCAGCCCATCGATCTTCTCGCCGATACCGAGGAACTTGATCGGCTTGCCGGTGATCTGGCGCACGGAAAGGGCCGCGCCGCCACGTGCATCACCATCGGTCTTCGTCAGGATGACGCCGGTTAGCGGCAGCGCTTCATTGAAGGCGCGCGCGGTGTTGGCCGCGTCCTGCCCCGTCATGGCATCGACGACGAACAAGGTTTCGACCGGATTGGCGACTGCATGCAGTGCCTTGATCTCCGCCATCATGTCGGCGTCGATTGCGAGACGGCCGGCAGTGTCGATGAACAGCACGTCGACGAACTTGCGCTTTGCCGCGTCGATCGCCGCGCGCGCGATGTCTGTGGGTTTCTGTCCAGTATCGCTTGGGAAGAACTCAACGCCCGCTTCAGCAGCGAGCGTTTCGAGCTGCTTGATCGCGGCAGGACGATACACGTCCGCGCTGACGACCATGACAGACTTCTTGTCGCGGTTTTTCAGCAGCAGCGCGAGTTTTGCAACCGTGGTGGTTTTACCGGCGCCCTGCAGACCCGCCATGAGCACGATTGCCGGCGGCGTCGCGCGCAGGTCGAGCGCCGTGTTTTCGTTGCCCATCAACATCTGCAGTTCAGCCTGCACGATCTTGATGAAGGCCTGGCCGGGGCTCAGGCTGCGACTGACTTCCTGCCCAAGCGCGCGCAGTTTCACCTGCTCGATGAAATCCTTGACGACCGGCAGGGCCACGTCGGCCTCGAGCAGGGCCTTGCGCACTTCGCGCAGGCTTTCCTGGATATTGTCTTCAGACAGCCGCGCCTTGCCGCTGAGGTTGCGCAGTGTCTGGGAAAGTTGTTCTGTCAGGGATTCAAACATGGTCGTCACCGGAATGCGTGAGAGGCGCGAATTCTACTCAATGCGCCCCGCGGAACATAGGGCGACGCTGGCTAAAATACGTTTATCAAGCTTGCCCCATGTGAGACACTTCCGACCATGCTCGCTACCCTCTCAGGCATCGTCGCCGTCATCTTTTATTCGCTGGGAACCTTGTTCCAGGGCCGTGATCTGTTGCGGGCGCGTACTGGTGACGAGCATCGAATGCAGCGCCGTAAGGTCCTGACCGTCGCCGCGCTGGCGCTGACCATCCATCTCGTCAGCGTAATAGCAGTCATTGCGACCGACGCTGGCTACGACTTTGGCCTCTTCAAGATCGCCACGCTGTTCAGCTGGACGATCGCGCTCATCGTCGTCGCCAGCAGCCTGAAAAAACCTCTCGACAACCTGTTTCTCGCGCTGTTTCCCCTCGCGATCCTCACAATCCTCACCTCGTTGTGGCTGCCCGGCGGCACGCCGGATCGCGATATCAGCGGCGGCGTTCTGCTGCACATACTGCTCGGCATCGCGGCCTTCAGCATCATCACCATCGCCGCCGTGCAATCAGTACTCGTTGCGTGGCTCAACCGCGAGCTGAAGCAGAAGCACTTCTCGCCCGCACTGCAACACCTGCCGCCGCTGCAAACGCTCGAGGCGCTGCTGTTCGAATTGATCTGGGTGGGCTTCCTCGTGCTGCTCGGCGTGATCCTGTCGGGCTTCCTGTTCATGGAGGACATGTTCGCACAGCATCTTGCCCACAAGACCTTCTTTACCATCCTGTCGACGATTGTGTTCGCCACGCTGTTGTGGGGTCGGCATCAGCTTGGCTGGCGCGGCAAGACTGCCTATCGCTGGACGCTGTCGGGCTTTGCCTTCCTCATCGTCGCCTATTTCGGCGTAAAGATTGTGCTGGAACTCGTGCTCGACCTCACATAGCCATGCCCCTCGAACGAGCCTACTCGTGAGCGACGCATCCCTCGAACTGCTGTTCTTCGCGCTGCTTGTGCTGCTGGCCTGTTCGGCCTATTTCTCGGCATCGGAAACGGCAATGATGTCGTTGAACCGCTATCGGCTACGTCATTTGATGAAGCACCGGCACAAGGGCGCGCTGCGCGCCGGCAACTTGCTGAAAACACCGGATCGGCTGATCGGTGTCATCCTGATCGGAAACAACTTCGTCAACGTGCTGGCCTCCTCCATCGCGACGGTCATCGCGCTGCGGCTCTGGGGCGAGGCTGGCATCTGGATCGCCACGGTGCTGCTGACAGTCGTACTGCTGGTCTTCGCGGAAATCACGCCCAAGACGATCGCCGCGCTACATCCGGAAAAAATCGCATACCCGTCGAGCCTGATACTGACCTGGCTATTGAAGGTGCTGCAGCCGCTGGTATGGCTGGGCAGCACGGCATCGAGCGCGCTGGTGCGACTGCTGCGCCTTGATACTGCCGACGGCGACAGCCATCACCTCAGCGCCGACGAGTTGCGCTCGGTAGTCGATGAATCCGGCAGAAGCCTTTCACGACAACGTCACAGCATGTTGCTGAACGTGCTCGATCTCGAAAAAGTGACTGTCAATGACATCATGGTGCCGCGCAACGAAGTCGCCGGCATCGATCTCGAGGACGACATCGCCGACGTCATGCAGTTCATCGTCAACAGCCAGCACACGCGGCTGCCGGTCTTCAAGAAGGACCTCAACAATGTCATCGGCATCCTGCACATGCGGGGCGCGGCGCGACTGATCAAGATGCCGGAAGTGAACAAGGCGGAATTGCTGCAAGTGACGAGCGAGGCCTATTTCATTCCGGAGAGCACGCCGCTACCCGTGCAACTGGTCAACTTCCAGAAGCAGAAGCAACGCATTGCGATCGTCGTCGACGAATACGGCGACGTCAAAGGCATCGTGACACTCGAGGATATCCTCGAGGAAATCGTCGGCAACTTCACGACCAACCTTTCCGAGCGCTCCAGCGACATACACCCGCAGCATGATGGCAGCTATCTCATCGATGGCATGACGAACATCCGTGAAATAAACCGTACGCTCGACTGGGATCTGCCGACTGATGGCCCCAAAACACTGAATGGGCTGCTGACCGAATTTCTTGAGAGCATTCCCGAGCCATATGTCGGCATCAAGCTTCCGTACCACCGCGCGGAGATCGTGCAAGTGAAGGACAACATGATCAAGACGGTAAAGATGTGGGCCGTGGAATCCGAACCCGACCTGACTGAAATGCAGGCCAACAATCTCGACTGATGATGAATTTCTGCTCTCTTTGCGGCAACAAGGTAACTCTGCGCACGCCGGCGGATGACGATCGCCTTCGCCATATCTGTGACCAGTGCGGCCACGTGCATTACCAGAACCCCTGCATCGTGGTCTGTGCCCTGCCTGTGTTCGAGGACAAAGTCCTGCTGTGCAGGCGCGCGATCGAGCCCAGATCCGGTTTGTGGACCCTGCCCGGCGGCTTCATGGAAAACGGGGAGTCGACGCTCGAAACCGCGCGTCGCGAAACGTTCGAGGAAGCCACCGCGGCAGTCGAAGTGCTCGACCTCTATGCGATCTATCACATCATCCACATCAACCAGGTGCACATGTTCTACCGCGCAATATTGCGCGAGCCCCGTTTTGCCGCGGGCAAGGAAAGCCTCGAGGTGCGGCTGTTCAGTGAACAGGAAATTCCCTGGGCAGAAATGGCCTTCCCCGCCGTCGCGAATACACTGCAGCACTATTTCCACGATCGTCCCGCGGGCCACTTTCCGCTGCGGCTTGCGGATGTGTTGGTGAGCGCAAATAATGGCCGCACCGTTAGCTTCCACGATCCCGGCTCCCCGACCCATGACTGACACTTCTACCCGAGGCGGAATCGCCGTTGCGGATCCTGCCGACCCGACATTGGCGCAGGCAACAGTAATTCGCCTGCGCGCCGGCCGCGCCGAGACCGTGCAGGATTTTCTGGCCGTCGAAGAGCCGCTCGAAATCCGCCTCGGCTATACCGATCCACGCAAGGGCCGCGTGCATCGCAGCGTGTCGATCACGATGCGCACGCCTGGCCGTGATACCGACCTTGCGCTTGGTTTCCTGTATTCCGAAAACATCATTCATTCGCACGCGTTGATCACCAGCGTAGATGCGTCGAAGCCCAATGTCATCCGCATCGAGCTCGCTGACGATGCACGTTTTGACGCACTGCGTCTCGAGCGTCATTTTTATACGACCTCCAGTTGCGGAGTGTGCGGCAAGGCCTCGCTCGAAGCATTGAGCACCGCCGGACACGACGCCTTGCCCGACGGCAACTTGCGCGTCCCCGCCGCATTGCTGCACCAGGTTGCGAATGACTTGCGCACGCAACAGGTGCTGTTCAATGCCACTGGCGGCAATCATGCCGTCGGGTTGTTCGACGCGAGCGGGGCCATTGCGCTGATTGCAGAAGATGTCGGCCGTCATAACGCCATGGACAAACTGGTCGGCGCGCTGTTCCAGCAGGGCAAATTGCCGCTGCGCGATCACGGCATCATATTGAGCGGTCGCGCCAGCTTCGAGCTCGTGCAAAAAGCGCTAGCCGCCGGTTGCGCCTTCGTCGCTGCCGTAGGCGCGCCCTCGTCGCTTGCGGTCGAACTCGCGCAGGAATTCAACATCACGCTCGCCGGTTTTATTGGCGAACGCGGGTTCAACATCTATCACGGTGCCGCGCGCATCCAGTTGTAGTCCGGGGTCCAGTGCGTCTCTTCGTATTGCTTGCTGTAGTGCTGCTGCCGTCACTGGCCTTCGCCGAAACCTGTGCGCAGCCGCCGCTGCTGACAACGAACGGCTCCGCGTGGTCCGGCTGGGGCAATGGGGATGCGAATACGCGCGCGGCCACCGCTGGCATCGTCAGCAGCGATCTGGATTCCCTGCAGTTGCAATGGAGCTATGGTTTCGCCGGTGCCGGATCGGTGGTCGGCAACCCGGTCGTACACGACGACGTGCTTTATATAGGTGTCGACAGCGGCGAAGTGCACGCGGTCGACGCCAATAGCGGCTGCACCTACTGGGTCTTCGCGTCGCCGAGCGGCGGCGTGCGCACGGCGCCGGCGCTGGCCGAGGTCGACGGCCGCTGGCTACTGTGGTTCGGCAGCCGTAGTGCTGACGTATTCGCAGTAGATGCGCTGAGCGGCGCACTCGTGTGGCAAAGCAAGGTCGACGATCATCCCGCCGCGATCCTGACCGGATCGCCGCGGCTCGTCAGGCTTGCCGGGCAAAGCCCGGACCTGCGCCTCATCGTACCGGTGTCGTCGAGCGAGGAAGGTCTCGGCGCCGTGCCAACCTACACCTGCTGCTCCTTCCGCGGCAGCGTCGTCGCGCTCGATGCGCGCAGTGGCGCGCTGGTGTGGAAGACGCACGTCATCGAAACGCCACCGGAAAGCACGGGTGACAAGCGCTTCGGCCCATCGGGGGCCGCGATCTGGAGTGCGCCGACGATCGACCTCGCGGCAAATCGCCTGTTCGTGACAACCGGCGATGCGTACTCCGCACCTGCCGACCTTGCCACCGATGCAGTCGTCGCGATCGATCTCGCCAGCGGCGTGATCCAGTGGATCAGCCAGGGTACTGCGAACGATATCTGGACCGTCGCATGCATGCGTCCCAACGCAGCGGAAAGCTGCGGTCCCGACCAGGACTACGGCTCTCCGGGCATGCTACTGATGATCGACGGCGCACCAGTTCTCGTTGCCGGCCAGAAGAGCGGCATCGTTCGCGCCTTCGATCCCGCCGACGGACATGTTCTATGGGAGACCGCGCTGGTGGAAAACACTACGGAGTTCGGCGGCAAGATCATCTGGGGCGGCGCAAGCGACGGCGCGAATGTTTACTTCGGGCTTGGCCCTGGCGGCATTCACGCGATTCGTATCGCCGATGGCGCGCGCCAGTGGTCGACGCCACTCGCACCGATCGCCGGCCGCGAAACGCATCCTGGCCAGGACGGCCCGCTGACTGTCAGCGGCGATCTCGTGCTATCGAGCGGCTGGGATGGTGTCGTGCGCGCGCTGTCTACGCAAAACGGCTCCTTGCTCTGGAGTTTCGACACGGCGCAAGACTTCGCTACGACCAACGGTGTGCAGGCAAAAGGCGGCTCAATGGGCGCCGCGGGACCGATCGTGGCCGGCAAGCGTCTCTTCGTTCCCTCCGGTTACGTCGGCGTCCGCAATGGCATCGGCGGTAACGTGTTGCTGATGTTCGCGCCGGCTTCTCTGTAAGCCGCCGGTCCAGCGTCAAGCCATACATAGCTACTTCGCTGCAAAAAAGACTCCCGGCACCCTGCAATATTTTTTATCATGCCGTTCGCTCCCTCGTGGTCAGCTATCAGCCGGCCATGGGTAGGCTTGCTCGAACAGGAAATCGCTGGCACTGTGTCGCGGGCAGTTTGAAAGCAGTACTGCTCGTGTCGCAACAAAAGGGGAAACAGCGCATACATCAACGACTGGCGCTGGCTACAACAACCATAATGACCTGGAGAAACCATGGCTACACATCCGAACGCAAAGGCGCATTCACGCGCGCCAACCCGCTACACCTCACTGCACGCATCCGGAATCAAGATTTGCACAATGGCTCTGGCTGTCGGCCTCGCCGGCGTCGCCAACGCGCAACAGGGTGCTGAAGTCGAGGAGATCACGATTACCGGATCGCGCATCCAGCGCGTCAACGGGCTTGAGACCCCGACACCAGTAACGGCCGTCACGCTCAGCAACCTCGCCGACATGAACCCGCGCCAGTTGGTCGAAGGCCTGAGCCAGTTGCCACAGTTTCTGAATAATCAGCGCCCGCAGAACACCGGGGGCCTGACCACGGGGGGTTCCAACCTGAACCTGCGCGGGGCCGGCTCGAGCCGCACGCTCGTACTGTTGAACGGCCGCAGGATGCCGAGCGGTAACCGCTACGGTGTCGTAAACGTCAGCTCGCTGCCGCAAGCAGCAATCAGCAGTGTCGAGATCGTTACTGGTGGCGCTTCTGCCGCTTACGGTACGGACGCCGTGGCCGGCGTCGTCAACTTCCAGCTGAACACGAACTATGAAGGCTTCACGGCGAATGTGCAGGCCGGCACGACCTCGCGCCGCGACGGTGACAACTACGGCGCAAGCGCCACCTGGGGCACCGCAGTCGGCGAACGTGGCCATCTGCTTGTGTCGGCCGACTGGTTCGACCAGGAAAGAATCCAGTCGCTGGATGCCCTGCAGTCGCGTGAATGGTTCAGACAGCGTGCCTGGGTCACGAACCCGCAAACCGGCGCCGGCCAGCCGACGTTCATCACCCGCGACTTCGTCCGCCAGACCAACATGGCAGCCGGCGGTATCATCAACCAGCCCGGCTCCGCGCTCGACAAACTGGAATTCGTGCGCTCCGGCGATAGCATCGTCACGCAGAAACTCAACTTCTCCGGTGTAGGCATCCTGAACGGTGGCTGTAACTGCTTCGCCGAAAACCAGCGCGACAAGAGCTGGGGCATGGACGCGGACAACGCCGTCCAGCAGGCCAACTACAGGCACAGCCTGTTCGGCTACTACGACTTCGACGTCAATGAAAACCTGACGCTGTTCGCGCAAGGCATCTACGGCTTTGCCGGCGTGGAAGGCCCCTGGTTCAACTCGATTGTCTTGACCGGCCCCTGGCAGGCAACGATCTTCCGCGAAAACCCCTTCCTGCCGCAAAACGTTCGTGACGTAATGGTCGCCGAAAACCGTGCCAGCTTTAACATGGGTTATAGCGGGCTTGCGCCGCGCGACAGAACCACCCCGCTCGGTTCATATAGTGTCGAGCAGAATGACCAGCTGTATTCGGGCACCGTAGGTTTTGACTACGATTTCACCGAAGGCTTCCTCACAGACTGGAACCTGAACGCCTATGCACAGTACTCCGAAAGCGGACAGGAGATGCTGTTCCACGGCGGCATGATCATGGGTCGCCTGCCACTGGCACTCGACGTCGTCACCAACCCCGCCAATGGTTCGCCGATATGCCGCGCGGCGCTGGTCAATCCCGGCACCTTCGGCGACTGCGTGCCAGTGAACATCTTCGGTGGAGTCGAAAGTGTCTCATCGCAAGCTGCCAGCTACCTGCTGGACGATGAAACCGTCGTGGCCTCCGACTCGGAGCAATCCGTTGCCGAAGCCGTGTTGAACGGACCGATTTACGAGGGCATCGGCGCGGGTCCTGTCATGCTGGCCGTCGGTGCGTCGTACCGCAAAGACGAACTGCGCCAGTGGAAACACGATCTGCGCGACGAATTCGTTTACCTCAACGGCGTCAACACCGGCTTCCGCGGTTTGATTCCCGAGAACCTGCCGAACGGCATGCGCGGTGTGCGCGCCGGTAGCGTGCCACCCGGTTTCACGGGCAATGCAAGCCTGTCGAACGTCCTGTTCACCGGCTCCTATCAGACGCCCGACACGGTGCTCGCCGGTGGCTTCTCGGTGAAGGAAGCCTTCGGCGAACTTGAAGTGCCTTTGCTGGCCGATCGCACCCTGGTGAAAAACCTCGACCTCAACATGGCTTATCGCTACGCCGAATACACCGGTTCGGGTGGCATTGACTCATGGAAATACGGCCTGAGCTGGAGCCTGACCGATGAATTCCGCATTCGTGCAACCCGTTCACGCGACGTGCGCGCGGCCAACATCCGCGAGCGCTTCGACGCTACGGCAGGCGGCGCCAACGTCAACGATCCGGAGTTCAACAATGCCGTCATCGGGACTGCCAGCCGTACCGGTGGCAACCCACTGGTCGAACCGGAAAAAGCCGATACCGTCACGGTTGGTTTCGTCTGGCAGCCAGGCGGCGCGCTCGATGGCCTGGGACTCTCGGTTGACTGGTTCGATATCGACGTCAAGGATGCGTTAGGACAGTTGACGTTCCAGAACATCGTCACCGGTTGCTATACCGGCGCCACCGATCTCTGCCAGTACGTGCTGCGCGACCCGACGACGCGACAGATCACGCGCGTCGACAGCCTGTTCATCAACCTCAGCCGCCAGGTACTGACCGGCATCGACATCGAGCTGAACTACCAGCGCGATATCAATCTGTTCGGTGGCGGTGAATCGCTTGGCTTCCGCTTCTATGCCAGCCAGGTGCGGGAAAACTACAACCAGTTGCCACGAGCGCCGCGCGACAACCTCGGCCTCGAGCAGCCGGAGTGGCGCCTGCTGCCTGCGCTGACCTACTCGCGGGGACCATTCCGCGCCTTCCTGCAAGGACGCTACTTCGATGGCCGGACACTCAACCGTCTGTTCAAGGAAGGCATCAACGTCGACGACAACTCGGTACCGTCCGTCACCTATGCTGACCTTAACCTGAGCTACGAGCTGGCAGTTGGCGAACAAACCTACCGCCTGTTTGCAAACGCAACGAACCTGTTCGATCGCGCTCCGCCGCAGACGCCGGGCAACCCGGGCTTCGTCGGCGGTACCGGCGGACCGAACGCCGCGCTCTACGACACGGTCGGTCGTACTTACACCATCGGGGCCAATATCAGCTTCTGATGCTTTAACTGCTAAACCCGCCGGACCAGCGTTAGTGCGCTGGTCCGGCTTTTTTTTGCCGCTGTTTTCCTCCTCCTGCCGTCCGGGCAGCGGCATCCCCCTAGCCTCACAAGCCGGCACTGGGGCTGATAAAACCATGGTCTGACGCGCCAGGTCCCAGTACACTTGGCTTTGCCATAGCGGCAGTCCAAACCTCATGATAGAATCGCGCGCCGAACCGGACGGTTCGACCCTAACAGCTTGATTAGTTACGAATTTTCCTTATTTTTTTCACAAAGCACTGCAGCGGGACACACATCGATCCGGCGTCCCCCCACTCAACATTGAGAGCGATGAAGGGCAGATTCATGATGCAAACGGCAAGTCCAGCCACGTTCCGGGATTTCACCCTGGAACTGGCCACTGAAGTAGTCGAAGAATTCCGTGACCAACCCGGCGCACTGATCGTTGCCCTGCACAAGCTGCAGGAGACCTTCGGCTACGTCGACGAGGCGGCAATGCCGATGCTCGGCAGGCTATTCAACGTGTCACGCGCCGAAGTCCATGGCGTCACGAGCTTCTACCACGATTTCCGCCGCCACAAACCCGGTCGCTACACCGTCAAGGTCTGCCAGGCCGAAGCCTGCCAGGCCATGGGCTCTGAGCAGTTGACCGCCGCCGTCAAGCAGCAGCTCGGCATTGATTTCCATGAAACTACCGCGGACGGTAACTTCACGCTCGAGCCCGTCTACTGCCTCGGCAATTGCGCGTGCTCCCCGAACATCATTGTCGACAAGCAGACTTACGGCCGCGTCACGCCGAAGTCCTTCCAGGCGCTGACAAATGCGCTCGCCAGCAAAGCCGCGGGGGAGAAGTGATATGAGCATAAGGATCTACGTTCCACGCGAAACCACGGCCTCCTCGCTCGGCGCTGAACTCGTCGTCGAGGCCATCGCTACTGAGGCGAAATACCGCAACCTTGACGTAACCATCGTTCGTAACGGCTCGCGCGGCGCCTGCTTCCTTGAGCCACTGGTTGAAGTCGAAACGGCGAATGGCCGCGTCGGCTACGGCCCTGTGACTTCGGATGACGTGCATGAACTGTTCGACGCCGAGTTCCTCACGGGCGGACAGCACAATCTGTCCCTCGGCAATGTGTCCGAGCTGCCCTGGTTCAAGAACCAGGAGCGCCTGACCTTCGCACGCTGTGGCCTGATCGCGGCGACCTCTGTCGATGACTACAAATCACTCGGCGGTTTCGTCGGACTGCAGAATGCCCTGCAGAAATCCAGCGCGGACATCGTGAAAGAAGTCCTCGACTCCGGCCTGCGTGGCCGCGGCGGCGCCGCCTTTCCCACCGGCATCAAGTGGAAGACAGTCATGGATGCCCAACCGGACGGAGAGCACACGCAGAAATACATCGTCTGCAACGCCGATGAAGGCGACAGCGGCACCTTCTCCGACCGCATGATCATGGAGGGCGATCCGCTATCGCTGGTCGAAGGCATGCTCATCGCCGGCATCGCGGTAGGCGCGACAAAAGGTTACATCTACCTGCGCTCCGAATATCCGCTGACACAGGTCATCCTCAATGAAGCCATCGCCAACGCACACAAGGCCGGCTACCTCGGCGCGAATATTCTCGGCAGCGGCAAGGCCTTCGACCTCGAAGTGCGCATGGGTGCCGGCTCCTACGTATGCGGCGAGGAAACCTCGCTGCTCGAATCGCTCGAAGGCAAGCGCGGCGAAATCCGTCCGAAGCCTCCCCTGCCCGCATTGAAAGGCCTGTTCGGCAAGCCGACGGTCGTCAACAACGTGATCTCGCTGGCGACCATTCCGGTGATCCTCGAAAAAGGCGGCAAGCACTACGCCAACTTCGGCCGCGGCCGTTCGCTCGGCACCTTGCCCTTCCAGCTCGGCGGCAATATCAAACATGGTGGCCTTGTCGAAAAAGCCTTCGGCCTCACCTTACGCCAACTGATCGAGGATTTCGGCGGCGGCACCTACAGCGGCAATCCCCTGCGCGCGGTGCAGGTCGGCGGTCCGCTCGGTGCGTACTTCCCCGCAGAGCTGCTCGACACGCCGCTCGACTACGAAGACTTCGCTAAAGCGGGCGGTATGCTGGGCCATGGCGGCGTCGTCGTGTTCGACACCTCGGTCAACATGGCCAGGATGGCGCGGTTCTCGATGGAATTCTGCGCCGCCGAATCCTGCGGCAAATGCACGCCCTGCCGTATCGGCTCGACCCGTGGCATGGAAACAATCGATCGCATCGTCGCCGCAAAATCGGAACACGAGCGCGAATACCAGCACATCATTCTGAAAGACCTGTGTGAAACGATGGAATCCACATCACTATGCGCAATGGGCGGACTGACGCCCATGCCGGTGATGAGCGCAGTCAAACACTTCAAGGGGGACTTCCAATGAACTCGATCGTCAACACTCCGATTCTCTTCGACCCGCAGCTCGCTACTCCCGAGATCGATTTCGGCACACCCGAAAGCACCAGCACCGAAACCGTGACACTGCAGATCGACGGTCATGAAGTCACCGTGCCGAAAGGCACGAGCATCATGCGCGCCGCCAAGCAGCTCGGCATCACGATTCCGAAACTCTGCGCCACCGACAAGCTCGAGGCCTTCGGCTCCTGCCGCCTGTGCGTCGTCGAAATCGAAGGTCGCCGTGGCACGCCCGCCTCATGCACCACGCCTGCTGAAGCCGGCCTCAAGGTCACGACGCAGAATGGCAAGCTCGCGAAGCTGCGCAAGGGCGTCATGGAGCTGTATATCTCGGACCATCCGCTCGACTGCCTGACCTGCTCCGCGAACGGCGACTGCGAACTGCAGGACATGGCCGGCGCCACGGGCTTGCGCGAAGTGCGCTACGGCTACGACGGCGAGAACCACACGAAAGCGAAGAAAGACGAGAGCAACCCCTACTTCACCTTCGAAGCCAGCAAGTGCATCGTCTGTTCGCGCTGCGTGCGTGCCTGTGAAGAAGTGCAAGGCACCTTCGCGCTGACGATCCAGGGCAACGGTTTCCGCTCCAAGGTCAGTGCCGGCATCAGCGAAACGTTCCTCAATTCGGAATGCGTGTCCTGCGGCGCCTGTGTACAGGCCTGCCCTACCGCCACGCTGAATGAAAAATCGGTCATCGAACTCGGCACGCCCGACTACGCCGTCGAAACGACCTGTGCCTATTGCGGCGTCGGCTGCACCTTCAATGCTGAGATGAAGGGCAACGAAGTCGTGCGCATGGTGCCCGCTAAGAGCGGCAAGGCAAACCAGGGCCACTCGTGCGTCAAAGGTCGCTTCGCATGGAGCTACGCCACCAGTAAGGAGCGCATGCTTAGCCCGATGATCCGCAATGCGCCGACCGATCCCTGGCGTAAAGTCAGCTGGGAAGAAGCGGTCCAGTACACCGCAAAGCGCTTCCTCGAGATCCAGGCGAAGTACGGCCGTACCTCGATCGGCGGCATCACCTCCTCGCGCACCACCAACGAGGAAGTCTGGGTCGTGCAGAAAATGATTCGTACCGCCTTCCGCAACAACAACACCGACACCTGCGCGCGCGTATGCCATTCGCCGACCGGCTACGGTTTGAAAAACACGCTCGGCACCTCTGCTGGCACGCAGGACTTCGCCTCGGTTGATGAAACCGACCTGGTGCTGCTGATCGGCGCGAACCCGACCGATGCCCATCCGGTATTCGCATCACGCATGAAGCGCCGTATCCGCGAAGGCGCCGAAATCATCGTGTGCGATCCGCGCCGCATCGACCTCGTCGATTCGCCGCACGTGAAGGCCAGTATCCACCTTCCGCTGCGCCCGGGTACGAACGTGGCATTGATCAACGCCTTTGCTCACACGATCGTCACCGAGGATCTCGCCGCCTGGGATTACATCAACGAACGCTGTGACACCAAAGCCTTCGCCGAGTGGCTCGAGTTCATCAAGGATCCGAAGAACGCCCCTGAAGCCGTCGCTGACCTCATGGGCTGCGATGCAGGCCAGATCCGTGAAGCCGCGCGCCGTTATGCGCGTGCTCCACGCGCGTCGATCTACTATGGTCTCGGCGTCACCGAGCACTCGCAGGGTTCGACAATGGTCATCGGCATGGCGAACCTCGCGATGCTGACCGGCAACATCGGCATGAACGGCGCCGGCGTAAACCCGCTGCGCGGCCAGAACAACGTGCAGGGTTCCTGCGACATGGGCTCCTTCCCGCACGAGTTCTCCGGCTACCGCCATGTCAGCGATGAAGAGACCCGCAAACTGTTCTCCGACGCCTGGGGCGTCGAGCAGGATCCGGTGCCTGGCTACCGCATCCCGAACATGTTCGATGCCGCCATCAAGGGCGATTACCGTGGCATGTTTGTACAGGGCGAAGACATCGCGCAGTCCGACCCGAACACCCACCACGTCGAAGCGGCCCTGAACAATCTCGAATGCCTCGTCGTGTGCGACCTGTTCCTCAACGAAACCGCGAAGTTCGCGCACGTGTTCCTGCCCGGGACTTCCTTCCTCGAGAAGGACGGCACCTTCACGAACGCCGAACGCCGCCTTGGCCGCGTGCGTCCGGTGATGCCGCCGAAGACCGGCAAGCATGAGTGGGAAATCCCCGTCGAAATCTCGAAAGCGATGGGCTATGAAATGCATTACAACAACGCCGCCGAGATCATGGAAGAAATTGCCGCGCTGACGCCGACCTTCAAGCGCGTCAGCTTCGATCGTCTCGATAACGAAGGCAGCATGCAGTGGCCGATAACCGACGCAGCGCCGATGGGTACCCCCATCATGCACATCGACGGCTTCGTGCGCGGCAAGGGCCTGTTCATCAAGACCGAGTTCGTGCCGACCGAAGAACGCGTCACGCCGAAGTTCCCGCTGATCCTGACCACTGGCCGCATCCTCAGCCAGTACAACGTCGGTGCCCAGACGCGGCGCACGATGAACAACCTGTGGCACGACGAGGATGTCCTTGAGATCCATGCCGACGACGCCGCCGAACGCGGCATCAAGGACGGCGACCTCGTGTCGATCCGTAGCCGCAAGGGCGAAACCTCGCTGCACGCGAAGATCTCCGATCGCATGCAGCCAGGCGTCATCTACACGACCTTCCACACGCCCTCGTCCGGTGCGAACGTCGTCACGACGGACTACAGCGACTGGGCCACGAACTGCCCCGAGTACAAGGTGACGGCGGTGCAGGTTGCGCTGGCCACAAGCCTTTCTGAATGGCAAAAGCAGTACTTCGACTTCAACGAAAGTCGTCGCAAGCTCGAAGACATGATGAAGTAATCGAAGAGGCGGCCGACATGGCCGCCTTTTTTTTGCCCCTTGCAAGCGCCGCTTCCCAAATGCTGGAACAAGGCATGATCAGCGACATCAAACCCGGCGTGCTGACGCTCGACCGTGCGCGTTTCGCCACTATCTTCGTACGCGCGGCGCCGCTGAACTGATTCAGCGCTGTTGCGTATTCTTGCTGCTGGCCTGCACCACGGCCGCCCACTCTTCCGGGGTGTTCGTGTTGCTGAATTCGGCGCGGGGAATGTCTTCCAGCGCTACCACCTTCGCGCTGAGATAGCTGAACACGCCTTTCATCGAACGACTGCCACCGAGCTCAGTGCCAGCGTTGAACAGGTCGCGCAGGTGCGTGTAGAGATCGGGCGTTGCCTTGACGACGCAGGGAAACACTTCATCTTCGAAATGGCAGCCCGATGCATTCATCGAGGTTGCCAGCAGGCGTTGCAAGGTCGCAGTCCTCAGCATTGGCATGTCGACGGGAATCAACAACAGTGGCGATCCGTCGAGCCCGTAGTTGTGCTTGATGTGGTCCAGCAGCGAATAGAGCCCGCCAGGTGGGCCACAGTGCGGCAGCAGGTCGGGCACGCAGTTGCGCCGTCCCTCCGCCGCGCTGGCGGCGATGAGCACGAGTTCCGCACCGCAACCCTGCAACAGGTCGACGGCGCGCTCCAGCAAGGTCTTGCCGTTCAGCACGAGGCGTGACTTGTCCTGCCCCATGCGCGAGGACTTGCCGCCGGCTAACACCGCTGCATAAAACATCGCCTGCCTCCCGGCCTCAGGCCGCGGGCCTCAAGATACACTGTCCTGCAGCATGCGCACCTCGCGCTGCTGGACTGGTATCTCGATTTTGTTGTCGCGCAGTGCGCGAAAGATTTCGGCATGCGCCTGGTAGCGCGCCTGGAAAAGCAGCTCGGTGCGCACCCAGAAGCGAATGCCGAGCGTGATCCCGTTTTCGCCGAAGGCATCAATGCCCACTTGCGGCGCATGTTTGGCGTCGACGCCATGCACACCATTCAGCGCCTGGCGGATCAGCGCGACGGCCTGCAGCGGATCACTGCGATAGGAAATATCGACATGGCTTTCGACGAGGCTGTCGGCAAAGGAATTCTGGATGATTTCGCCAACGATATGCTTGTTGGGGATCAGTATCTGCACACCGTCTTCGTTGGTCAGTAGCGTACTGCCGAGGCTCACCGACTTCACGAGTCCGGTCACGCCCTGCACCGTGATCGTGTCGCCCACGATGAAGGGGCGCGTGACGATGATGCTGATGCCGGAACTGTAGTTCGACAGCAAGCCCTGCAGCGCGAGCCCCGCACCGAGCGATACGGCGCCGACGGCGGCGACGAAGGGCGTCACGCTGATGCCAAGCTTGCCGAGCACGATGATCGCCACCAGCGCGATGACAAGGGTCCTGAGGCCCGCGGCAGTGAACTTGCTGAGCGTTACATCGATGTGATGGCGCACCATCATGCTCTCGACCATGCGACCCGCGCGCCGCGCCAGCAGAAAGCCGAGCATGAGGATGATCAGCGCGCCCAGGATCTGGAAGGCGTACGTGACCAGGTAGGTAGTTGCCAGCGTGTAGATCTGCTGGAACTGTTCGAGTTCTGCTTCCATGAGCGCTCCTTACACGGCAAGCCGCAAAGTTACACCTTTGCGCCCGACGATCAAGGCTCGACTTCCGTGCCGTCGATGAAACGCGCGAAGCGTGCGCGGCGACCATGGACCTGATCGGCGCGCGGCCAAGGCCAGCCGCCGAACTGCGTCTGCTGGTAGTCGTTGAAGGCTTGCATGAGTTCCTCGCGCGTGTTCATGACGAAGGGGCCGTGTTGCGCCACAGGCTCGCCGATGGGTCGTCCCTGCAGCAGCAGCAAACGCGCCGGTGCCTCGGCGTTGCGAATACTCACTGCAGCATCGGGCTGCAGTTTGATGCCATGTTTCGCCGCGATCGTGTATCCACCGATCGTCGCGCTCTGCCCTTCGAAGAAGTACAGCGCGCGGTTGAGTCCCGCAGCGGCCGCGGGCAATTCCCATTCCGCGCTGGGCGCAAGATCGATGACCCACATCGCGACACCGTTGGCGGGATCGGCTGCCCACGAATGCGGCGGTGGTGTCAGTGCCCTCGTACCCCTGTAATCACCCGCGGTGATTTCGACCTTGATCGGGCGCCCCGCAGCGTCCTTCTCATGCACGACCGGCAGTTCCTTGCCCCAGAACATCGCGAAATACGGATCGACGAGCTTGTGTTTCGCCGGCAGGTTCAGCCAGACCTGGAATAGCAATAGCGGGTTGCCCTGCTCCTGGTCGAGCAAAGGAAACATCTCGCTGTGCTGCAATCCGCGTCCAGCCGTCATCCATTGCACGTCGCCGTTACCGTAGCGGCCCGCGGCGCCGAGCGAGTCGGCATGATCCACGAGCCCCTGCTGCACGATCGTCACCGTTTCAAATCCACGATGCGGATGGCCGGGAAAACCGGGAACCTTGTCGCCGTGATACATGCGCCAGCCATCGCGGATCTCGAAGTCCATGCCAATATTGCGGCCCGTCAGCGCGGCGGCGGGACCAAGCGTGTCATTGCCTTTCGGAAAGTCATCCTTGTGGAAGGCGCAGAACAGGAAGGGATCGTAGGTGCGCCACTGGAAGCCGAGCGGCTGGATGTCGAGGATCATGTTTGTTGCTCCTGTTCACAGATACGTAAAGCGCGACTGCCGTAGCGCTCGTCGCAGTGAAAACCCTCTATCGCTCGCGGGATCAAAAAAAGGGTGCCAGTGAGAACCAGGCCACGACGCCGACCAGTGCCAGGCAGCCAACGAAGCGCAGCGGATTCTCCCGTGCGATATCGACGAAAGTGCGGGCTCTGCCTGCCGCTTTCAAGGTGGCGTATTCGCTGCGGGCACGTTGTTGGCGCTCCGCGGCGTAAGCGTCAAGCAAGGTACGCGCTTCATCGAAGCGGCTTTCGTCGGGCAACCACAGCGCGGGCATCGAGATACCCCAGTTGCCGGCACTGGTTTCGTACACCTCGATCGCATGTGCTTCCAGCAAGGCATGGATTTCCTCCAGCTCGTCGGGCGGCACATGGCGCAGCTTCATCAGTTGTATTGCCATGCAGTGCGTCTACTCCGGCGAAGTGGCGGGCGCCAGTGCCGCCTCAGGCGCCATAGTAATAGGCGATCAGGCGACCGCAGGCGAGCGTGGCGATCCACACTGCCAGCGACAGCAGCGCAGCGACACGCACACTCAGCGGTACTGGACTGTGCGCGTCCCACGCGAACTGATTGCGCAGCAGCACGACATGCATCACCACCGCATTGAGGCCACCGGCAGCAATCAGCCCCAGCTTCAACTGGAAGGCCGGATTGCCGGAGTATTCCAGCGGCATGAACAGGAACAGCAGCAGGCCGCTGACGACCACCCCGCTGAACAGCCACCACAGGCATGGCAGGATGTGTTGCATCAGCGTCAATGACGAGATCCGTTTGTTGCAGCCCAGCAGGCGCAGGTCGAGCATTGCGACTCCGCCAAAGAAGCCCCCCGTCATGACGATGTGGAACACCTCGGCTATCGGGAAGCCCCACAACTGGCTATTCAGCCAGGCGGTAAGGGCAGATTCGTTCAGTGCTTCGAACACGGCGGACTCCGGCAAAAGCGGGGATGGTAATCCGACTTCGCCCCTCGGGGCTACGTCGGGACGGCTTCGACCGCGCGGTGTCGGGACAAGTTCGACTTTGCGGCGTGGCCAGGCCGGGACTGGTCCCCCTTCGCGGCGGATATTCCGGAGGCAACAGTCCCCCGGGTGCCCTGGGGCTTTTCACAGCGCAGAAGTCGTGCTCGCCACGACGAAGCCCAGTGGGCGAAGTCGGATCCTTATGCTTTAATCCAGCCAGTTTCGGCCCTTTTTTTAAGGAGACAGATATGCGGATTTCCCCTTCAGGCGGCCTTTTCGTGGCTCGTACGGCCCTCCTCTCCCTTGTGCTGGCCCTCGCTGCATGCGGCGCGGATACCGCGTCGACCACCGGCGCTGGCAGCACGGCTGCGGCGGTCGAACCCGTCGGCTATTCACTGGTCGAAACGGTGGAATCGAGCGGCGACGAGCTGATCATTCCCTACAACAAGTACCTGCTCGATAACGGACTCACGGTCATCATCCATGAAGACCGCTCCGATCCACTGATCCACGTCGACGTCACCTACCACGTCGGCTCCGCGCGCGAAGAAGCCCAGCGCAGCGGTTTCGCGCACTTCTTCGAGCACATGATGTTCCAGGGCTCGGAGAACGTCGCCGACGAAGAACACTTCCGCATCATTACCGAAGTCGGTGGCACGCTGAACGGCACGACCGACTTCGATCGCACCAACTATTTCGCGACAGTCCCCAGCAACCAGCTCGAAACGATGCTGTGGCTCGAGTCAGACCGCATGGGCTACTTCCTCGACGCCGTCACGCAGGAGAAATTCGAAACGCAGCGCGCCACGGTCAAGAACGAACGCAGCCAGAGCTACGAGAACTCGCCCTATGGCCTGTGGACCGAGAAGACCTTCACTGCGATGTTTCCGCCGGATCATCCCTATTCATGGATGCCGATTGGCTTCGTCGAAGACCTCGACGCCGCGACGCTCGACGACCTGAAACAGTTCTTCCTGCGCTGGTACGGCCCGAACAACGCGACGCTGACGATTGGCGGCAACGTCGACAAGGACGCGGCGATGGCGCTCGTCGTCAAGTATTTCGGTGAAATCCCGCCCGGCCCGCCGGTCGAGAAGCAGCAGCAGGTTCCCGCCGTGCTCGATGCCGACCGCTATATCTCCTATGTCGACCCGAACATCCGTTTCCCCGGGCTGCTGATCACCTACCCATCGGTGCCGATGGACCATCCGGACCGCGTCGCGCTGTCAGCGCTGAACGAGATCATCGGTATCGGACGCAAGTCCTATTTCTACAAGGAGTTCGTGCTGACGCAGAAAGCGATCCAGGCACAGGCCTTCTCATACAACCTCGAACTGTCCGGCCTGATGACCTATCTGGTGCTGCCCTTCCCCGGCACGCCACTGGACGCATTCGAAGCCGACATCCGCAAGGTGTTCGCGCAGTTCAATGCTGATTCGATCAGCGACGAAGACATCCTGATCTACAAGGCAACGCAGGAAGCGAACCTGATCCGCAGCCTTGCCAGTGTCAGCGGCAAGGTCACCCAGCTTGCCTCGAACCAGACCTTCTTTGGCAATCCGAACCTGATCCAGAAGGAACTCGCGGAAATCCGTGCTTTGACAAAGGAAGACGTCATCCGGGTATTCGAGACCTATATGAAGGACAAGCCAGCGGTATACCTCAGTATCGTGCCACCGAGCGCGCCTGACATCATCGCCCAGTCCGACAACTTCACGATCCCGTCGCGCATCGCGCGCATCGAAGGCGATGCGGTGCCGCTGGAACAGCGCCGTGGTGGCAGCTCTCTCGACCGCAGCGTGCGTCCGACACCGCCAGCCAATCCGCTGGTGACGATGCCGGAATTCTGGACGGACTCGCTCGACAATGGTATCGACTTCATCGGCACTGAAAACACTGAGGTGCCACTGGTGAGCCTGCGCCTCGTGTTCGAGGGCGGTCATCTGCTGGAGTCGCCCGAGGAATACGGCCTTGCACAGCTGACGGCCGACATGATGAATGAAGGCACCCAGGATCGTTCCGCGGAAGAATTCGAAAAGGAACTCGACAAACTCGGCAGCGTCATCAGTGTTGGCGCCGGCAATGAAACCTTCCTCGTCAACGTGCAGAGCCTCGAACGCAATCTCGATGCGACGCTGGCGCTGCTCCAAGAGCGCCTGTTCCGCTCGGCCTTCACGCAGGACGACCTCGATCGCATCAAGCAGCAGACCATCGAAAGCCTCGAGTCCGAAAAAGAGGATCCGGGCGCGATCGCCAACAACGTTTACCGTCGCCTGATCTATGGCGACGCGCATGCCTTCTCGGTATCCGCCGCCGGCACCGTCGATACACTGATGGGGCTGACGCTGGAAGATGTCGAGGCCTTCAGCCGTCGCAATCTCGTCGCGCAGGCGCTGAAAGTCATCGTTGTCGGCGCGCTTGAGCAGGATACGATTATTGGCAAGCTCGGTTTCCTGCAGAACCTGCCGAACGAGAATGTCACGCTGACTCAGCTGGGCGCGACACCGCAACTCGCCGGCGGCACGCTCTACCTCGTCGACAAGCCTGGCGCTGCGCAATCGGAAATCCGCATCGGCTACATGGGCACGCTGACGAATGATCCGACTGGCGAATACTTCGAGCGCTCGATGATGAACTACGTGCTAGGCGGCGCGTTCAACAGTCGCATCAACCTGAACCTGCGTGAAGACAAGGGCTACAGCTACGGTGCCCGCAGCGGATTCTCGGCAACGAAAATCCCGGGGCCCTTCACCGCGTCGGCCGGCGTACGCACCGACAGCACCGCCGATGCCGTCGTGCAGTTCATGAACGAGATCAGCGGCTTCCGCGACACAGGCATCACCGATGTCGAGCTGCGCTTCACGCAGGACGCGATTGGCCAGAGCGAAGCGCTGGATTACGAAACGCCGGGCCAGAAAGCCAGCTTGCTGGAACAGATCATCACGTATGACCTGGAACCCGAGTTCGTGCGCCAGCAGCAGCAGCTGATCACGAACATGAGCATCGAACGCATCAACGAGCTCGCGCGCAAGCATCTGCCGGTGGAAGACATGATCATTGTCGTCGTCGGTGACAAGGCAACGATCAACGATTCCCTCATGCCGCTCGGCTATCCGATCGTGGAACTGGATGCGGAGGGAAATCCGCTCTGACCGCTGGAATCATGGCAGGGGTCTGGCCCGCGCAGGTACGTGGGCCAACCCCTTCCTGACGCCGCCGCCGGATCCGAAAGCCGGTGGCGCCGCCTTCGGTAGCGACTGATCCCAACTGCAATCCCATCAAACCGGGCAGACGCACCTCAAGAAGGGCGAATATTCTTATCGCAACGCTCGCCTGGCACCCCGCTTCACGGCAGCTCGTAACCGGCCTCGCGGATTGTCGTTTTCGTGCTGTCGTGCTGCATGAACTCGATGAACGCGCGCGCCGCCACTGATTCGTGGAGCAATACCCCCTGCTGCACGATTGGAGCGTAGAGTTCGGCCGGCACTTCCCAGTAGCTGCCGCTACCGTCGACATCGAGTAACTGCGACTTCGCGACGAAACCGAGCTCGGCGTTGCCGGTCTGCACGAACTGCAGGGTTTGCGCGATATTGTCGCCCTGCACAATACGGCCCTGCACCTGCTCCCAAAGTCCCAGCGCGGTCAATGCTTGCTGCGCCGCTTCGCCGTAGGGCGCCAGCTGCGGGTTCGCGATGGCGAGATGCCGGAACTCGCGCGAGTTCAGGACCTCGCCGCGTGGGTCGACCGCGCCCGCATCGGCGCTCCACAGCACGAGCTTGCCCAGTGCGTAGCTGAAACTCGTTCCCGCAACGGCCTTGCCCTGCTGTTCCAGCTGGCGCGGCCGCTCGGCGTCCGCCGCGAGAAATACATCGAAGGGCGCGCCATTGAGTATTTGCGCGTAGTGGTTGCCGGTGGCGCCGCTGATGACAGTCAGCGTGTGGCCGCTCTGCTGTTCGAACAGTGGCTCCAGCTGTTCAAGCACCGGGGCGAAGTTGCTGGCCACGGCGACCTGAACTTCATCGGCAAGCAGCGCGGGCGCCATCAGCACAGAGAGAGTTGCGGCGACTCGCGCCGTGGCGGATTTCATGACTGCACCGGCTATTCAGGAAGGGAGAAGCCTGAGTCTAGAGGCTTGTTCAGGCTCGGGCAACGCTCGGCCGGGCTGGTGAAGCCTATGGCCACAACCAGCGGAACGGTATACTCGCCGCGCACGCTCGCACTCGCCAGGCCTCGTTTTTCGCAGCCGCAGGTTCACGCATCCCCATGACGCAGTTATTCATCACCACCGGCCCCGAGGCGAGTGGCAAGACCACACTTGCCAGCCAGATGAGCGCTGCTCTCAACGCCCCTCTCATCACTGAAGTGGCCCGCGATTACCTGACCACACTCTATGCGCAGCGCCCGGGTTACCGCTATGTGGAATCCGACCTGTTGAACATTGCGCGGCTGCAGCTCCAGCTGGAACAGCAGGCCCTGCAATCGAGTCCGGCGCAGCTCGTCTGCGATACTGACCTGCTCGTCATCGTGATCTGGAGCGAAGTAGTGTTCGGTTCCTGTGCCCCACCATTGATGCAGCTGTTCGAGGATTCGCTGGATAAAAAACGCCATTATCTGCTCTGCGACTATCGCGACGTGCCCTGGGAACCCGATCCATTGCGCGAAAATCCACATGACAGGGACAGGCTCTTCGAGCACTACCTCAACAGGCTGCACATACTCGGCGCTCCCTTCAGCGTTGTATCAGGTTCGAGAGGGGAACGGCTGGAACGGGTTTTACAATCGACGCAGGCCACCAGGCCTTAAGTCCCCAGTTGAGCAGGCGCGTGCCAGCGTTGATATCGCGCGCGCAGCCCTGATATTCCCAAGTCCGACAACAGGAGCCCGGCCATGATCGAACGCAGACCCTTCAACGCACTCGGCGGCGCCAACCACGGCTGGCTCAACGCGCGACATCACTTCTCCTTCGCCAGCTACCGCGACCCCGAACGCATGCACTGGGGCGCGCTCCGCGTGTGGAACGACGACGAGATCCAGCCGGGAACCGGCTTTCCGCCGCACCAGCATGCGGACATGGAAATCATTACCTACGTGCGCGCCGGTGCGATAACGCATCAGGATAGTCTCGGCAACGAGGGGCGTACCGAAGCCGGTGACGTGCAGGTGATGTCGGCCGGTACCGGCATCACGCATGCCGAATACAACCGGGAGTCAGGCCAGACGAATATTTTCCAGATATGGATTCATCCAACCTCGCGCGGCTTGCCGCCATCCTGGGGCGCAAAGCCCTTCCCGAAGACCGATCGCGCGGGAAGCTTCGTGACGCTTGCAAGCGGTTATGACGCGGACAGCGATGCACTGCCGATTCGTGCCGACGGACGCGTGCTGGGCGCAACGCTGATGGCTGGCTCGACGCTGGATTACACACTGGCGCCCGGCCGCCTTGCTTATCTCGTGCCGGCCAAAGGCAGGGTCAGCGTCAACGGCACCGTATTGAACGAACGCGATGGAGCGGCGATCCGCGACGAAGACCGGCTGCACATCGTGGCAAGCGACGATGCGGAACTGGTGCTGGTGGAAGTTGGCGCGGGCTGAGACCAGCCGGGCGGTTCTTCTTGATGTTGTTGCTCAGTACCGCGGCACCGATCCGGTGCCGCAGCATCCGGGGCCGCGGCGGTTACCCCTTTTTGATCCTCGCCAAGCCGGCGTGTTAGCCTGCCAACGGCGCTTCGCCCGACTGAGTACATCACCTGCCAGAATGAAGAACAAGGATCAGCTGCTGCTGGAC
>JBEGWB010000136.1:0-10212 GCA_041178065.1 Pseudomonadota bacterium | reverse complement strand
CGGCGATACCGAGACCCAGTACCGTTGCAATCATGGCCTGTCCGATACCGGTAGCCATCAGTTTCGGATCGCTGGAACCCGTTTCCGTGATGCTCTGGAAGGTGATGATCATACCTACGACCGTACCGACCAGACCCAGCAAGGGGCCGGCAGCGACAGCGAGGCGGAGCAAGGGCTGGATGCGTTCGAGTTTCGGGATTTCCTTCAACACTGCTTCGGAAATACGCAGTTCGACGATTTCAGCATCTTCTTCAATGTCCCTTTCATTGCTCTTGAAGGACAGCAGAACACGGCCAAGCGCATTGTTTGCGGTGGGGCGGTTCAGGTTCTTCATCTGGCGGGAGACGCCCAGACGTGCAATGACGAGGTAGATGAACTGGAAGAAGAAGCCCAGCGATGCGATGACACCGACTGCGATGATGACGTAACCAACTTCCTCGCCGAGCTCGATACGCTCTTCGATGGTCGGACGTTCAACATACATAGCCATGACGACGCCGCGGGTTGAGTCGACAACTGCGTTTACATAACCAGAAGTCGCAGCCTGCAGGTCGCGTGCCGCGTTCATGAGCTCTTCTTCGTCAGGCTGGCGCGGCAACACGTTGAGCTGGTTCAAACCGGGCAAATGCGCCAGGTATTGACCATCTGCAATCGCGGTGAAGGGGCCAATACGGGTTACCGTCGTGTTGACTGGCTCGCCGTTAGGCTGAACGACCACGCCTTCAAAGTTGACAACCTGACCGGTAGCGATCATTTCGCGCTGGATCTCGAATGCCAGTTTTTCAAGGTCTTCGATACTGACGATGGTTGTGGAGTTGGCCAGTTCCGTCAGGAACTCAACACGACTCGGATCTTCGTCAGCAAACTGGGCGTTGATCAGCGATTGCTGCATCGGAGTCGCCTGGTCGCCTGCGATCTGGCGCGCCTGGCCGAACAGTTCGCCGAGACCAAAGCCGTTGGCCTTGTCGCGCAGCTGAGTGTTCAACTCATTGATTGCGATATCGTTCTGGCCGTATTGCTCGCCCTGTGCACGGGTGACGGTCTGCAGGCGATCACGCTCCGCGGTAGTGGTCTGAATCATCGTCGCCTGCTGAGCTGCCGGAGCGGCTGCCCATTCGGCAGCGCGCTGCTCGAACTCGGCGTTTTCTGCTTCACGCACACTACGGGCCTGTTCGAGCAAAGCGCCCAGATCCTGGGCCTGTACAAGCGATACGAGGGAGAAGGAAGACAGCAGCACGATGCCGCTGCAAATCCGGCTAAACTGCTTCTTCATTAACGTGCCTCCTGCGGGGCTGGGATGGGTAAGCGCAGCAGATCAGGCGCACCGCCTTCTACCAGAGCAAGCGCATCGCGAACATTTTCAGCGTATTCAGCATCAACAACCCAGGCTTTGGCCTGAGCATCCCAGTAACCGGTCTCGGTGCCGTCAATTGTTTGATACAGAAGGGAAACACGGCCAAGTTTAACGAAATGAACGGTACGACCGTCTTCCATCTCGCCATCGTAGGCTTCCAGCGTGCGGCCGTAGTCCAGTTCGATCTGGTAGGCCTCGAGGATACGGCGGTATTTTTCGGAGATGGCGACGTCAGCACGACCCATGATGTCTTTCAGGATGTTGACGCGCTCGGTCCGCTCTTCTTTCAGGAAGGGAAGGTCGACTGCGACGAACTGTTCCAGCGTATCAACCATGCGCTGCATCAACGGCAGTACTTCACGGTTGGTGGTTTCGATATCGGTCAACTGGGTCTGGATGGAAGCCATTTCTGCTTCCTGTGCGTCAACCTGCGACTGCAGCTGTTCGTTGTACTGGTTCAGACTGTCCACTTCCGCCATCAGCTGGGCGTACTGGCCGCCGAGCGTCTGGGTACGGTCTACCGTTTCATTGATGCGGGTCTGGGATTCAGCTGCTGCAGCATCCGTCGCGGCCTGCGCATCGATTGCTGCCTGATCCAGGGGCTCTGCCGCCATGATCGGAGTGGAAAAAAGAGATGCGATGAGCGCCATACGCAACCCGGAAACGGGTTTCTTGCTCATGCGAATACTGGAAGTTTGTCGTGCCATTGGATTTGCTGCCCCCGCGATTGGATAATAGAAATGCACTGCTGTGGGAATGAAAAATTAACCAACTTGCCGCCTGAGAGACTCGGACTGGTTAACTACCAAACATAATGGATGAGGGTAGCCAACTGCCGTAATTTTTCCATAAAAAAAGTCCATCAGGGCTCGTCACTGCAAGTGCAATGCTAGACTACGACCCGAGTTGAATTTGTGCCAGTCCCCACGGCAAAAAAACAGAAAAAACAACAACTCCACGCGCTATTGAGTCCACATACCTTCCGGAGAATTACATGAGTCATCATGACGATCAGTCCACTTCATCGCCTGAATCCATATTAAATGTGACACGTCGTACCTTCGTCGGTAGTGCCTTGGGCGCGGCCGCCGGCATTGGCGCAGCAGGCCTGGTTACTTCCGTTGCAGCACAGGCACAGCCAGCGGCTGGTGCGCCGCTACAGGGCGCGGGCGGATCGCCAACCGGTGCAGGCGGCCCTCCCCCCGGTACCGGACCGGCCCTGTTCAAGGCCGAAATCGATGTGCGTTACTGCGAAGTCGAAGGCACGATTCCGTCGGGCCTCAGCGGTGCCTTCTATCGCGTTGGCCCCGATGCGCAGTTTCCGCTACGTCCGGGTAACATTCCCTTCGATGGTGAAGGCCATGTCAGCATGTTCCGCATTCAGGACGGTAAGGTTCATTACAAGACTCGTTACGTGCGCAACGACCGCTGGCTGGCGCAGGATGCCGCTGGCAAGCTGCTATTTCCGATGTACCGCAATCCGGAGCAGGATGATCCTAGCGTCAAGGGCCTCAGTCGCAGCACGGCCAACACGCATATCATCAACCACAAAAATTACCTGCTCTCCCTGAAGGAAGACAGTCCGCCGGCGGCAATGGACCTGCTGACACTGGAAACTGTGATCCCGAACTATACCTTCGACGGCCAGCTCGTCAGCCAGACTTTTACCGCCCACCCCAAGGTCGATTCGATGACGGGCAACATGGTCGCGTTCGGTTACGAAGCCACGGGCTTCGGCAGCGACGACGTCATTGCCTTCGAAATCACCCCCGAAGGCAAGAAGGTGTGGGAGGCCAAAGTAAAAGTACCTTACGTCGGCATGCTGCATGACTTTGCAGTGACGCAGAATTACATCGTTCTATACGTCATTCCGCTCGCGAAGGACGATGCACAATTGGCGCGTGGTGGCATTCACTGGTCCTGGGACAGCAGCAAGACTACCTACTTTGGCGCATTCCGCCGCGGCGGCGATGGCACCGACCTGCGCTGGTTCAATGGCCCCGAGCGCAGCGCCACGCACGTCATGGGCGCATTCGACGACAACGGCAAGATCTATGTCGACGTTGAAATGTCCGAGTCGAATCCCTTCCCCTTCATGCCGATGCGCAATGGCGAAAGCTGGGATCCCGTCCGTGGCACGAGCCACATCACGCGTCTGTCGGCCGACCTTAGCAACAAGAGCATCAACAATTACAACATGGAGCGTCTCGCACCGTGGACCGGCGCGCTGCCGCGCCAGGACGATCGCTACAACACCATGCCGTATCGTTACGGCTTCCTCGGTACGCGCGACATCAATGCGCCTGATCCGCGTCAGGCCAATGCCGGTTACGTGCGTTTCGATCATGCTACGGGCACGCAGGTGTTCTGGAACGCCGGTGCTGGCACGAGCCTGGCAGAGTGCTGCTTTGCGCCGAAAGTCGGTGGCGCTGAAGGCGAGGGCTGGCTGATGGGTGTCGCAACGCGCCAGAACGACAATGGCCGCGGCGACCTTGTCATCCTCGATGCGCAGCATCTCGACGAAGGTCCGGTTGCCGTCGTCAAGCTTCCGGTACGGGCAATTGGCCAGATCCACGGCTGGTGGGTGCCCGAAGCCCAGCTGCCGCAGGCTTAAGCGCTCATTCGGACGCGGTAGGGTCGGGGCAGCGGGCCCTACCCTGCCGAATTCGTCCCGCCGCATACGACTCGTGACGCCGTTGCGTGTCGACCAACTAGTGCCGCATGCCAGCGACCTCAACCGTACGCTCAAGTAGTAGCGCATCCGCGAACTGCACCGAGTCCTCCCACTGCGCCCCTGACGGGTCATGCGTGCCAGTGCGCCAGATTAGGATCGACGTACCTGGCGACGCACTCGCGATCCCAGGCAGGCACGGGATCGGGCCCGGGAAGAGGCAGGGCCTGACCGGTGCGCGCGAACAGCAGAAGAGCTGGAAACATTAGTCACGACAGCGTCGACCGGGTCCGGAAATTTGCCTCTTATTTGTGTGTGGACGCGCCAGGCCGAGCCTGCGTGCGCCCCCTGTCAAAAGCAAAACAGCCAGTGCCGCTGGCAAAATGATGTGGCTATAATCGTTCCGCGCCGCACATAACAGGCAGGCGTCCCGGTCGCAGTTTTACCCGCCCACACGGGATCGCGAAATCGCAACCACGCCCGATAACCAGTCATAACGACAGCCATAACAACAGTCTCAGAGAGGACAACCCACGATGTGTGATAAGGATACGCTGCACGGATCGACCGAACATCCCCGCAAATTCGGCATCACCCGTCGCCAGTTCAGCTCGATGGCCGCGAGCGTCAGCCTGTTGACGATGCTGCCGCCGCTCGCCAATGCGCAGGCCGTGACCGAAAGCGAAGTCGAGATCACGACGCCTGATGGCGTTTGCGATGCTTACTTCGTGCATCCGTCCACCGGTGCCTCCGCCGCCGTCCTGATGTGGCCCGATATCTTCGGTCTGCGTACCGCTTTTCGCGCGATGGGCAAACGCCTGGCAGAGTCCGGATATGCCGTGCTGGTCGTCAATCCTTTCTATCGCGTGCAACATGCGCCGACCTCGGCCGACGGCGAGTCCTTCGCCGATCCGGGCGTGCGTGACAAGCTGATGGGCCTGATGGGCGCGCTGACGGCTGAAACCAACAACACCGACGCGCGCGCCTTCGTCGGCTGGCTCGACCAGCAAGCAAGCGTCGATACCTCGCGCAAAGTCGGCACGATGGGCTACTGCATGGGCGGTCCGATCGTCATGCGCACCGCAGCGGCGCTGCCCGACCGCGTCGGCGCCGGCGGTTCCTTCCACGGCGGCGGCCTTACCACTGCGAATCCCGACAGTCCACACCTGCTGATCCCGCAGCTGAAGTCCAGCATGCTGATTGCCATTGCGAAGAATGACGATGCGCAGGACCTGCAGTCGAAGACAACCCTGCGCGAAGCCTTTGATGCAGCCGGCGTCGACGCCGAGATTGAAGTCTATGAAGGCGATCACGGCTGGTGCGTTCCCGATTCGGCGCAATACCACGAAGCAGCTGCGGAAAAAGCCTGGTCGCGCATGCTGGCGATTTTTGAAACTGCCCTGGCGTGATGTGATGCATCGCTGCGGCGAAGCGCCTTGCGTCGCCGCAGCTTCAATCCGGCCAGAGCGTGGTACTGATGAGGGCTGCGTCGACATCGCCAGGCGCTCGATCGCCTGCGCATCGACTACGGTCGCCGCAGGTCGATAGTGATTTCGCCGAACAACAAGCAGCAGTTCATCACCGACCTGGACGCACGTCGGGAACGACTGGCGCAGCGTGACAAAGATGCGCCTGAACCCGACGCTTGTATCAACCACCCGATTGGAAAAAAAGGGGCTCTGCACCCCCGATGTCAACTTAATGAGGCTTCTCATGTTCCCCCGTTCCCTGCTTCTCGTCACTGCCCTGCTGCCCGCGCTCGTATTTGCGCAAGCGCCCGTTCGCAGTGCTGACGTCAACGCGGCCGGCCAGCAGGTTTACGAAACTGTCTGCGCCACCTGCCACGAAATGCCCGACGCTACGAAGTCGCCGCCGATCGACACGCTCAAACGCATGGGGCCGCGCGCCGTTTCCTACGCGCTAACCAACGGCAAGATGAAGGTGCAGGGAGCGAGCCTGTCGCCGCAGCAGATCGACGACGTGGTGAGCTACCTCTCCGCCGCTGCCGACATCGACAACTCATGGATCGCCAGCAACACCTGTTCCGCCGACCGCAGCGCAGTCGACACTGGCCTGGCGACGATCAGCCAGTGGGGCTTCGATCCGCACAACCATCGTCGTCTGACGGCGGAACAGGCGGGCCTGACGACCGAACAACTCGGCAAGCTCGAACTCGCCTGGGTCATGGCCTTCCCGCAAACCGCAAACATGCGTGCGCAGCCAGTCGTCGTTGGCGACACGATGTTTCTGTCCATCGTCGACTCCGGCCAGTTATTTGCGCTCGACATCGGCACGAACTCGCCCTGCGTCAAATGGGTCTACGAACACGACGTGCCGCTGCGCACCGCGCTCGGCTACCACACGCTGCCCGATGGCACCAATGTGCTGCTGTTCGCCGATGCCGCCGCGCATGTCATGATGATGGATGCCGCTACGGCGCAAGTGCTGTGGAGCTCTACCGTCAAGGTTACCAGCGTCTCGAACGTCACCGCGATGCCGGTATTGTTCGAAGACAGGGTATTCGTGCCGATCTCGTCCGGCGAACTGAACATGGGCGCCGCGCCCGAATACGAGTGCTGCACGAGCCACGGCGCGGTGGTTGCGCTGAATGCCAACAACGGCGAGCGCCTGTGGGTATATCACACGATGGAGGACGCGAAGCCGACGACCATCAGCCGCGTTGGCACGCAGCAATACGGTCCCTCTGGCGCGCCGATCTGGACTGCCGCCGCCATCGACGAGAAGCGCCGCCTCATCTACGTCGGCACCGGCGAGAACACCTCGGCGCCCGCGACCGACACGAGCGACGCCATCCTCGCGATCCGCATGGACGACGGCAGCCTTGCCTGGAAATTCCAGGCTACGCCGAACGACATCTTCCTGACTGGCTGCATGAACGATCCCGAAGGTCCTAACTGCCCACCCGCCGACAGCATCAACAAGGACTGGGACTTCGGCGCCGGCATCATGCTAGGCAACAAGAGCGATGGCACTGAACTCGTGCTGGCGGGCCAGAAGAACGGCATCGTGTGGGCATTGAATCCCGACAACGGCGAGCTCGTGTGGAACACCAAGGTGGGCCCTGGCGGCGCCATGGGTGGCATTCACTGGGGCATGGCTTTCGATGGCTCCGACAAACTCTTCGTCGGCAACAACCAGTCGAGCGGCCCGACCGCCGATGGCGTCGAACCCGGCCTGCATGCGCTCGACACAGACACCGGCGAAATCCTGTGGTCGCATCTGCCACAACCAGACTGCAGCGGCGAGCGTCGCAACAACCTGCGCACCTGCGATAGCAACTGGGGCATGTCAGCCGCCACGCTGCTGGTTGACGGCGCCGTCATCCAGGGCAGCAACGACGGCTTCATCCGCGTGTTTGATGCGCAGCGTGGCGAACCACTGTTCACCTTCGACACGGCGCGCCCCTTCGACACCGTCAATGGTGTCGAAGGCAAGGGCGGCGCAATCGACAACGCCACCGTCGTGGCCGCGAATGGCATGCTGCTCGTGCAATCCGGCTACGGCCTCATGGGCGTGCCCGGCAATCTCCTGCTCGCCTTCAAACCAGCGCCATGATCCCCCCCGGCAAGGCCATGACGAAGTCGCTCGCACCATTTGCATCGGCCTCCCCGCCACGGCGGGGCTCCGCCGGGCTGCGACTGCTACTCGCCGCGGCCTTGCTGGCCGCGGCGCCGGGCTTTGCGCAACAGTCCATTGTCGAACCCGTGCCTGCAGCGCTGCCGCTACCCCGGCTGCCTGCGTCGATACTGGCGGTCGCTCCGCCCTCCACGCGCGTCAGCGGCCTGCCCGGCGCGATGCAGATAGTGGAGCGTGGTTGCACCAGCACCCCGCTCAATCGTGAACTGCGCCGCCGTATCGTCGCTACCGCGACGCAGGAATGGGCTTTCTTCGGCTTCCAGGTCGAGGACCAGCGCGGCACGGCACCGATACCGGGCCAGCCAAACCAGAACAACAACCGCCGCCGCTTCGGTGCGCTGAATCCCGTTGAAGTGCAGCGCGTCGCCGATTCCGTCGGCGGCTACTGGGCAGCGGCACCGGGCAGCGACTGGATACTGGCGCGCCAGAACGAAGCCTGGAACAGTCCGCAAGGCCTCGCCTCACGCTACCGCGATCCCTGGTCCGCGGCCTTCATCTCCTGGGTCATGTGCGAAAGCGGCCTCGGCGATCGCGATCGCTTCGAACGCGCTATCGCGCATCACAGCTACATCGACCAGGCCATCAAGGCGCGCGATGGCAAGCTGCAGAACGCCGCGTATCTCGCCTATGATCCGGGTGAAGAGCCGATCAATCCCGGCGACATGCTGTGCAGCGGCCTGCGCCCAATGTACCGCAGCCTGCAACAGCGCCGCGATCAGCTCGGCGAAGGCGCGCGCACACATTGCGACATCGTCGTGCAGGTGAATGAATTGCAGGGCCTGGTCCTGACGATCGGCGGCAATGTGCGCAGTTCCGTGCGCCTGAAGATTTTCCCGGCAGCCGCCGAAGGCGCAAACCAATTCGCGCCGCTGCCGACGGCACGCACGATCTTCGCCCATCTGAAACTGCAGACCGACCCCATCGACGCGCGGGCGCTCGAACAGACGCCCACGCTGCTGAACATCGATTGTGGTCGCCAGGAGCGTCCACGGACCTTCGGCGTTGCGAGTATCGAACTGCCGCCAGCTTCCTGCGCACAGGTCAACTGACGGCGTGCGCCCGTACGCGGCGCTTCATCCCATCCGGCAACCAGACTTGAGGATTCCATGAAACTCGTCATCAGCGGCGCCTCCGGCGATCTCGGCCGTCGCGTCACCACCGAGCTGCTGCAGCAAGTCCCCGCTTCTGACCTGATCCTGCTAAGTCGCACGCCGGAGTCGCTCGACGCTGAAGCCGCGCGTGGCGCGACGCGGCGCCAGGCCGACTTCAGCAAACCGGCCACTCTGGCCGCGGCGATGCAGGGCGGCGAGGTCCTGCTGCTGATCAGCACACTGAGCATCGGCAAGCGCGCCGAGCAGCACGGCAACGCCATAGCCGCGGCGAAAGCCGCAGGCATCAAGCACATCGTGTACACCTCGAGCGGCGGCATCCAGCCGCAAACGCCATCGCTGTCCGGCCAGGAACATTACGCCACCGAACAGCTACTGTTGAACAGTGGACTCAGGTTCACGATCCTGCGCAACTCCTGGTATGCCGACGTCACGCCACTGCTTCTGCTGCCGGCGGGACTCGCCACCGGCTCACTCGTCGCCAGCACCGGCGACGGCCGTATCGCACCCGTTGCCAAAGGCGATTGCGCTCGCGTCGCCGCCTGCGTGCTGCTCGCTCCGCAGAAGCACGCCAATGCGATTTATGAAATCACTGGTCCCGAGCTGCTGACTTTCGCCGACCTCGCGCGGCTGCTGAGCGAAACCAGCGGCAAGGCGATCAGCTATGTCGAAGTCAGCCACGACGAGAAGCTGGCAATGTTCGATGCCATGGGCATCGCGCGCGATTACGAAGAAGGAATGATGAGCGAACACTCGAACGCGTGGGCGAGCAGCGAAATGATCAGCTACGAAAAGGCGATCAAACAACAGTTCATGTCCGTGTGCAGCCGGCACGTCGACTTGATCACCGGGAAGCCGGCCATGACGATACGCGACGTGATCCAGCTGTACGCAACACAATAGCTGCGCAACTCCGACACTGGCAGCGCTTATTCCTGCGGCATCAGCGCCGCGTCGTTCTGCCCCGGTACGCCATCGAAGAAATCCACGACGCCAGTCTCCAGCGAATACTCCGCTCCCACGACCAGCAGCTGTCCATCCTGGATCATCTGCTCGACGATCATCGAGCCATGGCGCAGGAAGTTCGCCGACATGCTGACGTTCGTGCGCACGGCAACTTGCATCAACAGCTCCTTGTCCTTGCTGAGTTCGGTGTTCATGAGCCCGGAAATCGCTGGACGGATGCGGTCGACGATAGCCTGCAGGTTGCGGGAGCGTCCTTCAGTCGAACGCTGCAACTGATCCAGCGTCGCCTCAACCGCACCACAGCGCGTGTGCCCCATGACGACGACGAGCTTCGTACCAAACTTCTCGGCGGCGAACTCGATGCTACCGATCTGCGATGGCGCCACGATGTTGCCGGCAACGCGAATGACGAAGAGATCGCCGAAGCCCTGGCTGAACACCAGCTCCACCGGCAC
>JBEGWB010000135.1:0-12182 GCA_041178065.1 Pseudomonadota bacterium | reverse complement strand
AAAAGCCATCGAAGCCGCCTTCGCGCAACCGGGCAAGCTCGACATGAAGCATGTCGAAGCGCAGCAGGCGCGGCGCTTCCTCGATCGGGTCGTGGGCTTCATGGTGTCGCCGCTGTTGTGGGCGAAGGTCGCACGCGGTTTGTCGGCTGGCCGCGTGCAATCGGTTGCGGTGCGCCTGATCGTCGAACGCGAACGTGAAATCCGCGCCTTCGTGCCGGAAGAATACTGGGAAGTCTACGCACAGCTGCTCGCCGCGAAACAGAAGGAGGCGCTGCGCTTCCAGGTCATCAGGCAGAAAGGCAAGGAATTCCGTCCGGGCAACGAAACGCTGACCCAGGCTGCGGTAAAAGTACTGCAGGGCGCGAGCTACGCCGTCAGCGCGCGCGAAGACAAGCCGACTACGTCCAGGCCGAAGGCGCCGTTCATCACGTCGACCTTGCAGCAGGCTGCCTCCACGCGCCTTGGCTTCACTGTCAAGAAGACGATGATGATGGCGCAGCGTTTGTACGAAGGCGGCCACATCACCTACATGCGTACCGATTCAACGCACCTCAGCGCCGATGCCGTCACCGCGTGCCGCGAATACATCGAAGACAAATACGGCAAGAAGTACCTGCCGGAGAAGCCGAACAGCTACAGCAGCCGCGAAGGCGCGCAGGAAGCGCATGAAGCGATTCGTCCCTCCGACGTCAGCGTCACCGAAAATTCGTCGGTGCTGTCGGCAATGGAGCGCGATGCCGTGCGCCTGTATAACCTGATCTGGCAGCAGTTTGTCGCCTGCCAGATGACACCCGCGCGCTACAAGAGCACGACGATCGACATCGGCGCCGCCGACTTCGAACTGCGCATCAAGGGCCGCGTCGTCGAGTTCGACGGTTACACGCGCGTGTTCCCCGCAAGCGACAAGGAAGACGACGTCGTGCTGCCCGACCTCAAGGTTGGCGAAACGCTGAAGCTCGAAAAACTCGAACCGATCCAGCACTTCACGAAGCCGCCGGCGCGCTACAGTGAAGCGAGCCTCGTCAAGGAACTGGAAAAACGCAGCATCGGCAGGCCCTCGACCTACGCAGCCATCATCTCGACAATCCAGGAACGCGGTTACGTCAAACTCGAAAACCGGCGCTTCTATGCGTTGAAGATGGGCGATATCGTTACCGAACGCCTCGTCGAGAATTTCCAGGAGCTGATGGATTACGACTTCACGGCCAACATGGAAAACCGTCTCGACGACATCGCGCAGGGCAAGCTCGACTGGATCGCCGTGCTCGACGATTTCTATGCCGACTTCACCGAGCAGCTTGGTAAAGCGCAGGCCGAAGAAGGCGGCATGCGCAACAACGATCCGACCGAAACCACGATCAAGTGCCCGCTGTGCGGCCGCAACATGCAGATCCGCACCGGCACCACCGGCGTATTCCTCGGCTGCTCCGGCTACAACCTGCCGCCGAAGGAACGGTGCAAGTCGACGCTCAACCTGACCCCCGGCGACGAAGCCATCAGCGTCGATGCTGACGACGAGGCCGAATCGCGCGTGCTGCTGAAAAAGCGCCGCTGCACGATCTGCGATACGGCCATGGATTCGTACCTCATCGACGAAAAGCGCAAGCTGCACGTTTGTGGCAACAATCCAGCGTGTCCCGGCTTCCAGGTCGAGGAAGGCAACTTCAAGCTGAAAGGCTATGACGGCCCGACCCTCGAGTGCGACAAGTGCGCGAGCCAGATGCAACTGAAAACCGGCCGCTTCGGCAAGTACTTCGGTTGCACGAATGCCGATTGCAAGAACACGCGAAAGCTACTGCGCAGTGGGGAAGCGGCGCCGCCGAAGAGCGATCCAGTGCCGATGCCGGAATTGAAATGCGAGAAGGTCGACGACCATTTCATCCTGCGCGATGGCGCCTCGGGCCTGTTCCTTGCTGCCAGCAAGTTCCCGCGCAATCGCGAGACGCGCGCGCCGCTGATCATGGAGCTGATACCACACAAGGATGCAATCGATCCGAAGTTCCACTACCTGCTGTCAGCGCCGAAGAAGGATCCCGACGGCAACCCGGCCGTATTGCGCTTCAGCCGCAAGACGCGCGAGCAATACGTGCAGAGTGAAGTCGATGGCAAGCCTACGGGCTGGTCGGCGTTCTATGAAAAGGGCAAGTGGATTGCGCGCAACTCGAAAGGGAAGGCGCCGAAATAATCCCCCGCTTGCGCTTGCGGTGGTGCCGGCGCGAGCAAGCCCCCTAAGCCAAGCTGCGCCAAACGCGATGTCGGCGTAGGCACTGGATGCAGTACCTGGTTGCCTCGATGCAGCGTCTCAACGCTGCGTCAGCACGCCCTTCAGTTTCGCATGCGCATCCCGTAAGGCCTTCTCCGTCGTCTCCCAGTCAATGCAGCCGTCGGTAACCGACACGCCGTACTTCAACTGCGAAAGGTCAGCCGGAATATCCTGGCGGCCGAAGTGGATGTTGCTTTCCATCATCACGCCGATGATCGACCGGTTGCCGGCGACGATCTGGGCGACGACATTCGCGAATACCTGCGGTTGCAACTCCGGTTTCTTGTTCGAGTTGGCGTGGCTCACGTCGATCATGATGTTGGTCGTCACGCCGGCTTTGCTGCAGGCCGCTTCGCAGGCTGCGACGCTTGCCGCATCGAAGTTCGTCACGCCGTTGCCGCCGCGCAGCACGATGTGCGCGTGGCGATTGCCGGTGGTGTGGATGATCGACACCTGGCCCTTCGGGTCGACGCCGAGGAAGCGATGCGGGCTCGACACTGCCTTCAATGCATTGATCGCAACCTCGAGACCACCGTCGGTGCCATTCTTGAAGCCGACCGGCGAACTCAGGCCGCTCGACATTTCCCGATGGGTCTGTGATTCCGTGGTACGCGCCCCGATCGCCGACCAGGTGATGATGTCGTGCAGGTACTGCGGGGAAATCGGATCGAGGGCTTCGGTCGAGGTTGGCAGACCCAGCGCGCTGAGTTTCAGCAGCAGGCGGCGACCGGTGTGCAGGCCCTTCTCGATCTTGAAACTGTCGTTCATTTCGGGATCGTTGATCAGGCCTTTCCAGCCGACGGAGGTGCGCGGCTTCTCGAAGTACACGCGCATGACCAGCACCATCGTGTCCTGCACTTCGTCGGCCAGCGTCTTCAGGCGCGCGGCGTAGTCGAGCGCGGCATCGACGTCATGGATCGAGCAGGGGCCCACGACGACGAATATCCGCGGATCCTTGCGGTCGAGGATGTCGCGGATGATGCGCCGGTTTTCGCGTACATGCTCCAGCGTGTTACCGAACAGCGGCAGGCGCTCCTTTAGCGCCTCTGGCGTGATCAGCGTCTGGTAGGCGGCAATGTTGACGTTTTCGGTGCTGCTGGTATTTGCGTCAGTCATACTTCAACTCAAGCGACGGAGGAATGCGGGGGACAAAGGTCAGGGGCAAACCACGGCCCCCGCGTCATTCATCCCCTGATTCGTTAAACGACCAGAATCTCGAAGCAGGTTGCCAGGCTCACGATCGGGTTGCGACCGGGGGACGGACGCCATTCGTGCGCGACATAGCCTTCGTAGCCCATGTCGGCGATCTGTTGTGCGACGAAGCGGTAGTTCACTTCCTGCGTGTTGTCGATTTCGCAGCGTGTCGGCACGCCGGCGACATGGATGTGGCAGCACAGGTCGAGGTTGTCGCGCAGCGTGCGCACGATGTCGCCGTTCATGATCTGCACGTGGTAGATGTCGTAGACGACCTTCACGCGCGAGGAACCGGTGCCGCGGCATACGTCGAAGCCCCAGTAGATATCGTCGAAGACCTGGTCGGTGCGCTGGTCGGACTCGACTTTCGAATTGGTGATTTCCATGCAAAGGTTGATGCCTTTCTCTTCGGCATAGGGCGCGACGCGCTTCAGGATCTCGATGGCATTTTCCTTGCCTTCTTCACGCGACATGCCGCGGCGCTCGCCGGGCAGCGCGATCAGGTTCGGGCAACCCGCGGCCACGCACATGTCGATGCCAGCGATGGTCGCTTCCTCGATCTGGTCGTGGATTTCGCGGCGGATCAGGCCATCCTGGAACGAAGTGCCAGTGCCGGTCATGATCGCGGGCGCGAGGCCGTAGTCGGCAAGCATCGGCAACTGCGCCGGCTGCGGCAGGTCGACGGCATAGAAGCCGAGCGTGCGCAGGATTTCGCAGCGTTCTTCCTGTGAGAAGGGGCTGTTCTGGCCCCACACCGACGCCATGACGCTCTGCTTCAGCTTGCCCTGACGGATCGGCTCGGCGGCGGCGGCTTGTTCGGCGGCCCGGACCAGTGGAGCGAACGCAGCGGAGGCCGCCGCGGCGGCTAACAGTTTGCGTCTGGTGATGATGTTGCGCATTAAGGATGTCCCCTGATTCTTCTGTAAATTCTTGTTTGGACGCGGCTTTCCGCCGTCGTCCGAAGAATAAACAGCCTCCCCCCTAAAGTCCATGCTGGAGCTCAGTCGAGGATGTGCAAGGCCGGCAGGCTCGTGAAGAACAGCGCAAGCATCGGGGGTCTTTCGGCGTCGGCAGGGCAGAGCAAACGCGCATAGGTCTGTAGTTGTTCACGGTACAGCTGCGCTTGCCCCGCATGAAAATCCGCCAGCGACTGCCCCGCCGTTGGCGTCCCGGATTTGTAGTCAATGATCCAGCGCCTGCCTTCGCCATCGACGAAGCTGCGGTCGACGACATAATCGCGGCGCCAGCCGCTGCTGTAATCGCAGAGCGCAAGTTCGCAGGCATCGTCGCGTTGCCGGGTGCTGAAGAGCCAGCCGAATTCGGGACTGTCGACACACGAGCGCAACTGCCTGCGCAGCACATCCAGTGCGGATTTGAGGGCGGCCGGATCGGCACACAAGGGCGCCAGCGTTCGGCGCCACAGCGGCGGGTCGGCATCCTGCCGCAACCACGCGCTGCCGCGCTCGACGCAGTGCTTGAGGCCGAGATGCACCAGCTCGCCGATGCTGCGCACAAGCAGTTGCTCGTGAAGCGGAGCGTCCTCCACCGCGGTTGCGACCGGCGACCACAGCGAGGCTGCCAGCGGATTGCGCCAGCTGCCGGGCAGCCGCCGCAAGGGCTGCGTTGTCAGCCGCGGAAAATCCGGCTGTGCGACGGGTGCGCCAGTCGCAGCGAGTGGTTCAAGCTGCACCTGCAGCTCGACCGCCTGTGCCTCAAGCACCGGCAGGATGCGTTGCAGCAGCGATGACGAGGCGGCTTTCAAGCCCTCCTTGCCGGTCCGGACGTAGCCGAACAACCAGGCGGCGCGAACCGCGCGCGTGACGGCGATGTACAACAGTCGGGTCGACTCGAGCAGGTCGCGCTGTTCGTGTTCAAAACGCAGGTAGTCGTACAGCGGATCGTCGGGCTGGCCTTTTTCCGGCAGTAGCGCGAGCAGCGGCCGGCTGATGCTGGCCTGATCGAGGTGTTCATGCCACAGCAACAATTCCCTGTCGTTGGCGCGCGTCGTGCGTTCGAGTCCCGGCACCAGCACCACGTCGAACTCGAGACCTTTCGCGTTGTGGATGGTCATCAGCTGCAATTTGACCGTCGCATCGACGGCGCTGCCAAAGCTGCGTTCGAGTTCTGCCTCCAGCGCGTGGATGTCGTGAATATCGCCATGCACGGTATGGCCTTCGACCAGCGTGAAGAAGGTGGCAATGTTGGCCAGCAGTGCCGTGTTTTGCAGGCAGGCGGGCCCGCCGAGCGCGATCCACAGCGTTTCGAGCACCTGCCGCAAGGGCTCCGACTGCCGGCGCCTGCGCGCTTCGTGCAGATGCGGCACGCAGCGCCCGAGGCGGATGCGGGCATCGTCACTGAGCCCAGCGACGCTTTCATGCTGCTGCAAGGTGCTCCAGAGACTGCGCTGCTGATCCTGGCTGGCGATCGCCAGCGCGTGGATGTCAGCGAGCGCCAGGCCGATGAAGGGCGTGCGCAACAGGGCGAGCCAGGCGGTGCTGTCGGCGAGCGACAGCAGCGCGCGCAGCAGCGTGAACAGGTCGGCGATATCGGGATACGACAGCAAGCGATCAATCTTGCTCGCGTTCCAGCGCAAGCCCTCGGCGCGCAGCGCCGGCACCAGTTCGCGCAGGTGGCCGCGGCTGCGCACGAGTACGGCGATACTCTGTTCTGCATCCTCGTCTTGCAGCTTGCGACACAGTTGCGCGATAGCGGTGGCTTCAAGCTGGTGCCGGACAGTGCTGTCGGTCATCGCATCGTCGGCGTCGACCCACAGGTGCGCATGCACGCCGGGCGTAAGCGGATCGGCAAAGCGCGCTTCGCTGTGGCTGTAGCGCACGCCGCCGCGGACAAGGTCGTCGATGCGGGGGAAGGCGCGGCTGAACACGGCATTCACCCAGGTCACGACACTACTATCGCTGCGGAAATTCACGCGCAGGTCGAGCGCTTGCGGGCGCACCGCGCCGATGCCCTCGCTGCGTACCTTCAGGAACAGGCTGACCTTGGCGTTGCGAAAGGCGTAACAGCTTTGCATGCCGTCGCCGACGATGAACAGCGTGCGGCCATCGCCCGGTTCCCATCCCGTCGTCAGTTTCTGCAGGAGGTGATACTGCATCGTCGACGTGTCCTGGAACTCGTCGACGAGGATGTGGCGAATGCGATAGTCGAGACGCAGCGCAAGATCGGTGGGTTCGTCACTGTCGCCAAGCGCACGCAGCGCGGCGAGGCTGGTTTCGGTGTGGTCGACCACGCCCTTGCTTTGCATGGCCACGTTCAGTTGCGCGGCGAGCACCGGCAGCAGCGTGCACAGGGCGCTGAGTACTTCCCACTGGCGTTCGGAGTAACTCGGGTCCGGCAGGCGCGCGACGAGTTGCAGCCGCGACAGGCAGCCTGCCTCGTTGAGTCCGTCGCACAGCAGGCCGAACGCGGCCTTCATGGTCTTGTAGGTTTCCTGCTGTTCCTTGCCTTTGGCATCCTTCAGCGCGGGAAAGCCATGCCTGGCCTGCAGGCCCTTCGGACTACGGAAGCCCTCGAGGCTCGCAAGCAGCAGGAAGCGTGCAATGCAGCGCCAGGAGGCGATGTCCACCGCTGTCGTGCCAGGCATCGCGTCGGTGTTGAGCCGATGCAATTCATGGCCAGGCTGATCCTGCAGGTTGTCGCAGGCGAAGGCACACAGCTCGAGCAGATTGCGGCCGAAGGGCGCGAGCAGCGTTGCCGCATCGCGCAACTGCGCCTCGACGAGGTCGCGCAAGCTCGCTTCCATGCGCGCGCGCGCATCGGCGCCATCGCGTTCGAGCTCCTTGACGAGCGGTAGCCACTGGTCGCGTTGATGCAGCAGCTTCTGCAGTAGTTTTTCCGCGGTCTGCAGGTTGTTCTGCAGATGCGGCAGCAGTTGCTGCAATTCCGTGCTGACGGGGCCCTCGGATTCAAGCAGCGCGAGCGTGTTGCGGATCGCCTCGGAAAACACCGGTCCCATGTCGGTGGTAATGACGGCGCGCGCGCCGAGGTTTGCGCTGAGCGGCAGCTGCGCGCTGAGCCAGGACGTAAAACTGTCGATCGTCGTCAGCCGCAGGCGCTGCGAATTCTGCAGCAGCCGCCAGCCCTGGCGTTCGTTCTGTTCCAGTACTGCAAGCGCCAGTTCGAGCGTCTGGCGCCTGTGTGCTTCCAGCTGCGCGAGGTCGGCGTGCGGATCGCCGCAGAAACGTTGCGCTTCGTGCAGGCTGTTCAGCAGGCGGTTGCGCATTTCCGCCGCGGCCTTGCGCGTGAACGTGAACGCGAGGATTTCCTCTGGCTGCTGCACGTGTGCCAGCAGGCACAGCAGTCGCTGCGTCAGCAGTTCGGTCTTGCCGGAACCCGCGGGCGCCTGCACGCAGAACGACGCGGAGATGTCGAGCGCCTGCGCCCGTTGCAGGCTGTCGCCGGGACGCGAGTTCATGTCAGGTCCTCCGGCGCGGGCTGCGCGGCATCGAGCTCGGCGATGCGACACAGGCTCGTGAGATGGCAATACGTGCAACTGTCGCGGCGCATCGGTTGCACGGCGGCATAGCCCTGCAGGAATTCGTCGGCAAGCAGCGTCACGACCTGTTCCCAGTGATGCTTGAGCGTGGGCCAGTCGGGGAGCGCCAGGGATTGCTGCTCGAAGGCGAGGCCGGGAGCGATACTGTCATCGCGCGCGATTCCATCGTAGGCGGATTCCTCGACGTTGACGCGCGCGTACAACAGTGCAGCCGTGTCGCCCAGCCTGTGCTCGGCATCGAGCGCCAGTTGATACAGCAGCAGCTGTGGCTCGGCCGGGCGCGCATCATCCCAGCGCGTGGTCCTGCGCTTGCCACTCTTGTAGTCGATGACCGCCGTGCTGCCGTCGGCATGGCGGTCGATGCGGTCGATGCGCAGGTGCAACTGCAAATGCGGCAGCGACCACAGCAATTCCTGTTCGGTGGCGACCACGGTGAAAGGTCCGCGCGTACGCTCGATGTCGAGCCAGCGCAGCAGCAGCGTGCTGAGGCGCTGTGTTTCGAGGGCCTGCAGGCGCGGTGTCAGCGCACTCGGGTAGCGGCGCGCAAGTGTATTGAGCGCCGGCACCAGCGCCAGGTCGATGGCGGCTTTCAGGCCCGGCACATCGCTTGCAACGAGCGCTGCATGACTTTGCATGCGATCCCAGAACACGCGCAGCGCGTCGTGAATGCAGTCGCCAAGTGCGTTCGGTGGTATGCCGTACAGTGGCTGCGGCAACTGGCGCGCCTGCAAGCGATACTGCGCGAAACTCCTGAAAGGGCAGGCCGACTGGCTCGTCAGGATGCCGGCGCCACCCTGCACCGCGCGCGCATTGTCTGGCGCGATGACGATCGAGTCCTGCAGCAGTTCCAGCGCCGGACCCACGATCTGCTCCAGCGCTGGCGACAGGGCTCCAGGCAAGGCCGACTCCACGCTTGTGCGCCGCTCCAGATTGCCGGGAAGCAGCTCCGTGCGTCGCTGTGGCAGGTCGTCGTTGCTGGTCGCATGGCTGAACACTACTTCGTGCGTCGTCCGCTGGACCAGGCCCTGCAGCAAGTCGCTGCGCTGTTGCAGATGCGCATCGCGATCGACGCCGGGCAGCGCATGCTGGCGTTGCAGGTTCAGCGGAAGGTAAGGGTGCGGCTGTTGTTCACCGGGCCACAGCGACTCGGTCATCTGCATGCACCAGAGATGCGTGAAATGCAGGCCGGCAGCCGTCACCGGCGTCAGCAGTTGTACCGGCGCCTGCGTGTTGGAGGTCGTCAATGTGCTGACGCGCGCGAGGCGAGCCAGCAGCGCGCTGGCTCCGTCGAAGTCGAGGTTGCCGAACAGCGCGCTGCTCTGTTGCGCCTGCCGCAACAGGCCTTCCCAGGCTTTGACGAGCGCGCGGTCGCCGCTCTGCAGCAACGTGTCGCGCGGCAGCAGTGTGTCCCAGCAGCCAATGAAGAACTGCAGCCAGGCATGCAGGGGCTGCTGGCGTGGTTGCCGCAGTAGCCGCGTGTGCATCGCCGTGAGTCCCGCGCCGAGCACGGGGCAGTGCCAGGCCTTGCCGTCCTGCATGCAGAGTTCGCGCAGGTCGGCGCTGCGGATCTGCAGCGCCTGGTTCTTGCGCAAACGCAATTCGAGTTCCGCGCGCGCATCCTGTTCGCGCTCGGCGGCGACAAGCCAGGGCGAGCGCAGCAGGGCGCAACATTGCAGCGTGTCGAGCTCCGGCTCCAGCAGCGCGATGCAGGCCAGCGCGGTATGCACATAAGCGGCATCGGCCAGCGTTGCCGATAGCGTGGTGCTGAACAGGTGCGGCGTCTGGCCGAACACATGCGCGAAGCTGCGTTCGAGCTCGCCCTGCAGGATCTGGGTGTCGTCGGTGATGATGCCGATGCTGGCCGCCGGATCCTCGCGCAGCAGCGCCTGTGCCCAGTCTGCCGCGGCGCGGCATTCGCTGGCGGGGACCGCGGCGCTTTGCTGCAGCTGCCGCGGCGTGAACGCGGTGAAGTTCCAGTCGGCGATTGCAACGCCTTGCGCACGCATCGCGGTGAACAGCGCCTGGTACAAGGGCGGCGGTGCATCGAAGCCCGCGCGCAACAGGCGGCGCGGCAACAATTGCAGTTGCGTCAGCGAGCCGTCTTCGACGAAATGGAGCAGTTGCTGCAGCATGCTGCTGAAGCTCAGCAAGCGCTGGCGCCGGCACGTGTCGTCGAAGGCATGTAACCAGGCCCAGGCATATTCGCGGTCGTCTTTTTGCACGGGATCGCCGGATAGCTCGAGGTGAACCCGTAATTCACCAAGCGGGATCTGCCATTGTTGCAGCAGGCGCCAGGCGCTGGCGGCGGCTGCGGCGCTGCCATCGCGGTTGAGCAACAACAGTTCGGGCGACACCTTGCGGATCAGCTGCTGCCACAGCAACTGCTCTTCGGCCGGCTGCAATACGCGCCACTGGAGGATATCCGCCGTGTGCAACTGCGCCAGTTCATTCCAGAGTTCGGTGAGCCACAGGTCGATGGCGCGCACGGCCGGCCGCGCAAATACCACGCCGCCCCGCACGCGCTGCTGATGCCGGCACAGTTGGTCGACGAGCTGGTCGCTGCTGCGATAATTGGGGACCAGCAGGAGTGTGCCTTCGGCCAGCGCGGCGTCGAGCTCCGCCAGACGATCCAGTTGCAGCGGCATTAGCGAAGAGCCCTACATGTTCGGGTAGTTGGGACCACCGCCGCCCTCCGGCGTGACCCAGCGGATGTTCTGCGTCGGATCCTTGATGTCGCAGGTTTTGCAGTGCACGCAGTTCTGCGCATTGATCTGCAGGCGCGTGCCGTTCTCGTCGCGCACGATTTCGTACACGCCGGCCGGGCAATAACGCTGCGCCGGTTCGTCGTATTGCGGCAGATTGAACTGCACCGGCGTGGCAGGATCGTCGAGCACGAGATGCGAGGGCTGGTCTTCTTCGTGGAACGTGTTCGACAGGAACACCGAGCTGAGGCGATCGAAGCTGAGCACGTTGTCGGGTTTCGGGTAAGCGATACGCGGCGCTTTCTCGGCGGGCTTCAGCGTGGCGTGATCCGGCGTCGCGTCGCGCAGGGTCAGCGGCAGCTTGCCGCCAAACAACTGGTCGAACCAGCAATACGCCGCTCCCAACACAGTGCCGAACCTGTGCACCGCCGGGCCGCAGTTGCGCACCTGGTGCAGTTCAGCGTGCAGCCATGACGCGTCGAACTTGCGCTGGTAGTCGTCGAGCAGCGCCGGCGGGTTGTCTTGCTGGAAGGCTTCGATCAGGGTTTCGGCGGCAAGCATGCCGGACTTCAGCGCCGTGTGCGTGCCCTTGATCTTCAGGAAGTTGAGGAAACCGGCGTCGTCGCCGACGAGCAGGCCACCGGGAAACGCGAGCTTAGGCAAGGCCTGCAAGCCACCCTTGACGAGCGCGCGCGCGCCGTAGGCAAGGCGTTTGCCGCCGCGCAGCAGGTTGGCGTATACCGGGTGATGCTTCATGCGCTGGAATTCCTCGAAGGGATTCAGCCAGGGATTGTCGTAGTTGAGGTCGGTGATGAGACCGACCGAAACCTGGTTGCCCTCCATGTGGTACAGGAAGCCTCCACCGCTGGTGTGCCCATGGCCGAGCGGCCAGCCGAGCGTGTGCAACACGGCGCCGGCCCGATGCTTGTCCGCGGCGATTTCCCAGATTTCCTTGATGCCGAGCGCGTAGTGCTGTGGCGTTGCATTGGTGTCGAGCGCAAAGCGTTTGATGATGTCCTTGCCGAGATGCCCGCGGCAGCCTTCGGCAAGCACTGTATAGCGTGCATTGAGCGCGTAGCCGGGCGTGTAGTTGGGCCCGGGCTCGCCATGCCTGTTGATGCCCTGGTCGCCGGTGATAACGCCGGTAATGCGGCCCTCGGCGTCCTGCTGTAAGGTCGCCGCCGCGAAACCACTGAGGATTTCGACGCCGAGCGCTTCGGCCTGCCGGCCAAGCCAGCGGCACAGGTTGGCGAGGCTGATGACGTAGTTGTCGTCGTTGTGCAGTGCCGCGGGGATCAGCATGCGCGGCACGAGCGTGGCGGCGGTGGCGGAGCGCAGGTAGTGCACTTCATCGCGCGTGACGCGCGTCGTGACTGGCGCATCGCTGGTGCGCCAGTCGGGAAACAGCTCGTCGAGCGCGCGCGTTTCGAACACCGCGCCGGAGACGATATGGGCGCCGATTTCCGAGCCCTTCTCGAGCAGGCAGATGCTCAGGGCCTGCTGCTTTTCC
>JBEGWB010000134.1:0-5631 GCA_041178065.1 Pseudomonadota bacterium | reverse complement strand
TTGCGAATGAAATAGATCGGGCCACCGAGCGCCGGCTGCGTCGACAGCGCGCGATGCGCCATGTTGAAGCAGCGGTTGCCGATGATGCGGAAGTTGTGCGCGGCGCCATCGGCTTCGATGCAGTTGTCGTCGACGTTGTTGATGTCGTTGCCGATGATGTCGCTCGACACGGCCATGACCGGCTGGTCCGGCCAGCCGTCGGGATCCCCATAGGTTGCGTGATCGATGCCGTCGTGGAAGTTGTCGACCCTGTTGTGCGCGATCACATGGCCAGAGCCGTAGAACTTCACCGCGAACTCCGACAGCAGCGGCTGCGGAAAGCCCTCGAGCGCCTGCCAGGTGCGGCCGATCCAGCCCATCAGCCGGTTCGGATCGTTGCGGCCGACGAACACGTTGTCGGCGATATAGAAGTCGCGCGCGCCGCCCCAGTCGCTGTAGACGCCGCGGCCGACATTTTCCAGCCGCGAATTTTTCAGCGTAAAGCCCACGGCGCCGAGGATGCGTTTGCGCCCGAGCAGGAAGGCTACTTCGGTGTTGCGCACCGTGATGCCTTCGACATAGTTGTAGTCGGCCGCGGTCAGGTCGAAGAGCACGGCGTTGTCGGCGCCATCGAAGATCACCTCGCCGTCGCCGGCGCCCTTGATGACGATCGGCCGTTCCGCGGTACCGTCGGCCGTCAGGTAGAAGGTGCCGTCGAACAGCGTGGAATTGGGGCCGGCATAACGCGTGCGATCTTCGCGGTAGGTGCCGGCGTGGATCATGATCACGTCGCCGGGCTGCACGCGCGGCTGGAACGAATTGACCCAGTCCGCGCTATTCGCGCCGTTGTTGTACGCGGCCATCAGGCTGTTGAAGTTCGGTTCGAGCCTGGTGCCGGCATAGTCGCGCGGATACACGTGGTACACCGCGCCGTCGGTCGCCGGTTGCGGAACGGCGCGCGTGCGGGCGCTGACAGTCCGCTCGACAGCGGCAGTCCCGGCGGGCGCATCCGGATCGGAGAGCTGCACGCGTAAGGTGTATTCCGTATCGGGCTCGAGATCGAACACGCTGCCGGCAAACATGTTGGGCGCAATGTAATGAAACGAAGCGCCCTGCTGCACGGACTCGCCCTGCATGCGGAACAGCGGCGCGCCCTCGTGCCAGGCGCTGTCGCCAACCCGCTGCCAGGCCAGCGCAACCGAGGCGTTACGATTCGCGTCGCCATCGATGCGCCATTCGAGGCCAACCGCGGTGGTCGTTGCCGGTTCGACGACAAGCGCGCCGGCCTGCGCAACAGAGTCCGCCGGTTGTGCCCTGGCAGCGGAAGCCAGCACCAGCATCAATACAGGGGCGAACACGAGTCTGGACGCCATTGGCATCTCCTTGAGCTTCGGGATTATCGACATACAGGAACGCAGGCACGGCGACCAGCGCGTCGCGTGCTGCAGGATAAGTAGCGCATGGATACGGAAGTAGCGCATGGACACCATGACGCGCGCTGAACGCGGGACCGGATGCCGCGCTTACGGCGCCAGCGGGCTGGGCTGCCCCGCGGTGAAACGGTTGGGATTGTTCTCGTTGTAGATCTTGTGGCGCTTGAACAGCCACTCGCCATTCACTTTCACGAGTTCATCATCCCAGCTGCCGTAACTCAGCCACTGGATCTGGCGGCGGTCCGCGGCATTCGAATAGTTCATCCAGTACGACACGACACGCGCGCTGTCGCCATTGAGCTCGATGACCTGGTTCGTCACCAGGTGCCGCACCGCCGGCGGCCATTCCCGGCCATCCTCGGTCTGCGCCGGCTGGAAATTCAACTTGCGCAGGTCGTAGGTGCCCGTGGCCATGAACTCGCGAATCGCCGGCCGGCCCACCACTTCGCCGCGCGCCCAGTCGAGGATTCCATCCTCGGTAAACACTGCGGCATAGCCATCGGCATCGAAATAGTCCATCGCGACGATATAGCGATTCTGCATCTCGAGGATCGCGAGGCGATCCTCTGCGTCGGAAGCGGGTTCCGTTGCAGCGCTTTGCGGCTGCGAGCAGGAAGCCAGTAGCAGCGTGGCGGACAACAGCAGGGCGCTGTTGAGGCCATTGATGAGCGTGCCGGTAGTGACTTGTTTGATGTTCATCTTTTTATCCCCGGGGGTCAGTGTTGTTTGATTGTACTCACATGGCATGATTGAGCGCGAGACTGTGGTGGCGCCAGGTGCTTGTTGCTGGCGCAACTTGCCGGATACCATCGCGGGCGGGCCTGGCTGTCCGTTCCGGCGCAGGCTGTCACGGAGTCATCGCTTGGCGCCTCAACACAACCCTCCCGGTCAAGGGACGCTCGCAGCCGGCTGGCAGCGACTCGCACCCGCTTTCGCGCGGCTGCTGTTCATCGTCAACTTCCTCGCGATTTATTTCCTGTCAGGTTTCTCGGCGCTGCTGTACCAGGTGGTATGGCATCGCCTGCTGGCCATTTTCAGCGGATCGGACCTGTACGCCACGACGACGATCGTGGCCGCCTTCATGGCGGGCCTCGGTGCGGGCAGCCTGATCGGGGGCCGCCTCGCGGACATGCTCTCGTGGCGCTGGCAGATCGGCTTTTTCGCAATACTTGAACTGGCGATCGGCGCCTTCGCGCTCGTCAGCAGCTGGCTGTACTACGACGTGCTGTATGTGCGGCATGCGGCACTGGCCGAATCGCCGGCGATACTCGCGCTCGTGCTGTTCTGCAGCCTGCTGCTTCCCACGGCATGCATGGGCATGTCCTTTCCGCTCGTGTCGAAGGCGCTGACGCCGTCACTCGCGCTAGCGGGCCGTCGCATCGGTTCGCTGTATGCGATGAATACGCTGGGCGGCGCGGCCGGCGCCTTCGCCGTGGTGTGGTTCTGGATGGGAGCGCTGGATTTTCCGGCGATACTGCGCATCGGTGCGCGGCTCAACTTCGTCGTTGCCGCGCTGGCGCTGCTTGCCGGACTCGCGACCTGGCGGCTGCAGGGGCAGCTGACGGGGAAAGCACACACCGCCGACACTGACAGCGGCCTTGCGCCGGAGCGGATGTTGCCCTTTTCGTCGTGGATGTGGCTGTACGCGCTGGCCGGTTTCCTCGCGCTGTCGTGGGAGATACTGTGGTTCCGGCTGCTGGGCGTGATCCTCAAGTCCAATTCGTTCACGTTTGCGCACTTGCTCGCGATCTATCTTGGCAGCCTGGCGGTAGGCATATTTGCCGGCGCGCGGGTGGTTCACGTCGGTACGCAGCCCGGACGCACCTACCTTGGGCTGCAACTGGGTGTCACGCTTTATGCCGGCCTGTCGCTGGTGCTGGTATTACATGCGCTGGAACACTGGAGCGCGGCGGCATGGCTGCGCGACTACCTCGCAGGTTTCGAACCGATCGACGTTTCGCCTGTGCAGTACGCGCTGAACGCCTGGCACTATGCACCGGGGCAACTACTGGCGACGCTCGGCAGCAGGCCGGAGTTCCTGTGGCTATATATGGTGTTGCCGTGCCTGTTGATCGTGCCGCCGACCCTGCTGATGGGCGCGAGCTTCGCGTTCCTGCAACGTGCCGTGCAGGATGATCGCGCACGGCTCGGGCGGAGGGTGGGCTCGCTGCAGGCTGCCAACATTGCCGGCGCAACGCTTGGCTCGATCATCACCGGCACCGTGCTGTTGCACCTCATTGGCACCGCGCAAACCGCGCGGATGCTGATCGTGCTCGGGAGTATCTTCCTGGTGCCGTTGTTGCCGCGCGTATTCCGCACGCGCATGCCGCGAATCGCCTTTTCCAGCGCTGCCGTGATTGTCGCGGTCGTGATGTTGGCGCGGATTCCGTCGGGGCCGCACTTCTGGGCGGCGCTGCACGGCGCGCCGGTGGAGCAGGTCATAGCGGCGGAAGACGGCACCGGGGTTTCGGTAGTCAGGAGCTACGATTCCGAATCCAGCTGGACGACGCTGGTCTACGTGAATGGACTCGGCCAGAGCTGGATTCCGTTCCCTGCGCTCGACAGCATCCATTCGCAGCTCGGCATCATTCCGGTGATGCTGCATCCCGCCCCGCGCTCGGTGGCGGTCATTGGCCTCGGTTCAGGCGACACCGCGTACAGCCTGGGTGGCCGGCCGGAAACGCGCGCGATAACCAGCATCGAGATCGTGAAGCCACAGCTGCAAACGCTGCAATTGCTGCAGGCACGCATTCCTTACGGCGGGCTCGAAGGCTTGCTGAGCGATACGCGCTACAACTTCGTATTCACCGATGGCCGCAGTTACCTGGGAAGGAGTTCCGAACGCTACGACGTGATCCAGGCGGATGCACTGCGTCCGAACAGCGCGTACGCGGGCAACCTGTATTCCTACGAGTACTTCATGCTGATCAGGAGCCGGCTGAATCCCGGTGGTCTCGCCGTAACCTGGTCACCAACGGAGCGCGTGCGCGCAACCTTTGTGCGTGCATTTCCGCATGTCATCCAGGTGGGCGCTATCCTGCTCGGCAGCGCCGAGCCGATTGCCTACGACGCGGCGCAACTGCGGGAGCGAGCGGAACATCCCTTCAGCCAGGCACACTACGCCCGCGCTGGCATCGATCTGCTGGCCTTGCTTGCGCCACTGCTTGCGGACACGGATTTGCGCCTGCAAGCGGAGTCAGTGCCACCCCTGGACATCAATACCGACCTGCATCCGAGAGATGAATATAACCGCTGAAATGCGCAAGGCGTCCCATCAGGAATGCCGGGCGGTAGCGGAACATTACCGGTAAGCTGGCTGCCTTCGCCCGGCGAGTGTCGCCAGGCCGATACCCAGCACTGCGCCGTTCACAATTCCCTTGATCATATGTTTCCCGATGTTGATGGATGCTGCGATGCGCTCGAAGGCGCACCGCAGCATGACACATGTCTCCGATCACCGCAGGCGCAGGATGCACCTGCATCGGGGTGTTGACGGCAGACTTAGCCCAGGCAGGTCGCCGTCACCGTCAACATGGGTTCATCGTCGTCTTCGGCAAAGAGCTCGACGCTCACTTCGTTGTCGACGATGAAGTCGGCATCGACCGCTTCGGCACCGTCGGCAATGGCGGTGGCCTCACTGTCGAAATCGAAACTCACCATGCCGTCGGAGGCATCGGCCACGTCGCTTTCGACGCCCTGGTCGCCCGAGGTCGCCACTGCGTAGTAGCTACCGTCTTCGAGTTCCTTGCTTTGCACGGCGACTATCGAGCGCGTCGCTGTTACGGCGCATTGCGCGAGTAGCGCTGGTTCGTCGGTATCTTCCTCGAACTCGGAGAAGTCGGCGATGCGCTGGCACTGTACAGGATCCTCGGCATCGGCGGCGATGAGCTCATAGTTCATCGAATTGCCACGCCGCTTCAGCACGATGTCGTAAAACTTGCCTTCGGTCGCGCTACTGAAGCTTTCGACGCGCACGCAGGGGATCGTCAGCTCATTGGTGCTGAAGTTAGCCTTGGGACTGCCGCTGACGCGATCGGCCACCGGCCCGGCACTGGCAGCTTGCGCTGCAAGGACAAGCGCAGCTCCAACAAAAAGCGTTGGGATATTTTGCATGGTTAGTTCCTCATTAAGTGAAGTTTCATGACACTGCTCGCGAACAGTGACTGGATCGTACTTAAAAATTTCCTGATGTGAACTTTGCATGCCCATCAATTGCCCG
>JBEGWB010000133.1:0-22421 GCA_041178065.1 Pseudomonadota bacterium | reverse complement strand
CCATGAGAATTCTCGTCTTCAATATTGGCAGTTCCAGCCTGAAATTCGGCGTGTTCGACCCGCAGCGGCGTGACAGTCGGCTATTCAAGGGCGAGTTTGCCGCTTTCAATGCCGAGGGCTGCACGCTGCACTATCGCGCCGGCGGCGAAGCCGGTCTCGAGTTGAGCCGCGCCGAGGCCGCCGTGAGTCTGCAGGCGGCGCTCTCCCGCGTGCCGGCGCTGCTGGCCGAGTTCGGCTACGCGGAGTTCGCGGCCATCGGCCACCGCGTGGTGCACGGGGGCGAGCGCTTCCGGTCCGCGACGCTGATCGACGCCGAGGTCCTGCGCACCATCGATGACTGCGCTGCGCTCGCGCCGCTGCATAACCCGCTCGCATTGCTCGGCATACGCAGCGCCAGCGCGGCCTGGCCGGCACTGCCGCAGGTCGCCGTGTTCGACACCGCCTTTCACCAGAGCATGCCCGACTATGCCTGCACCTACGCCGTGCCGCGCTCCTGGCGCGAACGCGGCCTGCGGCGCTATGGCTTCCATGGCACCTCGCATCACTACGTGGCGCTGCGCAGCGCCGAGGTGCTGCAGCGCCCGCTGGCGGAACTGCGCATCATCAGCTGCCATCTGGGCAACGGCGCCAGCGCCTGCGCGATCAGTCACGGCCGTTCGCTCGATACCTCGATGGGCATGACGCCGATGGAAGGTCTCATCATGGGCACTCGCGCCGGCGACGTCGATCCGGGCATCTTCTCCTTTCTGGCGCGCGCGTGCGGGCTCGACGTCGCCACCGTGGAACGACAGCTCAACGAGGCCAGCGGACTGGCGGCGCTCGCCGGCAGCGCCGACCTGCGCGTCATCGAGCAGCATGCGAGCAACGGCGATACCCATGCCCAGCTCGCGCTGCATGCGTATGCATACCGCGTGCGCAAGTACATCGGCGCCTACGCCGCGGCGATGGGCGGGCTCGATGCCATTGCCTTCACCGGCGGCATCGGCGAAAACTCGGCCGCGATGCGCAGCCGCATCTGTGAACGCCTGGAATTTCTCGGCCTCTATCTCGATGCGGATCGCAATCATGCACCGGCGCTCGACAACTTTGCTGTGGCGCAGGTCCAGGCCGTCGATTCGCGGGTGCGCGTGCTGGTGACGCGCACCAACGAGCAGCACATGATTGCCAGCGAAGTCGACGACTTGCTCGCGCGTCCCGCGGCGCAGCCGCATAGCGTGCGCATTCCGGTTGCCATGTCAGCGCGCCACGTGCACCTGTCGCAGGCTGCGGTCGAGGCGCTGTTCGGGCCAGGCCACCAGTTGACGCTCGAACGCGCTCTGAGCCAGCCGGAAGGCTGGGCGGCACGCGAAACCATGGAGCTGATCGGTCCGCGCGGCGCCTTCACGGACGTGCGCGTGCTGGGGCCGCCGCGTGCCGCAACCCAGATCGAGATTTCACATACGGATACGTTCACGCTCGGCATCGACGCACCGCTGCGCGACTCCGGCAGCCTTGCGGACACGCCGCAGATCCGCCTGCGCGGCCCCGCCGGCACGCTGGTCACCGATGGACTGATCGTCGCGGCGCGCCACATCCATCTCAACAGCGACGATGCGCAACGCTGGGGCCTGCACAACGGCGACCATGTCGACGTGAAGCTCGACGCCGGCGCGCGCGCCGCGGTGCTGTCCAACACGCGGGTGCGCGTCAGCGATACCTACCACACGGAAATGCATATCGACACCGACGAGGCCAATGCCGCCGGCATCAGTGGATGCAGCTCGGGCGAGATATTGCTCGACAGTGTCGCGCGGCGTTGAGCTACAGGCGCGCTGCAGGCCCGGGCGCGCGAGTGGAGACTCAATCCAGCTTTTTGCTGACCAGCGCGGAGTTAACGCGGATGCTCCGGAAAGTAGATGTCGCGCATGACGCGGATGCCCTGGTGCGCTACATCAGGTGTCGTTGCGGGGAATGAGACGCTCGGCATCGTGCATGACCGACTGCAGCCAGGTTTCGGCGTGATAGCGCTGGTCCTTGCGAAAGGACTTGATGACGAGTCCGGGCATCAATTTGCTTTCGACATTGCCGAGCCCGCGCAACCAGGTTTCGTCCGCCAGCAGCGCCGCGTGCGCGAACTGCCGCGACAGGTGCCAGAGGTCGGGCAGCCGCGCGAGCTCGACCTTCAGGCCGCCAAAGGTCGGCAGGTCGAAGCCATCGATGTCGATCAGCATGCGTCCTTGCCGGATGCCGGTGGAGTGCCGGAACAGCGCGGCAATCAATTGCGCGGCCTCATCCGAATCGAGCTTGCCGCCGATCGTCAGGTTCAGCCTGTCGTCGGCCACACGGATTACGTCGAACATCTCTCCTCCCTCGCGTACTCGCGTTTCAAAAATCCGGTTCCCTTGACCGGCGTGCGCTGTGTTCGTTACGCGGCTACTGGCGACTCCGGTAGACGCCGAAGTGCACGAAGGGTGAACTGGCGCGCTGTCCGGGCCGCACGTTGACGGGAACGCGATGCTCAACGGCCGGCAGGCTCAGCAGGTATTGCGCGATGGCGGTGGCGTCCTCCCGCGTGATGTTCGCGTAGGCTGGCCACGGCATGACCGGCAAGCTCTGGCCGCTGTGGTTGTCGACGCCGGTCTGGATCATGCGCACGACCTGGTCGACACTCCAGCTGCCGATGCCGGTGGCGACATCGGGTGTAAGGTTTGCGGGATAGACGACGCCGGGATTGCGCTCGGCCAGCGGATTGGACCAGGCGATGCCGGTGTCCGAACCGGCCAGCAAATGGCCGGGAACCGGCGCGCCGATGAGGGCGCCATTGGTATGGCAGGAGCCGCAGCCGAGCAGGCTGACGAGGTACTTGCCGCGCGCAATGTCTTCGGTCGCGAATTGCGTGGTGGCGGTCGCCGGGGGACTGTCGAGCGTCGTGGCCGGGTGCAACTGCTCGTAATCGTCCAGCGGGTTGTAGGGACTGGAACAGGCGCCGAGTGCAGCGCCAAGAACAAGACTTGCCAGCAAGAGCTTCATGATTTCCCCCACGCTCGAATCAGGGATGGATTATCAGCGAGCTCCCGGCTTGCGGTTCTGATCTGGGTCAATCCGCCCCGCCACTCAGAAATTGATTTCCTGCCCCGGATGCGGAATCTCGGTATGGATGCGCCTGTCTTCCCACAGGCGCTGCGCCAGTGTTTCGAGCGCCGTCGGTTCGCCGTGCACCAGCATCACGCGCGGCTGGTTCTTGAACTGCGCGATCCAGTCGATGAGTTCGCTTTGCCCGGCGTGCGCAGAAAAACCGCCGAGGGTTTCGACGCGCGCACGTACGACGAATTCATCGCCGAACATGTGAATGCGTTCGGCGCCGTCGACGATGCGCCGGCCAAGCGTGCCGCGCGCCTGGAAACCGGCGAACACGATCGTGTTGCGCGAATTCCAGATGCGTTGCTTGAAGTGATGCCGAATGCGCCCGCCGGTGCACATGCCGCTGCCGGCGATGATGATCACGCCATGGTCCACGCGGTTGATTGCGCGCGACTCGTCGGGCGTCGCCGCATAACGCAGGCTTGGCAGGAAATGCTTGAGCGATGCGCCGTAACTTGCCTTCAGGCGCTGGCCATCCTCGGGGTCGAGCAGATCCGCGCAGCTTTCGTAGATACCGGTCACGTCGATCGCCATGGGACTATCGAGAAAGACCTGCCAGTTATCGAGCTTGCCTGCGTTGTGCAGGCGTCCCAGGTGGAACAGGATTTCCTGCGTGCGGCCGATCGCGAATGCCGGGATCAGCACGTTGCCCTTCTTCTCCCAGGTTTCATGCAGCACCGCTTCGAACTGCTCGACGGTCTCCCGCTCGGGGCGATGATTGCGATTGCCGTAGGTGCCTTCCATCAGCACGAGATCGGCCTGCTCGAGCGTGGCGGGCGGCTGCATCAACACCGAATCGCGCTTGCCAAGATCGCCGGAGAACACCAGCGTGCGGGTGTGTCCGCCTTCCTGGAACTTGACCTCGACGATCGCCGAGCCAAGGATGTGGCCAGCATCGTGGAAGCACAGGCTCGCGCCATCCCCGAGTGGCAGGCACTCGCCGTAGCGTATCGGCTCGCACATGCCCAGCACCTTGTGCACATCGCGTTTCGTGTAGGCCGGCTTCAGCGGTTTTGCACCGCGGCGCAGGCGCCGCAGGTTTTCGTATTCGAAATCGCGCTCGTAGAGGCCGGCCGCATCGTTCAGCATGATGTCGAGCAGGCGCGCCGTGGCTTTGGTGCAGTAGATCGGGCCCTGGAAGCCCTGGTGCACGAGAGTCGGCAGCAGGCCGCTGTGATCCAGATGCGCGTGCGACAGGATTACGGCATCGATCGATTCCGGCGCAAAGGCCAGCGGTTCGCCGATGTCGACGTCGCCGAGGTCGCCGCCCTGGCGCAGGCCAGCGTCGAGCAAGACACGCCCGAGTGTCGGGGTTTCGAGCAGATAGCAGGAACCGGTCACTTGCTGCGCGGCGCCGAGGAAAGTCAGTTTGGCCATGGATGTATGCTTTTATTGATGAGCTGGGGTTATCGGCACATTAGCCGGTTTTTGCCCCAGGCGCTTGCGCCAGGTCAACTCTGCGCGGGCTGGCGCCTGCGGTACGCCGGAAATGCGCCATGCACGAGGCGATACAGCGCCGGCAGTACCACCAGCGTCAGCAGCGTCGATGACAGGATCCCGCCAATGACGACCGTGGCCAGCGGACGCTGCACCTCGGAGCCGATGCCGCTATTGAGCGCCATCGGCACGAAGCCGAGCGAGGCCACGAGTGCAGTCATCAGCACGGGCCGCAGCCGTGTCAGCGCTCCTTCCGTGATCGCGGCATCGAGACTCGCCCCGCGTGCAAGCAGGTCGCGAATGAACGAGACCATGACCAGCCCGTTGAGTACGGCGATGCCCGACAGCGCGATGAAGCCCACGCCCGCGGAAATCGAAAACGGGATGTCGCGCAGCCACAGCGCGAGCACGCCACCGGTCAATGCCAGCGGCACGCCGGTAAATATGATCAGCGCGTCGGCGACCGAACGCAGCGACAGCACGAGCAGTATCACGATCAGCAGCAGGGTCACCGGCACGACGATCGCCAGGCGTTCGGACGCGGACTGCAGCTGCTGGTAGGTGCCGCCATATTCAACCCAGTAGCCGGCCGGCACCTCGACGGCGGCGGCGACCGCCTGCTGCACATCAGCCACGAAGGACCCAAGATCGCGGCCGCGCACGTTTGCCGTGACGACGATGCGGCGCTTGCCGTTCTCGCGATAGATCTGGTTGTAGCCGCTTTCCATGACGAAGTCGGCGACTTCACCGAGCGGCACGTAGCCGCCACCCGGCAAGGCCAGCGGCAAGTCGCCGAAGCTGTCCGGATTGCTGCGCAGTGTTTCGGGGAGCCGCACGACGATGTCGGAACGGCGATCGCCCTCATAGAACTGCCCCGCCACTTCACCGGCGAGCGCCGCGCCGACCGTGTCCTGCAGCTCCTGCATGCCGATGCCAAAACGCGCCAGTGCTGCGCGCTTCGGCACGATCGTCAGCACCGGCAGGCCTGTCGCCTGCTCGACCGCGACGTCGGCCGCGCCCGGCACGCCGGCAATCGCGGCTTCGAGCTCGGCGCCGATTGCCACGAGCTGATCGAAATCGTCGCCGAACACCTTGACCGCAAGTTCCGTGCGCACGCCGGCGAGCAATTCGTTGAAGCGCATCTGGATCGGCTGCAGGAATTCATAACGATTGCCCGGTACCGGCGCGACGCGTTGCTCGAGCTCCGCCACCAGTTGCGCCCGCGGCTTGGCCGGGTCTGGCCACTGCGCCCTCGGCTTCATGATGAGGAAGGTATCGGCAACGCTTGGCGGCATCGGATCGGTGGCGACTTCGGCCGAGCCGATCTTGGAGAAGACACGCTCGACTTCCGGCATGTCATGGATCGTCGTTTCCAGATGCAGTTGCAGGTCGATCGCCTGTTGCAGCGAGGTGCCCGGAATGCGCAAGGCGTGCATGGCGATGTCGCCTTCGTCCAGGTTTGGAATGAACTCGGAACCGAGGCGCGCAAACAGGCTGACGCAGAGCGCCACGAGCGCGAGCGCCGCGATCAATACCGCCCAGCGCAGCCGCAGCGCGAAGGCCAGCAGTGGCTGGTACAGGCGCTTCATCAGTTCCATGATCAGGTTGTGGCGTTCCACGACAGGGCCGCGGAAGAAGAACGCGATGCAGGCCGGCGCAAAGGTTACCGACAGCAGCATGCCGCTGAGCAGCGCGATGATCACGGTCACGGCCATCGGATAGAACATCTTGCCTTCGACGCCGGTGAGCGTCAGCACCGGGATATACACCGCGGTGATGATGAACACGCCGAACAGCGCCGGTCGCACGACTTCACGCGTGGCGGCAGCCACCACGGCGAGGCGCTGCTCGAGGCTGGCTCCGGCGTCGGCCTGGCTCAGCCTGCGCAGGCAGTTCTCCATGATGATGACGGTGCCGTCGATGATCAGGCCGAAATCGAGCGCGCCAAGACTCATCAGGTTGGCGCTGACCCGTGTCTGCACCATGCCGGACACTGTCATCAACATCGCGATCGGGATCACCATCGCGGTCAGGATCGCGGCGCGCAGGTTGCCCAGCAGCGCGAACAGCACCACGACGACCAGCAGTGCGCCTTCGAGCAGGTTTTTCTCGACCGTGGCGAGCGTGTTGTCGACGAGCGTCGTGCGATCGTAAACGGCGGTGGCAGTGATGCCTGGCGGCAGGCTGGCCTGCACGTCGGCAAGCGCCTGCGCAACCGCGTTGGCGACCCGGCGCGGATTCTCGCCGATCAGCATGAACACGGTGCTCAGCACCACTTCGCGTCCGTTCTGCGTAGCGGCGCCGACACGTAGTTCTTCGCCCGGGCCAACCGTAGCCACGTCCTTGACGCGCACCGGAATGCCGTCGACGGCACGGATCACGATGTCCTCGAGATCCTGCAACGACGTGGCCTGGCCGGGCACTCGCAGCAACCACTGCGCGCCGCTGCGCTCGATGAAGCCCGCGCCGCGATTTTCGTTGCTGCGTTGCAGCGCGGCGCTGAGGTCCTCATGCGTCAGGCCATGAGCGAGCAGACGCACGGGATCGAAAGCAACGAGAATTTCCTTCTTGTAGCCGCCGATGGGATTGACCTCGACGACACCGGGCACGCGCAGCAACTGCGGACGGATCACCCAGTCGTGCACGGTGCGCAGGTCCGTCGGCGTGACCGGCGTGCCATCGGCATTCGTCGCGCCCGGCTCGGCATCCACGGTGAACATGAAGATCTCGCCGAGTCCCGACGCGATCGGGCCGAGCGTTGGGTCGAGATCCTGCGGCAAGGCGCTGCGCGCGGCATTGATGCGCTCGCTGACCTGCTGGCGCGCAAAGTAGATGTCGGTGCCATCCTCGAAGATCGCCGTGACCTGCGACAGGCCGTAACGCGACACCGAGCGCGTGTAGGCCAGGCGTGGCATGCCGGCCAGCGCCGTCTCGAGCGGAAAGGTCACGCGCTGTTCGGCTTCCAGCGGCGTGAAGCCCGGCGCCGCGGTGTTGACGCTGACCTGCACGTTGGTGATGTCCGGCACCGCGTCGATCGGCAGGCGCGTGAAATTCCACACGCCGAGTGCCGCCACGAGCAGCACCAGCAACAGCACGAGGCCGCGTTGGTGCAACGAAAACTGTATCAGTCGATCAAGCATGGTCAGTGGTCGTGCGATGCGCCGGACTTCTCGACATCGGCCTTGAGTATGTAGCTATTGATGGTGACGTATTCAGTGCCGGGCAAGAGTCCGCCCGTGACTTCAACGAGGTCGGCATCCTGCCGCCCCAGTTCCAGCATGCGCACTTCGTATTCGTTGCCGACCTTGGCGAACACCACGGTAAAGTCGCGGAACGGTTGCAGGCCTTCGCGCCGCACGGCCAGCGGCACGGCGATTTCGCCGCGGTCGATGCGCGCGTTGACGAAGGTGCCCGGCGCCAGCCGCCCATCGCTGTTGTCGAGCGCGACGCGCGCGATCTGCGCCTGCCCTGCGCCGACGACCGGAGCGAAAGCGGCAATGGTCCCCGCTACCGGCTCGGTCCCGTTGACCGGCGTGATGGAGACCGCGGCACCCGGCTGCACGGCGGCGCGATCGGCGGGAAAGATCGACAGTTCGGCCCACACGCGCGCGGGGTCCATGATTTCGAGCAGCAGGCGGCCATCGGTCTGTTCGCCGGGATTCACGTTGCGCTGCGTGACGATGCCGGCGATCGGCGCTTCGATCGTGTAGGGTTTGAGGCTCTCGTTGCTTTCCACGACCATCAGCGCGGCGCCGGCCTCGACGCGATCGCCGAGCGATACGTTGACGGCGCGCACGGGGCCGTCGAAGCGCGCGTAGATGCTGCGCATATAGTCGGGGTTGGGCACGATGCGGCCCAGCGCCTCGACTTCCTGTTTCAACATCGCGGGCCCGGCAATCGCGGTCTCGATGCCGAGCGCCGCGCTCAGTTGCGGCGTAATCGTGGTGCGGCCTTCAAAGCTGTCGTAGGTCCAGCGATGGCTCGCGCCGGCGTATGTCGCCTGCACGAGTACCGAGAACGAATGCGGTTCATACACGACGCTGGTGCCGCGCAGGAACTCGCCTTCAGGCATGAACGCGATGACATTGGTAACATTGCCGAGGCGGCTCAGCGTGACGCTGAGCTCGACCGCATCCGGCGCCACTGCGGCGCCCGCCTGAGTAGCCCAGGCATGAAACTCCGGCGGCACGCCGGTCTCGAAGATCGCGATCTCGATGGCGAAGTCGCCATCGCTGAGCAAGCGCCCGTTGTTGGGGCCGCGGGGATAGTCGGCAGGCGCGGCCTCGGCGCTATCCGCCGCGGGCGCGGCGCTGTCGCTGGCCTCCGGCGCACAGCCGGTCAGTGCCAGCGCCATCAGCACCAGCGAAAAGCAACGCGTAAAGTTCATCATCATGGCGCACTAGCCTCGATACTCAGTCCGGTGAAGCGCTCGATTTCGATCAGGCGCCGCTGCGCCTCGACGGCGGCATCGACCAGATCATTGCGCGCAGCCAGCAACTCCGACTGCACCGTGGATAATTCCTGATAGCTGTAGCGGCCCTGCTCGTATGCGCCCTGCGTTTCCGCGAGCGCGGTTTCGTGCAGCGGAACGATGGTGTCGCGCAGCGCGTTCGCGACTTCGAGATAGTGACGCAGTTCCTGGTAGATCACATAAAGCGCGGTCTGTACGTGGATGCGTTCGGCGGCGGCTTCAGCCTCGGTGCGCGCGAGGTTGGCGCGGGCTTCCTCGAGACGGCCCTGGACGCTATTGCTCCGGACCAGCGGCACGTTCATGTCAACGACGAAAGCCTGGTCGCCCGTCGTTTCCATTTGCCGGACTCCGGCCGATACGCGCCAGTTCGCCCGGCGGCCGGCCTCGGCGAGCCGCAACTGCGCTTCGTACATGCGTTGCTGCGGCAGGAAGCGCACGATGTCGGGGCTTTGCTCGATGCGCGTGCGCAGGGTTTCGAAATCCTGCAAGGCGGGCAGCGCGAGCACATCGCCAGCGACGCTAGTGAAGTCCGGCGCGCTCAGGCCCCAGCGCTCGGCCAGCAGGTGATAACCACTGAGGGTTTCGTGCTCGATGTCGTCGCGCAGCAGCTCGCGCCGCGCCAGTTCCGCGCGCGCCCGCGCCAGCTCGGCCGCCGGCACGGCGCCGGCCTCGACGCGTGCGCTTACGGCAACAGCGGTTGCCTCGCCCTGCGCAATCGCTTCGAGCGCGTTGACCATGCGTGTCTGCAAGGCAAGCGCGTTGAGGTAGAGCCGCGCCGTTTCCGCGGCGGCATCGAGCCGGGCGACTTCGACGTCGGCGCGCATCAGGTCCAGCGTTGCATTTTCGGCAGCCACGCGCCTGTCGCTGAGGCCATGATCCAGTATCCACGCGATGCTCAGCGTGGTTTGCGCCCCCTCGAGCAACTGGTTCTCGCCCGTGCCAAGAATGTTTTCGACCATGACCACGAGTTCGGGCGCCGGCTTCACGCCGGCCTGCAACACGCGGCCCTGCTGCGCACGGATCTGGTAACCCTCGGCGACGAGATGGGGATTGGACGCGAGCGTCTTGCCGATCGCGTCACGCAGCGCGAGCGAGCTGCCGAGGGGCTGCGCAAAGAGGCAGGCCGACAACAGGGCCGCGGCGAGGCCCGCAATGCAATGACGCCTGAGGTTCATAGAGTGTCCCGTTGAATGACTTGCTTGCGGGCGGCGACCAGCGCTTCGAGTTGCATGATGCTGGATGCATCGAGCCGGGCGGTGAATTCCACGAATGCGGCGAGCAAAGCCTGCGTTTCGCCCTGCGACAGTTCCTGCGCAAGGTCGCTGATTTTTTGTGTAAGGATTTCGGTACGGCTGCAACGGCAGCTGTAGAGGAACGAATGAGCGACCTTCGTGCGTTCCAGTATGCCCTTCCTGTACAGGCGCTCGAGCGTGGACTGGATTGTATTGAGACCGTTCTGGCGCGTGTCGCGCATATCGGCATGCACCATCTTTGCATTCGCCGCGCCATTGGCCCACAGGAATTCGAGAACGCCGAGCTCGAGCTCACCCAGGCGCAGCGGCTTCATCGGCGTAGGCAACATACAGCGCTCCGCTCGGTATCAGAAGATGCCGTAGTCGATGATGTCGTCGAAATACCCAGTCACTGTCAGCGTGATCGTGACGGGATAGTCGTTGTAGTTGAGCCAGAACCAGCCGTGTTCCCCGGTAAAGGGCGCCACCAGCGAGCCGCTGTTGCCGGTGCCTTCCTGCTGTTCCTTGTAGCGCACCCAGTATTCGTTGCTCATCATCGGATCGTGGCCGTGATAGTCGACGTAGACGTCGCCGCGGTCCGTCTGCCAGCTGAACACGATGGCCTTGCCGCTTTGCAGCACGACCTTCACTTCGGTTTCGCCTTCCGGCGGAATGACGACTTCCAGCGTGCGCGTTTGTGGCGGCGCGCCTTCGTCCTGGTACACGGCGGGATTCGGCAAGGGAAGCGGATCGCCGGTGGCCGGCAGCTCGACGGTCTTCCAGGCGTCGTTGCCGCCGATGACGTCGCGGACTTCAATCGTGCGCGTCGGTGCCGCCAGTTGCGTCAGGCCGAGCGCGCGCCCTGCCCCGGTCACATCGATGCCGTACTCGGCCGGCAGCACGAACAGCACCAGCAACAGCGCGGCGACGCCGGCGGCGAGCGCCACGCTGCCAATGAGCTTTTTCCTGGGCGGCAAATGCAAGTGAGGCTTATCCATGGGAGTTCAACCTTGTCGTGGGGGCCGCCATCAGGCGGCGGTCAGGAAGCCGGTGAGCTGGTAGCCGAACAGCATGAAGCCGGCCGTCATGATCACCATGTTGGTGGCGAAGGCGCGACTCATGAACGAGTCACTGCGGCGCCACAGCGTGAAGCCAAGCAGGATCAGCGCCAGCGCCGTGAACTGCCCCAGCTCCACGCCGATGTTGAAGCCGATCATGTTTGGCACGAGGCCCTCGTCGGACAGGCGCAGATCCTGCAGTTTTGTCGACAGCCCGAAACCGTGCACGAGGCCAAACATGACCACGGCCGCCCTGGTATGAATGTTGAGGCCGAGCTGCTGGAACCCGCCGATGTTCTCGAAAGCCTTGTAGACCACCGACAGACCGATGATCGCGTCGACGAGATAAGCGTCGACACGAATGCCGCCGAGCACGCCCACGAGCAAGGTAATGCTATGGCCCACGGCGAAGAGGCTGACGTACAGCGCGACATCCTTGAGGCGATACAGGAAGAAGATGACGCCGGCGAGGAACAGCAGATGATCGTAGCCCGTCACCATGTGCTTGGCGCCGAGATACATATAGGGCATGAACTGCAGGCCGGTCACGCTTTCGAGATACTGGGCGTCGCCTTCGGCAACGCCGTGGGCAAACACCGGTATCGACACGAGGCTCAGCAGCAGACTGCAGACAACAATGACGCGTCGATCAAGAGCCTTGTCTAGAGAGAGGAACAAGAGACCGCCTGCGGGCTTGGACGAGGAGCCGGAATTATGGGAGTCGAAAAACCGACGGTCAATCGGTTTTACCGTGGCTGGCGGGCCGCTGTGATAGCATCCGCGGCCTTCGCGCCAACGACCATGGATCATCGGGAGACGAATACGCGTGACTCAATCAAGCGATGTTGCCGGCCTCGATTCAGCACTATCCGAGCCGCAGCCGGTAAGCTTCCGCGAGGCCTTTTTATTCTGGTTGAAGCTCGGCTTCATCAGCTTCGGCGGCCCCGCGGGCCAGATCGCGATCATGCATCAGGAACTCGTGGAAAGGCGCCACTGGATTTCCGAGCGCCGCTTCCTGCATGCCTTGAATTACTGCATGGTGCTACCGGGCCCCGAAGCGCAGCAGCTCGCGACTTACATCGGCTGGTTGATGCATAAAACGCCTGGCGGCATCGTGGCCGGCGCGCTGTTCGTGTTGCCTTCGCTATTCATCCTCATCGCGCTGGCCTGGATCTACCTCGCCTTCGGCGACGTGCCGCTTGTCGCGGGACTCTTCTATGGCATCAAGCCGGCGGTGACGGCGATCGTCGTGCAGGCGGCGCATCGCATCGGATCGCGCGCGCTGAAGAACAGCGTGCTGTGGGGCATCGCCGCGGCCTCGTTCGTGGCGATCTTCGCGCTCGAGCTGCCCTTCCCGCTGATCGTGCTTGCCGCGGCAATCACCGGCTACATCGGCGGACGCGTGGCGCCAGGCAAGTTCAGGGCCGGCGGTGCCCATGGCAGCGCGCAGAAATCCTTCGGGCGCGCGCTGATCGATGACGATACGCCGACGCCGCCGCATGCACGCTTCAGCTCGATGCGCTTCGCGCGCGTGATCCTTGCCGGTCTGTTGCTGTGGGCGGGGCCGATGATGCTACTGCTGGCAAGCGTCGGCGTGGAACATACGCTGACGCAGATGGCCTGGTTCTTCACGAAGGCGGCACTGCTGACGTTCGGCGGCGCCTACGCGGTGTTGCCCTACGTGTACCAGGGCGCGGTGAATGGTTTTGGCTGGCTTACAGCGGGCCAGATGATCGATGGCCTCGCGCTCGGCGAAACCACGCCGGGGCCGCTGATCATGGTCGTGACCTTCGTCGGTTTTGTCGGCGGGTATGGCGAAGCCTTCTATGGGTCAGCGGGAGCTTTCGTTGCCGGCGCCACCGCGGCCTGTGTTGTCACCTGGTTTACCTTCCTGCCCTCGTTCATTTTCATCCTTGCCGGCGGTCCGCTCGTCGAGTCTACGCACAACGACATCACGTTTACCGCGCCGCTGACGGCGATCACCGCCGCGGTGGTCGGCGTGATCCTCAACCTCGCGCTGTTCTTCGGGTATCACGTGCTGTGGCCGGAGGGTTTCAGCGGACGCTTCGACTGGCCCTCGGCGCTGCTGGCGCTCGCGGCGGTCATCGCATTGCTGCGCTACAAGCGCACAGTAATGGAAACGATCCTCGCGTCCGCGCTGTGTGGACTCATGCTGCAGACGCTAGTGTAAGACGAGAACGCGCAGGTATCTGGCTCAGCGGACTTAACGGTGGCATTCCATGGCAACAGCAGCAGACGCGTCGCTTAACGCAGCAGCGTTTGCCGCGCGGGTGCTTTCGAAGGCGTTGATCAGCGTGCTGTCGAGCGCGTAGGGATCGCGGAAGAACTTCACGCGCCCATCACGCGCCGCTTCTGCGGTCCAGTACGCAATGATGAGCCGTGGCCCCTCCGGCAGGTAGACCTCGTGCGTCGCGCCGTCCACCCGCAAGCGCGCAATCTCCGCGCGCTCTTGCGAACTGCGGCCGGCGAGCAATTGCTCCGCGAGTCCTTCCGCATCTTCGACGCGAATGCACCCCGAGCTGATATTGCTGAGTTCCTTCGTGAACAGGTCCCGGGCGGGCGTATCGTGCAGGTAAACCGAAAAGGGACTTGCCATGCGAAACGCGAGCGCGCCGAGTGGATTGCGCGGCCCCGGCGCCTGTCGCAACAGAATGCCGACAGGATTCGTCCAGTCGACCTGCGCCGGATCCACCGGGTTGCCGGCGTAGTCGAGCACCTGCAGCTCGTTGTCCGCGAGAAAGCCGAGGTCGGCGCGGATCTGCGGCAGCTTGTCTTCCTTCAGGATCGTTGGCGGCACCGTCCAGCTCGGATTGAGCGTGATGCGATCGATGCGTGAAACGAGCAAGGGCGTGGGCCGCGCCGGCTGTCCCGTGAGCACGCGCGAGCGCCACACGATCTTTCCAGCCTGATACAGGCGCATATCCCCGCCGGCCACGTTGACCAGCAGGAGATCAGCGTCGCCCTGCGCGTCGAGCCAGCGCATGCGTTCGAGGTTGACGCGCACCTGCAGCAGCGCTTGCGCCGGCGCGCGGTTCAACGCGGCCAGGGTCTGCGGCCCGACGCGTCCATCGATCTCGAGTCCGCGATACTCCTGGAAGAACTCGACCGCGCGCTGCAGCTCGGGACTGTACGTAGCTGCAGGGACAGGCGCCGCGTCGTCGAGGAAGTTTTCCTCGCGCAGGCGCTGCGCGATTTGCGCGACGCGCGCATCGCTGGCGCCCGGCAGGAGCGTGGGTCCAGCGGGAATCGGCTGGCGCGCTGCCGGTGACTGATGCATGTGGGCAAAGGCCGCTCGTAGCTCGCGGTACAGCGGCAGTGATGGCCGCGCGGCGTCGAATGCGGCGCGGAGGTCCTGCACTCCGCGCTGTGCCAGGTCGATGACTTCGGAAGCCGCTGGTTGCGGGAGCGTTGCTGCCTGCCAGCGCGGTTCAATGGCCGGCAGGTCGAGACGACCCTGGCTGAGCTGCTCGATCGCCAGCAGGTATACGCTGCTCAGCCGCAGTTCCGCGCAGGTATCACGGGCCGGCGTGGCAGCGAGGGCGGCGGCGTAATCGGCCAGCACGAGACCGTCGTCGACGAGTTCGCGCAACTCGCGCTGCAAAGCCGCGAGCCGCGCCGCATCCTGCCACAGCGGCGCGAAGCGGTTGGCCTGGTACAGGGCAGTCAGGGCTTCGTCGATGCTGAGCGTGCGCAGTAGCGCCAGCGCACCACACTGCAGCTGCGCCGATGCGACCAGCACCTCTGCGATACCTTCAAGCGGGATGCCCGCTGACTGCGCACGCGCGGGCAAGGGCGCGAGGGCAAGCCCTGCGAACAGCGCACAGGTGAAATAACCGGTTCCGAAGGTGTGCAATCTGCAGTCGTCCATAAAGGGCCTGGCACAGCATGCAGGGCCCTGACATGAACTACTTTGATATTCCTCAAGTGCAGGCGTGAAGCGCGCTGATTCGCAAGGAACCCAGCGCGCGATAGCGAGGCAAGTCCCATGAGGACTAGCCGAGCGCGACTATTTGCTTTTTCAGTTTGTCCGACTCAAATTTGTCGAGCTCATGGAAGGCCAGACTGACCCGATACTTACCGCGGGATTTCCTGGACACGTTCAGGAGCCTGACCTTCAGGATCGATTTCTCAAGGGAATGGCGCAGGGCGCTTGGCATGAATTTAATCAGCATGCCGGCGCCGGTGAGCAGGCCATTTCGCTCACGCTTCACCAGCAACAGATCATCCGCACTGATCTCGGCGATCACGCTATCCAGTTTGATCTGGGCCGACGGATCGTCGAAGACGTGGTTGCGAAACATTATCTGGATGGGTGTTGCAGGCCGCGTCAAACTGAAATTCCTCGTGGATCTGATGTACGTGCATGTCGTCGATGACAACAATCCCAACTCCTGAACCATCGCGAGTCAGACACGCATCGCATCCACCCAGGTTCACTTCATGCGCGGGATTTTACAGTCAGCGATCAGGTTTTCAACGCAACGCACGCGCAAGCCTCGCCTAAAGCAATCGATTCCACAAACTTACATATATGCCGCTCAAATCAGCATAACTCTGCGTCTGATTATTTCAGCGACTGGCACAGGCACGATAACGAACCAATTTATTTCTGGAAGCAATGTCGGAATCGCCTTGGTCTCTGCTTCGCGCAGGATGCGGATCATCTGTTCATCGGCATAGCGTTTCTTCATGAGGTTCTCCTTGACTGGAAACCGTAAGAGAACTCACTATCGAAACGGCTACAGGTTTCGTTTCAGGTCAATTGCGGTTGGGCCGACTTCGGTTAGTCTGATCAATCCGTTATTTTCTCCCGATTGAGCGAGGAGATGGACATGCCAGCAGGCGATAACGCCGCCTCGGCCCAACACATCGGCGTGCCGCGCGAAGTATTTCCCGGTGAAAAACGCGTGGCTACCGTGCCCGATGTAGTGACCAAGCTGGTCAAACTCGGCTTTGCCGTGGTGGTCGAACAAGGCGCGGGCGATCTTGCCGACTTGTCGGACGACGCCTATGTGCAAGCCGGTGCCACCATTGCACCTGACGCTGCGGCGTTGTGGAGTGGCAGCGACATCGTCTTCAAGGTGCGTGCCCCCACGGCCGATGAAGTCTCCCTGATGCATGAAGGCCAGACGCTGATCGGCTTTTTATGGCCCGCACAAAACCCTGATTTGATGCAGCAGCTCGCGGCCAAAAAAGTCACGGCGCTGTCGATCGACGCGCTGCCACGCACGCTCAGCCGCGCTCAGAAAATGGACGCGCTGACCTCCATGGCCGGTGTGAGCGGCTACCGCGCCGTCGTTGAAGCCGCCAACGCCTTTGGCCGTTTCTTCAATGGCCAGATCACGGCCGCGGGCAAAGTGCCCCCCGCCAAGGTGTTCATTGCCGGTGCCGGTGTGGCCGGTTTGGCCGCCATTGGCGCGGCCGCCAGCCTGGGTGCCATTGTGCGAGCCAACGACACCCGCGCCGAAGTGGCCGACCAAGTCGTGTCGCTCGGCGGTGAGTTCGTCAAGGTGGACTTTGAAGAAGAAGGCTCGGGCGGTGGCGGTTATGCCAGGGTCATGAGCGAAGGCTTCCAGGCCGCGCAGCGCGAGATGTACGCGCAGCAAGCCAAAGAGTGCGACATCATCATCACCACCGCGCTGATTCCCGGCAAACCCGCGCCGCGCCTGATCACCGCCGAGATGGTCAAGAGCATGAAACCCGGCAGCGTGCTCGTCGACCTGGCCGCTGAACAGGGCGGCAACTGCGAATTGACCGAGGCCGGCAAGGCCGTGGTCAAGCACGGCGTCACCATCGTGGGTTACACCGACCTGGTCTCGCGCATGGCGCGCCAGTCGTCCACGCTCTACGGCACCAACCTCTTCCACTTGACGGAAGAGCTGTGCAAGACCAAAGACGGCGTCATCAACGTCAACATGGAAGACGCCGCGATCCGTGGCCTGACCGTCATCAAAAACGGCGAGATCACCTGGCCCGCACCGCCTGTGGCAGCGGTGCCCAAGCCCGCGGCAAAACCCGCTGCCGCACCTGCCGCCAAAAAAGGCTCCGGCCACGGCGCGCCTGCGGGCCCCATGCCCGTGGGCAAGTTGCTGTCGGTGGCGGCCATCACGGCGGTGCTGTTTGCGCTCGTCGGCGCGTATGCACCGGCCGCTTTCGTGTCGCACTTCACGGTGTTTGTGTTGGCCTGTTTTGTGGGCTACATGGTGGTGTGGAACGTCAAGCCTGCGCTGCACACGCCGCTCATGAGCGTGACCAACGCGATCAGCTCAATCATCGCCATCGGCGCGCTAGTGCAGATCTCACCCATGGCCGACGCCGCCAGCCGTCCCAATGCGCTGATCATCATCCTGGCCTCGCTGGCTTTGGTGCTCACCGCCATCAACATGTTCGGCGGCTTTGCCGTCACCCAGCGCATGCTGGCGATGTTCCAGAAATAATGACGTCAGGCACAGATCTTCAGTTCTGTCCTGGCCCGATGAAGAGACGACAGGTATGACGTCAAGCTTGGCCACAGTCGCCTACATCGGCGCAACCATCCTCTTCATCCTCAGCCTGGGCGGTTTGTCCAACCAGGAAACCGCACTCCGGGGCAACCTCTACGGCATGATCGGCATGGCCCTCGCCGTGCTGGCCACCGTGTTCGGTCCCCAGGTCACGGCCGCGGGCATCCCGTGGATCATTGGCGCTTTGGTCGTCGGCGGAGCCATTGGCCTGTACGCCGCGCGCTCGGTGCAAATGACCCAAATGCCCGAATTGGTCGCCCTCATGCACAGCATGGTCGGTATGGCCGCGGTACTGGTCGGTTACGCCACCTATGTTGACCCCGAAGCCACCAAAGGCTTTGAAGGCGCAGCGCACGCCATCCACGCGATGGAAATCTACATCGGCATATTCATCGGTGCGGTGACCTTCTCGGGTTCGGTGGCCGCGTTCTGCAAGCTGTCCGGTCGCATCGGTGGTAGCCCCTTGTTGCTGCCCGCCCGCCACTGGAGCAACCTGGCCGGTTTGTTGGCCGTTGTGTATTTCGGCCGCATGTTCCTGCAAGCCGACACGATCGAAGCAGGCATGTTTCCCCTGTTCGTGATGAGCACCATCGCTTTGCTGTTCGGCATCCACATGGTCATGGCCATTGGTGGCGCCGACATGCCGGTAGTGGTGTCCATGCTCAACAGCTACTCGGGCTGGGCGGCTGCGGCCACTGGCTTCATGCTGAGCAACGACTTGCTGATCGTGACCGGCGCCCTGGTGGGCTCCAGCGGCGCGATCCTGTCCTACATCATGTGCAACGCCATGAACCGCAGCTTCTTCAGCGTGATCGCCGGCGGCTTTGGCACCACCGCTGCCGCGCCCAAGCCCGCCGACGGCGCGGTCGAGCCGCACGGTAAAGTCAACCCCATCCTGGCGGCCGAGACCGCCGAGATGCTCCGCGACGCCAGGAACGTGATCATCGTCCCTGGCTACGGCATGGCCGTGGCGAAAGCCCAGCACACCGTGGTCGAGATCACCCGCTACCTGCAGGAAAAAGGCGTGAACGTGCGCTTTGGTATCCACCCAGTGGCTGGTCGCATGCCGGGGCACATGAACGTGCTCCTGGCCGAAGCCAAAGTGCCTTACGACATCGTGTTCGAGATGGACGAACTCAACGAAGATTTCCCCGAGACCGACGTAGTCATCGTGATCGGTGCCAACGACATCGTGAACCCAGCCGCCCAGGACGACCCGACCAGCCCGATTGCCGGCATGCCGGTGCTCGAGGTATGGAAGGCTCGCATCAGCATCGTCATGAAGCGTTCGATGGCCAGCGGCTACGCTGGCGTAGACAACCAGCTATTCTACAAAGACAACAACTACATGTTGTTTGGCGATGCCAAGAAGATGCTCGACGAGGTCCTGGGCGCATTGAAAGCGTGAGTCATCCAGCATCCAAAGAAGGGCCGACAGGCCCTTTTTTCATGGGCTCGTGGGCCATGGACCTGTATCGATCCTACTGCGCGACAGAAAGGGTCTGACGTAATGCCCTCAGGTCGCGCTCAATCGCATTGACCTCATCATCCATGATGGGCGCCTCGCTAAGCAGCATTTCAAGCTGCTGCTCTAAACGCGCAATTTGGGCGTGAAGAGACTCTGGTGTCGGTGGCTTCGCGTTTGTCATATTTACGCCTCAGGCGCGAGCAAGGGATGGGGTCATCTGTCCGGTGTCGCTTAGCCGATGAGCGTTTATCCGCGGCATTGCATCCCTAAGCTGCTGCAGTGTCTTCATGTGCTTCACGCCTGTCTCGCCGTAGTCGGCCATGAAGCTATGAAACCCGATTCTTTCCATCCAACCATCCTGGGCTGCAAGTAACGGTATGTTAACCACAGCATCAGGAGCATTGTTCTTACAAGCGTGACGCCACGCTTAAAGCACGCGAATTAATACGCTTACAAACAGTATTTAGATTCCTTCTTTGCCAACCGTCGAATCGACCCATGACGACTCCAGGTTCACGGCGCCGCTGACGGCGATCACGGCTGCCGTAGTCGGCGTAGTCATCAACCTCGCCCTGTTCTTCGGCTACCACATGCTGTGGTCGAGTGGCTTCAGCGGGACAATGCTCTGACCGAGCTGCACAGCTGATGGTGGTTCATCTGGCTTAGCAGGCCTTATGCCGATCCACTCAGTTAGATTCCAGAGCGAATATTGGTCGCTTACGAACGATGCCCAGCTCAGCACCTGACTCTTAAGCAGTAAACGCCAAAGAGCGCGAATTCGTGCGCTTTTTGCCTAGTGGAAACGTGACTTGCTTCACACTCCGGCAACGCTGCACCATAGGTGTGCTATTCCTGCGAATGCATAATAATTCTTGATGAAGATTTCCTCGGGACTGCCAGAGCAGTCGTCAGAGGCGTCCCAAGCAAGCACAAGGGTCGTTCGACTTCAAAAAAAGTGCGTCTTAAATCTTCACTGGAGCTTATGGAACCGGATACCAGCAAGCTTTACCCAGCCGCATTCAAGGCAACAGTTGCATTTGCCGCCCTGCGAGGCAGCCAGACCTGTGACGAACTCGCTTTACGCTACTCAATTCCACCAAGGCTGATTCACGAATGGATGCGCGTGCTTGAACAGCGCGCAGAGTCGCTGTTCGTCCCTCCTCCGGATAACACCTCGCTCCCGAATTCGGATTTCTTCGACACGCGGGAGCTCGCGAAAACAATTGCCGAAAATTCCACTCAAGGCTTCGCCATGATCAACAGCGAGGGCTTTTGCGTGTACGCAAATCGGGCATGGCTCGATATGAGCGGCTATACCAGTGCCGAGATCGGTGCAAAGCCCTTGCATTACCTGGTGCACCACCACCGCGCGGATGGGAAGCCTTATCCCATGGAGGAGTGCCCGATCAACCGCGCGCTTCCCGAGAACTTCACCGTGCGTGGACATAAAGATCTCTTTTTCCGCAAGGATGGTTCGACGTTAGAAGTGTCGTGTGCGGCGAGCCCTATTTTCCGCGATGGCAAGCCGGTAGCCGCAGTGATCGAGATCCGCGATGTCACGGAACAGAATCGTCAAGCCAAATGGATTTTCGCAAGTGAGCGCAGGGCAGTGGCGTTGGCGGAATCTGCAGAACAGGAAAAACGACGCCTCAATGCGTTCCTGGATGCCGCACCGGTAGGCATTGTTCTGGCCGACACAGAGGGCAAGATTCTTCTCGTCAATTCCGCCCACCGGCAGCTGTGGGGCGACAACCTCCCCGTAGCAGCCAGCATTACGGACTACGACGTGTTCAAGGGATGGTGGGCTGACGGTGCCGCGCATTATGGCCAGCAGCTACAGCCGGAAGAGTGGGCCATGGCGCGTGCGCTGCGTGGCGTACATGTCGACAACGACATCGTTGAAATAGAGCCGTTCGATCAACCTGGCGGGCGTCGAATCGTATCGCTATCGGCACGACCTATTTGCGACGCTAGCGGTGTCATCATCGGCAGCGTAGCCGTGCAGGTCGATATCACTCAGCAAAAACAGGCTGAAGACGCATTACGCCAGGCCGATCGTAACAAGGATGACTTTCTGGCGATGCTCGCGCATGAGCTGAGGAACCCCCTTGCGCCGGTACGCACCGCTGTGGAACTCCTGGGGATGCGACAACTGGATGATCCCATCGTGAACAAAGCAGTTGCTGTGCTGCGCCGGCAAGTCAACCATATGGTCCGGCTGATTGACGAGTTGCTCGACCTCGCGAGGATTTCACGGGCGAAAGTGGAGCTCAAAACAGAGTTGTTCGATCTGTCTCGCGTGGTCAGCAAGACAGTAGAAGACTATCGCCCCACTGTCGAAGCAAGCGGTGTAGCGCTTGCATTTGAGCTGCCGCCGACACCTGTCTGGATGAAAGGCGACAAAGTTCGTGTGGCGCAGATCATCAGCAACTTATTGCATAACGCTGCGAAATTCACGAAGCAGGGGCAGCACGTGCATGTCACTCTACGCGAAGAAATCAACGCTACACGCACGAACTTTGCCGTGATTAGCGTGAAAGATGACGGTATTGGGATAGCGGCGGATCTTATCGACACGCTGTTTAGTCCGTTTGTTCAAGCGTCTCAGGGTCTCGATCGGACTAGCGGCGGTCTCGGCCTGGGCCTCGCATTGGTAAATGGGCTCACTGAACTGCATGGCGGCCGCGTTTCTGCCGAAAGTTCCGGCGAAGGTCTCGGCGCAACATTCACCGTTTACCTTCCCGTATCCGATCCAACGGAACTTAAGCCGAAGACGGCGCGGTTGCTGCTTGCTGAAAGCGGGCTGAAAATTGTGGCCATCGATGACAACGTCGACGTACTGGATCTGCTTAGCGAAGTCCTGCGAATGCAGGGGCACGAAATCACGCTGGCGTACGATGGCACGAGCGGGCTTGAAGCCGTGCGGGACGTACAGCCAGACGTCGTGCTGTGCGACATCGGTCTACCCGACCGATTGAGCGGATATGATGTCGCGCGGGCTATCCGCGAAGACCCAAAGACTGCCAACGTTATGCTGGTGGCGATTTCCGGCTACGGGCAACCGAGCGACAAACAAAAGGCCTGTCTCGCCGGTTTCAATGCCCACCTTGT
>JBEGWB010000132.1:0-5025 GCA_041178065.1 Pseudomonadota bacterium | reverse complement strand
CGATGGCGCTGGTCAAGCTGACTTTTATTGGACTTGCTGCACTCACTCTCCCGCACATGCTCCTTGTCGACTTTGCGTATTCAAAGATGATGCAGCGGAAGACGCTGGCGCCCCCTATATCCAAGTAGCGCAGCAATTTAGATGGCCAATTCTCCAGACGAGGAAATTGGACATGAAGAAGCGGTTTGCGGAAGACCCTATCATGGGCTTACTGACGAAGGTCCAAACCAGCGACCTATGCGCGACAGCCGGCGACATAAGGAGTGACAGTTAACACCGGACTCTCCAGCCGAATGCTACTGATGACGCGGCGGTCTCGCCTGGGCATAAATGCACCGGGTTATTGCAATGCTGTATACTCGTGCGCTTGAGACTGACTCAGTTTCAAGCGCTGGTTCGTCGCAACGAGTGCTCCCCGGATGGCTTGCGCCTTCCAACTCTTCATCAATTTCAGGAAACAAAATGGCATCGTTAGATTCAGCTCTTGGTGGTCAAGTCGAAAGCATCGCCCTACTGAAAGTTCTGGCTGAAAACAGCTTTGATTCGGTTCTGGTCACGGATGCCACCCCTAAAGGCAATATCATTTACGCGAACAAGGCATTCAAAAAACTGACGGGGCATGATCCGGACTCGGTGATCGGAAAAACTCCGCGCATCCTTCAGGGTCCCGGTACCGACAAGAAAGTAATCGACAGGCTCGCCAGCGCGTTGAAATCGGGCGGCCGCTTTGAAGGCAAGGCGATCAACTACAGGAAAGACGGAACACCGTTCATCATGTTCTGGCGCGTGTTGCCGATCAAGGTGGGCAAGAAAATAGTCGCGTGGGTCGCAATTCAACGCGAGGGTGCAGCGATCTAGCTGCCCTCACCATAACAAGCGCTGGCGAAGTCCGTGCACTGACCCAGCGCATTCCTGCTCGGGTATCTCCTGCTAACGCTGTGAGATACCCATGAGGGAGGCTCTACTTCGCTTTCTTACTGCCCCCTTCTTTTGCGGCTTGCCTGGGACGCGACTTGCCTTGGCGGCTGGAACCCTTCATCGAAATCCATTCCAGATATCTGGCTGCAATCTTCTCAGCATATTTCCAGCCCTCCGCTTCGATTCGTTCATCAAAGTCTTCGGGTAATGGAAACTCTTTCTGGCGCCGCAGTGTTTTAGCCACGCTTTCGGCGAGCTTTTGTTGCTCCGCTTTAAACTTGAGGTGCGCGCTTTGGGATGATTCGACCTTTTTCGCCGCCCCAGGGGTTGGGCATTTGGCGATCACCCTTGAAGGTGCAGCTCCCCGCTCACTGTGGCTCGCTACCGTTGTCGAATTTACAGGCTGCTTCTTCATCTATTGCCCTAACCTCATGATGAACTGGATGTACCAACAAACCAGCGATGCTTTGCACGAACAAGCATCCAGCGCTTGAGATTAGCCAAAGTGCCTGCTTGCGGTATTTTGAAATCCCGTTGGCTTGAGGCTCATGATGGACCCACCGCGCCCTGAAGTCTTGCACTTGCTGCAGAAACCCCCGGCTTACGCCGGAGGCTCACGTTCATTCTGCGAAGCTGAACTTACCTGCTGACCTTGATCGTGGCTGCGCCACCAAGCGCTTCAACCATATCCCTTCGATTATGGCTGTGTAAGAAGCTTGCGCGGCACAGCCGCGAAAAAAACCCGGCTTGTGGCCGGGTTTTTTGCTTGCGGCCCTTCCGGGCAATTTCTGTTCTTGCGTGCCCGTCTCAACGGCTGACCTGCAGGCTGTCTCCCGGACCGGGACCTTTGCCAGGGCCGCTGCCAAGGATATCACCGGTGGAGACAAGCTTGACCCACAGCGCATCGCTGCCCTTGTAATACGAGGTGGTGGTGGCCTGACGCAGCGCATCCAGGCTGCTCTGCTCCATACCCGACGCTGCGGTCGTGAATCCCGGCAGCTCGAACATCACCCACGAACCGGCATCCAGCTCCTTCACGTTGAGGTTCAAGGACGGCCTTTCGGTAGTCAGCCTGTACTCGGTTCCTGCGCGCACGTTGGTTTCGCCGTCGGCATTGAACTCAGTGCCATTGCGGCTGAGCACTACGGGCAGCCCTGCAGGCGCACGACCTCTGATACGACCACCACCCGGAGCGATTGCAAAGACTGGAGGTGCGGCGGGCACTGCTGGAGGCGCAGCCGGCGCTGCTGCCGGGGCGCCCGCACCAGGAGCGCCACCACCACCGCCAAAGCCGCCGAAACCAACAGCACCACCGCCGCCTGCAACATTCATGCGCCCGATATCGCCCGTGCATACCGCAGCGTTCCAGTCGGACCTGACCTCGCAGTTTTCGTCGAGATTGATGGCATCGGTGCCGGTGGTGTTGATGATGTAGGAATTGGCGACACCGGTGATGGTGCCGTCCTTGTCATTGAACACTGAGGTCTTGTAAACGGTATTGCCGTAATCATCGTTGCTCCACCGATTGTCGATAGGCGGGAAGTACACTGGCTTGGCGTTGACGAATGTGGAGCGCTCTACGATGTTGTTGGAGCTCATGCCGAAACTGGTAAACAGCAGGTAGGAAATCGCCCCGGTCTTGCGGGTGGCGTTGTCCTGGTAATTCACGAAGGTGTTGTTGTCCAGTTGATGATGGTAGTCATAGAACTCGTACGCGCGGATGGGGAAATCCGCGATCTCGGGCTGCGGCAGGCTGCGGCCGTAGGCCACTTCCGCCGGAGTCCCCGGGTTGCCGACGTTGGCGGATTCGCCGACAAATAGCGAGTCGACAACCCGTGACGTATAGCGTGCCTGACCCAGCGCGCCGGACGCATGCGTGAAGCCAATGCCGTTGTCGGCCATCTTCAGGCCCTTATAAAGGTGCAACTCGCCTCTAGCCCAGATGCCGCTGTTGCGGTTTTTGTAACTTGTGAAATCCTCGATGATGTCTTCTACCTGGGCACTCTGCGCATCCGCAGGATCGGCGAGGGCGATATACCCGCCGACAGCGAAATGGCCGTCCGCTCGGGGGGCTCGGTCGCCCATGAAGCTGTCAATGTTCGAATGGGAGACGTTGCCCTTGAACTCGCGAAACTTCGTGCGACGCGGCCAGGTATTTGCACTGATATCCGTGCCTTCGAACGCGCCCGTCGGATGCACTGGAAAGGCTAGCCAGAACCCTGTCGAGTCGGAACCCGCGGCCACATTGTTGCGATAGACGTTGTCCGGATTGGTGATCCAGAAAGACGACACCGTGTTGTCCGAAGGGATCAGGACTTCTTTGGAGTCCTGGCCGGTGGTCTTGAAATTCAAGCCGTCCGGGGACGCGCCGAACGGAGCAAGGTTGGTCGGGTCGCAGGGCAGGCTCGTGTGACATTTGGTCTGGATCGCGAGGTTGCTGATTAACTGGTTGCCCTTCTCGATGCCGTCTTCCATGAAGAAGCAGTGCCCCACGGTGTTGTAGGTCACGTTGTTTTCGACCAGCAGGTTGTCAGAGCCGTGAATCGTCACGCAGCGGTTGTAGGTGTTGTGAATCGCGGAGTTCTTGATGTACTGCCCCGTGACGTCGCCGTTGATGTGCCAGTGGATCGGATAGCGCGCGAGTGTCAGGTTCTGGCCCATGCGCGTCAGCTCGACGCCGGACACATTCATCTTGCTGCCGGCCATCGCCATAATGTGCCCGCCAAAGTATGACTGTTCTGCATCGGCGGAAGCCTGGACCTTGATATTGCGCGTCAGCATGCCGACTTCGCCGCGTTCGTCGACGCCGAACGTGATTTCACCGAAGTGCATGTAGTCGAGCGGCTTGTCGAGCGTGATGCTGTTTCCCCGGATGCGGGTAATTTCACGCGTCTCGGCCTGCCGCGGATTGAAGTCCGTCGACGCGAGGACGATTACGTCGCCGACACGCCAGTCGCTGGCATCGAGCACGTTGATGCGCGTAGCGCCAGCCTCGGCGGTTTCGGCGAGCTTGGTCCAGGCATTGGCGCGATCGCCGTGCAGGCTCAGCACGCCACCGATGACCATGATGCCGCGATCGCCCATGCCGTTGATGTTTTCGTCTGGAACCGTGTTGGTCAGCGTGATCGTGGCATTGCCGGTGTGGGGCGCGCTGTCACTACCAGCGTGCAATTCCCCGCGCATCAGGATCCACTCGGTCGTGAGCTCGAGCTCCTTGTCCTCGGCAAAGCTGAGCTTGCCGTCGAGATTCATGCCATGCAGCGTTGGTGGACTGATATCGAGTACAACGTCCATGCCTGCGCCGATGGTGACAACATCACCTGCCTGCGGAAGCGCGCCGCCCGACCACGTGGCGGGGTCGGACCATAGTCCGCCCTTCGCTACCGAAGGACCCTGCGCTTCGCTGGCCGCGACCGCCTGGCCTTCGGCGTGCGCGTGCTCCCCTGCTTCGGCCGCCGCGCAGGCGTTGGTGATCAACTGGGATGATACGAGCACTGAAAGAAAGAACAGATGAGTGTTGATGCGCATGGATGTAGCCCCCTACTCGAGTTTTTATTTTGCGATTGCAGCAAGACTAAGCGGTGTGATTATTAGCATGCAACCGGTATCAGGCAACTCGGTGAAATAGCGCGCCCGCGCAATCCGCCGTTCAGCATCGATATGCTACGATCGCGCCCGTCACACACTACAATCCAGCCCTATGCACGCCCCCGTTCACAAAGCATCCAGCCGCTTCATATTCAGTCTCGGCATCTTCATCGGTCTGGCGCTCGCGCAGTCCGCACTGGCCGGTTCGGATGACCCGGCCGCCCCGCAGCACGCACCGATCGCAGCACCGCAAGCCGTGGTCGCGCCCATGAGCGGGCAGAAGGTCTACAGTGAAGTGTGCATTGCCTGCCATTACCCACCGGGCGCCGGCGGTGCGCCCGCACTCGGTGACCGTACGGCCTGGGCGCCACGCCTCGCGCAGGGCAAGGACACGCTGATTGCGCATGCCCTGAATGGATTCAGCGGCAAGGCCGGTGGCCTGATGCCGAAGAAGGGTGGACGCCTCGACCTGTCAGATGCGGAGATCATCGGCGCGGTCGAGTACATGATCGAACAGGC
>JBEGWB010000131.1:0-14857 GCA_041178065.1 Pseudomonadota bacterium | reverse complement strand
GAGGTACCACCTTCCGAGCGTGAAAACAGGAAGCTCAACGATGACGAAGAGAAGGAGCGCCGCAACAAGGTCGGCCTGAGGATTCGCGCGGTACCGTTGCTGGAGCTGATGGATAAATCGTATCAACGCGATGAAGACGTGATCTGGCGTTAGCGCCAGCCTGATTTGGGGGGTGTTACTCGACGGGGTCAGAGGTCTGGTCGAGCGAGCCCATCTGCGGTGCAGATGCTTGACGTGGTTCAGTTGGACTCTTGTCGCGATACTTCCAGCCCAGGCAAAAAATCAGCGCAGCGTCGCCATTCTGATATTGCCCCTTCTTTACTGAACGCACGACCCAGCCTGCGTTGCACATGCCATGCGCTTCTTCCACCGAGGTCGTTTCATAGACCTGAACATCTTCACTGTCTCGACTGGTCACTGTTCTCGGCGCGAGGCTGTTTTTCCTAATCGAGCGCAGCTTACACAACAGGGACATTTCGCGCATGAGGGGAAACACTGAGGCGGATGCAAGTCCCTTCCCGGGTCTGGCGGGAACACCCCTTGCATAGCCCAGCGGGTATGCGCGAAAACGCAAGCGGAACCGGTCCCATGCCCGTGGCAAAGTCCTTGCCCTACACAGATGCCGCGAAGAATCCTCGCATCCACGACCTGTGCAGCCTGCTCGATCGCATTGAGCAGCTCGCGCAGGCGCATGACGAGGTCTGCCTCGAGGACATCAGCCACATAGTCGGCACACGCTGGTTTGGACCGCTGCTGATCGTGCCGGGGCTCGTCATGGTGGTGCCGGGGGTTGGCGATATTCCGGGCGTGTCGGCATTGATGGGACTCGTGGTGCTGTTGCTATCGGTGCAGGCCATACTCGATCGCAGCGAAGTCTGGTTGCCGCGCTGGCTCGCGCAGAAGTCCGTCAGCTCGACCAGGGTCACCAAAGCCATCAAGTGGCTGCGCAGACCGGCGGAGTTTCTCGACAACCATACACACAGGCGACTTACCTGGGCGGTGCGACACTCGAGCATGTATGTCATTGCGGCAACCTGCGTGTTGATCGGCGCGATGACTCCCTTCCTTGAACTGATCCCGTTCAGCGCGATGTTCGCCGGCCTGGCGATCACGAATTTCGGGCTCGCCTTGCTGGCGCACGACGGTCTGATTGCACTACTCGCGATCGCCTGCAGCCTCGGCACCATCGGTATGCTGCTGAGCAAGTTCCTACTGTAAGCAGGCAATTTCTACTGGTTGCGCTGAAAAGCTTACAGGGACACCCGCGCCATCGAGACCGCGAAACCCCATCGAGGCGCCGTTGCGGGGTTTTCCCCTGGTCATCTCCGTCGCAAACACGATTCTGGCCTGACATTTGCCTTGGTTATGTCGGGATACCTCATCCGTGCGTGGAATTCGTATGCAGTACGCGGCGATGCAACCTCATCATCATTCCCTCGTCATGAACGCAGAGGCGAAAGCCGACAATACCCGGCTGCTGTTGAACGACCTCCATGCGCTGGAAGCGTTGATCGTGGAGGATCGCATGGAAAAGGGCCTTGCGCGCATCGGCTACGAGCTTGAGCTGAACTTTGTCGACAGGGACTGTGCGCCAGCCTGCAGCTGCTCGGTGCTCCTGACAGGCATCATTCCCACACTCGACAAATCGCACATCACGCCCGAGGCGCTGACGCCGGAGCCGCGCTACCAGGCCCTGTACGAAATACGCCGCGCCCTGAAGGGCGACCAGTACGAGTATCGCATCGCCGGCATCGATGAATTGCTGACGCGCGACAACATCGCGCTGTTTGCCGGCAGTATCACGAGCTTCCAGGCCCACCTGCAGATCGCGACCGCCGATACCGTCGACATGTACAACTGGGCGCAACTACTGGCCGCGCCTACGCTGGCGATAGCGGCCAATTCGCCGCTGTTTCCTGACAAGCGCCTGTGGCACGAAACCCGTATCGCGCTATTCGAGCAGGCCACCGACACACGCATGCCCGACAGCGCCGAGCCCCGTAATCGTCCGCGCGTGCTGTTCGGCGACAGGTGGCTCGCCGTCAGCGTGCTTGAACTGTTGCGAGAAGACATCATCGAATTAGAACCGTTGTTCCGTGTGAACGGCGCTGTCGAAGACGCACTGGAGGCCCTGCAGCAAGGGCGCGCGGTGCAGGACATGGTTGCCAACGCGGCGTTCTGGGCCGGCGCGATGGCAGGACTGCCGCGACGTTATCGCGGCGTGCAGCAGCGCCTCGACTTTGCGCTGCCTGAAACCGGAACGCTGAAAGCTGACGCGCTGATGGACAGCTGCCCGGTACGCATCAGCCCGGACACGCCGCTGCCGAAGGCCCTGCAACTGATGCTGGACAAAGCGCTGTCGTTCCTGCCGGTCGTCAGCAATAAGCGCATCGTCGGGCTCCTCACCGAACATGACTTCGTCAGGGTGGCGCAGATGCTCGTCGGCGGAGGGGAAGGCACACCGGATACGAACAGCACTGACCCCGCCGACGCAGCCAATGGAGGGCGCAATGTGGTGGAAGGATGAGGTCGTCCCGCAGCGGCTGATCGGGAGCTATTCCTGCGGATTGCCAGGCCCACTGATTCTTGCCGTGGGCGGCATCCATGGCAACGAGGTGAACGGGCCGCGCGCGATCAAGGCCTTCGTCGACATGCTGCACGCGCAACGCCCGCTGATGACTGGAACCTTTCTCGGCATAGTCGGCAACGTCAAGGCCTCGGCGCAGAACCAGCGTTACATCGACAAGGATCTGAATCGCTGCTTCCAGCCGGGTTACATCGCCGCGGCGCATACGGCACTGCTCGGCGCGGAAGCCGCGGAGCTGCGCGAGCTTGCCGCGATCGTGCAGCGCGCACGCCGCGAATACGACGACGTATGCTTCGTCGACTGCCACACGACCTCGGCGCCGACGACTCCGTACATGAGCATCAACGTGCATGCGGACAGTATTCAGCTTGCGCATCGATTTCCCTTGAACAGTGTCGTGGGCCTGCAGCGCGGTATCCCTGGCTGCCTGACGGAGTACTGCAACGCGCTCGACTTCCGCGGCTTCACTTTCGAGGCAGGCCAGCACCAGAGCGCGGCGGCTTTCAGCAACCAGATCGCCATGCTATGGCTGCTGCTCGTATTCTCGGGCGCCCTGCACAAACGGGATCTCCAGAACTTCCGGCATTACGAGCGCATGCTGGCGCTCGATACACCCGCCTGCAAACGTTCGTTCCGCCTGCTGACGCACTACCGCATCAAGGAGGGCGAGGGTTTTGTCATGAAACCCGGCTTCCGCAATTTCGATTACGTCACGCGGGACACCTTTCTCGCCCATAACAGGCATGGGCCAATCATGGCGCCCGCCGAGGGCTATATGCTGACGCCCTTGTATCAACAGAAGGGGGACGACGGGTTCTTCCTGCTGGAGGAGGAGGGCAGCACTGCGACTATGTCTCCCGTGACTGAGTGCCGGCAGGTACGTTAGCGACGCGGGCATGAATGTTGCTCCGCTCGGGGAGAGCTCAGCAGTTCGCCAGGCGCTCAACGCTCGCTTTTGAAGACGAGCACGAGGACGACCATCGTATCGGTCCCGGTGATTACGACATGATCGCGCAGGTGTATATCGACACATTCCTGACCGCGCGTCGTTTCTAAGGAAACCGAATCGTCAAAACAGGGTTATACCGCCCAAACGTCTGTCGGCGACATGTAATTATTACAGGCGTGACCGGGAAGAACCGATGCCATTGAAGTGGCAGTTGCCGCGCTCAGTGCGGAGCTGGACGAATAGCTCGACAAGTCGCGTGCCGCACGGCGTGGCATGGAACTTGAATGAACGACAGTATGAAGTCGCAATTCACTGACTGGTCGCTATTGAGAGGGCTGACGGACATGACTGCACAACAAGATATCCATTCACACACACGCACGAGGAAGCAACCCATGAACAACACGACAGACAGCGTAGACGACCTCAGCCGCGACACCCGCGAGGAATTTGAAATCGCGAAGCAGGCAGTGCTCGAAGCCTATTCGAATTTTCTCGAAGCGAAGAAGCATCTGAAACGTGCAGCTCTCGCCGCGGGCATCGACTTCAAGGAAAGCGCCACCGAACAACTGGAAGACGCGCTCGGGCGCGCGCGCGACAAGAAAGACGAGCTCACCGAGTCGACCAGCGATTACGTTAAGGAAAACCCGATCACGAGCGCCACTATCGCCTTTCTTGGCGGTGTGATTTTCTCGCGGATGTTCGGCAAGTAGGCGGATTCGGCGCGGGCCGCTACGGAGGTTTGGGTGGAACTCAGAGACGAAAACAAAACTGCGCAGGATTCGCTGAACCAGCGTCCGTTGCCGGGCCCGAAGGATAGCGCGATTCTTGCGATGGATTCGTTACTGACATTGTTCCAGCTGTTCAAGTCGGAGGCGGCGCTGGCGGTTTCCAGCCTGCCCCGGCTGATTGCGCTCAACCTCGCGCTCATCCCCATTGCCCTGCTCACCTGGATCAGCTTCGGCATCCTCGCGGCCTGTGGCGTGTATGAGTGGACAGGCAACGTGGCGTACTCAGCGGCTACCTTCTTCGTGCTGCAGGTTGCGCTGATTGCATTACTGGAAAGCCGCGTGCGGCGGGTACGGACGCGGCTTACTTTTCCGGAATCACGCCGGGGCCTTGCCATGATGCACGCAAGCTGGAAACAGAGGATTGAACATGAAGAGCGCCGCTGAGGCTTTGTCGAAAATCGACAGGATCCGCAAACTGAGTTCGCATCTGCAAAGCGATTTGCTCCAGATTAGCGGGAAGGCTTTTGGCCACAGGCGGCACTTCAGCCTGAAGTTGCTGGTGCCGGTGGCACTGGTAATCGGCGCCGGGGTCCTGCTGGCGATATCGCCAAAAACGCGCAACAGCCTGCTGGTGCGGACCGGTGTCCTGCTGGTGACCCGCTACGTGAAAGACCTCGGCGAACGCGACGATCCGCCGGAGCTCGAAGATGAGCAACCCAAAACTTAAGCTGCTGTGGATACTCATGCCGATCGTGGCGCTGGCGATCTATCTCGCCGTGTACCAGGCCCGGCTGACGAACCTGCAGGAAGCCAGCGAACCCTCGCACCAGGTCGTTGATGGGTCGTTAACCACAGTGCCGCGCGCCGACGCGCTGGTACCGAGTACCGTCGTTCCAGGCCTGCCTGTTTCGGATCCGGCTGAACTGCCGCCCGCGGCGCTCGCGGACGATCGGCAGTTCATTGGACGTGTATTCCCGCTGCTGTCGACCTGGAACCTGCCAGAGGTAAAGCCGCTGCTGTCGCCGGCAACGCTCGAAGCGAGCAGCGATGCGGAACTGTCGGCGGTGCTGGCGACGCTAAAGGAACAGCTCGGCAGCCTGCAGCATTTCGATGAACCGCGGCCGGTCAAGATGGCGGTGCAATCCGTCGCGGATGGCGAGGAACCAGCACTGCCACACCAGGCCTTGCAGCAGTACCAGTTCAGGGCCTACTACGATGCCGGGAAAGCAGACGTGAACCTGATACTGGAAAGACTTCCGGAAACCCACACGCTGTATTCCTTCGACATAAACATCAGCCCATGATTTTCCCGAGAGAGCCGAGGTACCTATGAAGACGTTCACTCCCAAGTATGTGATCTTGATGGCCTGCGCCTTGACCCTGTCTGTACTGGGCGCCTGCAACGGCCGCCCGATAGCAGACGCGTCGGCAGCTGAGGATCGCGGGGTCGTGGTCGATCGCGACGACGATCGCAGCGAACGCGAGCGTGACCGTGATCGGCGCGATACCTGCCTGACCTGCGGAACGGTGGAATCGATCACGGCAGTCCGCGCGGACGGCGACGGTAATGGCACTACCGGTGTCGGCGCGGTCGTGGGCGCTATCGTCGGCGGCGTTGCCGGGCGCCAGGTCGGTGGTGGAAGAGGGCAGGACATCGCGACCGTCGCCGGCGCTGTGGGCGGCGCGGTAGCGGGTAACAAAATCGAGGAAGCGCGCGACAAGGAGCTGATGTACGACGTACGCATCGACATGGACAGTGGCGAAGACCAGGTCATCACAGTTGTTGACGCGAGCGAGCTGCGCGTCGGCGATGAAGTCCGCGTCAATGGCAACGAGATCTCTCTGCGTTAATCCAGTCAGGCTGCACGGCGGCGCGCCAGCGCCGCCAGCAGCGCATCGAGCGTGACTGGCTTCGCGAGGAAGCCTTCGATGTATTCGGGCAGATTGTCCTTTGCAGCGATGTTGCCGCTCAGCACGAAATAGCGCAGGTCCGGCGCCTGCGCGTGCAGCTGTTTCAGCAGGCGCATGCCATCGACGTCGCCGAGGCCGAGATCGGCCAGCACCACCGACGGCCTGCGTTCGCTGAACAAGGCCAATGCTTCGGCGCCGGTATGCGCGCCGCGCACCTCGTATCCCATGATCTGCAACAGCATGCAGATCGCCGCGTTGGCGTCTTCCCTGTCTTCGATCACCAGAATATCGGCGTTCCATGCATCCTGAGTATTGCTTGTTGCTGGCGCATGTCGCCTTATTTCATTGAGCAGCGCCGCCGCTGTCACCGGCTTCGTCAGATAGGAGGTGAAACCGGCAGCGAGGCATTTTTCCCGTTCGCCCTTCAGGCTCGCCGCCGTCAAGGCAATGATCGGGATCGGGTAACCGCGCTCGCGCATCTGCTCCTGCGCCTGGTAGCCGTTGAGTACGGGCATGTTCAAATCCAGCAGCACCATCGCGATACTGGCGCCATGCGCGTGGAGGAGCTCGAGGGCCTGTTCGCCATTACTGGCCACTAGCACGCGCATGCCGGCTTCGGTGAGGATGTTGCTGATCAGATCGCGAATGTCCTCGACGTCGTCCGCCACGATGATGCTGCCCTGCATCGCAGCGCCATGATCGAGATGGCCCGCGGTCTTTTCAGGCAGCGGCAGCAGCTCGGCCACTTCGTTGAAGGAGACATCGCCGGGGTCGATCCTGACGATGAAGCGGCTGCCGCCGCCTTCGATACTATGCGCAGTGATTGAGCCGCCGAGCTTCTGCGCCAGCTTCTGGCTGATCGTCAGGCCGAGCCCGGTGCCTTCCTTGCGGTTCTGCATCAACTGCGTGAATGGTATGAAGATCTTCTCAAGGTCGCTGCGGCTCATGCCGCGGCCCGTATCGATTACGTGAAATTCGAGGCAGCTGCCATCCATGCGCACCTGCAGTTCTACGGTGCCGACCTCGGTGAACTTGATCGCGTTGCCCAGCAGGTTGAACAGCACCTGGCGCAGCCGCATTGCGTCCGAGTAGATGTAGCGCGGTAGCGGCGTGCCGGCGCTGACCTGCAAGGTCAGCTTTTTCGCCGCGGCCATTTCGCGAATAAGCGAGACTGCGTTCATGACGAAGGACCCAAGCTCGATCTTTTCGATGTCGGTCTCGAGCTTGCCGGCTTCGATCTTTGACAGGTCGAGAGTGTCGTTAAGCAGGCTCAGCAGATGGGAGCCGTTGCGGTTGATGATCTGCAGCTTGTGGGCGAGGTCGGCGTCGTTGCGCTGGTGACGATGGATCAATAGTTCCGTATACCCGATGATCGCCGTCAGCGGCGTGCGGATCTCATGGCTCAGAATCGCGAGGAATTCGCTTTTTGAGCGGCTTGCGGCTTCGGCGCGGATACGCTCGACGCGCTCGGCCTGGATCTCGCTGCGCGCCAGCGCGTAGCGAATCGCCCGCAGCAATTGCTCGCGGCCAAGATTGTCCTTGATCAGGTAATCGACCGCGCCCGCTGTTGCCGCTTCGATTTCGACCCCGGTGTCGTCCTGCCCTGTCAGCATGATGATAGGCGCCGCAAAGCCCAGCGTCGGCGCTTCGCGCACGAGGCTGATACTGACTTCGCTCCCCAGACGGTAATCCATCAGGCAGATGTCGTGGCGATTCTCGCTGAACACCTTGCGCGCCTGCAGCGCATCACGCACCCATTCAATCTGGAAGGCGAACGACTCCGCCTGCCGCAGCAGTGCGGAAGTCAGCACGTAGTCGTCCTCGTCGTCTTCAACGATCAGGAGGTCGATCATGTTTGGCACGGCAATTATCATCGTGGTGCAGGGTTCATTGATCACTTGCGATGGGGCAGTTCGACGAACTCGATCCAGTAACGGCCGAGCGACTTCATCAGCTCGACCAGCTTCTCGAAGGTCACGGGCTTCGTAATGAACGAAGCGGCCCCGAGTTCGTAGGCGCGTAACATGTCTTCCTCTGCCTTCGACGTCGTCAGGACGATCACGGGGATACTGCGCAGCTGTGGATCCGCCTTGATCTGGACCAGTGCTTCGCGTCCGTCGAGCCGTGGCATGTTCAGATCCAGCAGGATCAGGTTCGGAACCGGATGCGCCTGCGTGTCCTTGTAGGCGCCCTCATGTCGCAGGTATTGCAGCAGCTCGATACCGTCGGCGACACAGTGAAAATCATTCAGTACCCGGCTTTCGACCAGCGCTTCCTTCGTCAGCAGCCTGTCGTCATCATCATCGTCTGCCAGGAGGATGGTCACGGGTCGGCTTTCGCAGTTCATGCTACCTCCTCGAAGTCAAAGTTCTGCCGCGTGCGCGCAAGCGTGACGATGAAGATGCTGCCAATGCCCGGAGTGCTGGTTGCCGTCAGGCTTCCGCCGTGGCGCTCGGCAACGCGCCTGCAGATCGCCAGCCCGATGCCGGTGCCACTGTACTGCGACCTGCCATGCAGCCGCTGGAAGGGCAGGAAGATGCGGTCATTGAACGCTTCGTCGAAGCCTATGCCATTATCAGTGAAGAGCAGCTTAACGAACTGGCCGCCCGCATGTGCCGGGTCAGGCAGCTCTGCGCTGATCGTGACCACTGGCGGCACGTCGCGCCGGCGAAACTTGATTGCGTTACCAATGAGGTTCTGCAAGAGCTGCTTCATCTGGAACAGGTCGGCTTCGACTTCCGGTAGTTCGCCGCAAATGATCGTCGCGCCGGCTTCATCGATCGCCACCTCGAGATCCTCGATCACCTCGTTCGCCACGTCGTTTAGCGCTACCGACACGAAGGGCTCTGACTTCGTCGTGATCCGCGAGAAGGACAGCAGGTCGTTGATCAGGCGCGACATGCGCTCAGAGGCCAGCTGCATGCGGTTGACGTAGTCTGCGCCCTGTTCGCCGAGACGTTCGCCGCAGCTTTGCTGCAGCCGGTCGCCGAAGGCGCGGATCTTGCGCAGCGGTTCCTGCAGGTCGTGCGATGCGACGAATGCGAAATCCTGCAGCTCGCGGTTACTGCGTTTCAGCTCGTTTGAAAAGTGCTGCAGCGCAAAGGTGCGCTCCTCGACTTTGAGTTCAAGGTCTTCCTTTGCTTCCTTCAATTCGACCAGGTACTGCTTTTCCTTTTTCTGGGCGGTGCGCACGAGCACGAGGCTGACGGCTACGAGCAGCAGTCCCACGGTATTGGCGGTCAGGATCAGGAAGAAGGCCCCGTTGCGCTTGTCGTTGGCAATTTGCAGGCGACTTTCGAGCACGCGGTGCTCATGCTTCTCCATGACCGCGGCGAGTGCGGCGATCTCGGTCATGAGCTTCTGGCCGCGATGGGACATTAACTCCTGCACGGCCTCGCGCTGGCTGAAATCACGCAGCAGTTCAACGTTGCTTCTCAATTCGCTCATGCGTTGTTCCACCAGCCGCCGCAGTTCAACGAAACGTTGGCGCTGCATCGCATCCAGGGTGGCGGCGTCGAGTGCGGCAAGCTTGTCGTCGATGCTGGCAAGCGCCGTGTGGTAGGGGCTCGCATACGTGTCCATGCCGGTCAGTAGATAGCCGCGCTGGCCGGTTTCGGCGCGCAGCACTTCCACGATTACCGAGTGGATCAGCGCGATGTTGGTACGCGACACGGTGGCCTGTACCTGCTCTTCCGCCACGTTGCCGATTGCAAAATAGCCCAGTATCGCGTTGCAGAAGAAGAACAGCATAAACAGGATCAGGGGCAGGGTGTCCCTGAGGGAGTCCCGCAAACGGGCGCCGCATGCGGCGATGCTGTCCATTACCTTTACTTCTGAGCGTCGGTCTCTGCGGCAATCTGCTGCAGGATATCGTTGCAGCGCTGGCATTCCCGCAGGATGTTCTGCATCGCTGCCAGAATGCTCTCGTTCGGCGCAGACTTCTGTACAAGCAGTTTCGCGACTTCGGCATTGACCGAAATCGTGTTGAGGGGCCCGCGCGCATCATGCAATAACTGATCAACCCTGTTGTGCATTCTCGGCCTCATAACTTCCCAGTCGGTTATAGAGCGTCTTCACGCTGACGCCGAGGACTTCAGCGGCGCGTGTCTTGTTGTTGTCGAACTGCTTCAGTGTTTCCGTGATCAGCTCGCGTTCGACTTCCTCGATGGTGCGGCCAACGAGGCTGATCGGCTGCGGTGTGGGTGCTTTCTTGCGCGAGAACGGCGAGACGAAGGTATCGGGTACGCGCAGATGCTCGGCGTCGGGGCTCGTGAGGATATACGCGCGGTGCATGCTATGGCGCAATTCGCGCACGTTGCCCGGCCAGTCGTAGTTCAGCAAGCGTTCCATGTCGGAGGAGGCGAGGGTAAACGCCGTATTGTTCTCGCGGTTCAGCGTGTCGAGGAAGCTTTGTGCGAGGAGCGGCAGGTCCTCCATGCGGTCACGCAGCGGTGGAATATGAATCGGGAATACCGCGAGGCGGTAATACAGGTCTTCGCGCAGGCAATTGCTCTCGACGATGTGTTCCTCGTTGCGATTGGTTGCGGAAATCACGCGGCAATTGACCGGAATCTGCGACGTGCCGCCAACACGCGTCAGCATGCGGCTCTCGAGTGCGCGCAGCAGGTTCGGCTGCAGCCCCAGCGGCATCTCGGTGATTTCGTCGAGGAACAGCGTGCCGTTTTCGGCCTGTTCGAACAGGCCGACCTTGCGCGCGATCGCGCCGGTAAAGGAACCTTTCTCATGGCCGAACAGTTCGCTGCCGATCAACTCTGCAGAAAAGGCGCCGCAATTCGACGGTACGAAGGGCCCCGGCACCTTGCTAGCCTTGTGGATCGCGCGCGCCACTACTTCCTTGCCCACGCCGCTTTCGCCCGACAGCAGTACGTTGGCATAAGAAGTCGACACGCGCTCGATCATGTTATAGAGCTCGTGCATGACAGTCGACTCGCCAATCAGCTCACCGTAGTGACGCATCGCTGCGTCCTTGCTGCTGGTGAGCTCTCCGTCATCGAACAGTCGTTTGAGTTGGTCAAGCGTGATCGGCTTGACGAGATAGTTCACGTTCATGCCGTACAGGTTCATCACCTGCGCCTTCACCGAAGGATGGCCAGTAATGATCGTCACGCGGGTAATGTCGTTATTGACGTAATCGAGCAACTGCAGACCGCTGCCGTCGGGCAGCATCAGGTCGAGAAACGCGCGGTCCCAGGTCCCGGTACGCAGCAGCGTGGCCGCCGATGCAACGGTGTCGGCGGTCGTGACTTCGTGGTCGAGCAGCGTCAGTAGTTGCGCGGTCGCGGAGGTGAATCCCGCATCGTCATCCACCAGAAGGATTTTTGCCAAAATACGTGCTCCCAAGCTTCATGCCGATTTAGCAGGGCATACTTTAAGCACTACTGCACAGCTTGGGCATCGTAAAAACACCCACTAATACTGGGATAAACACATGCCCTGTATTAACCCGAGGCAAAAGCAGGGTTTTACTTGGTTGAACTTGAGGGAGTCACTGCATCGTGGTGAAGTGTTTGCTGGCGTCGTGGCATCAGGCGTTCGGCATCCATCAGTGCGCGGTACTCCTGGGCGAGCAGGTCCTTCTGCGCCGCGGACAGCACCTTGCCGGCGAGCTTGAAGAAGTCCTGTTCTTCCTCGTCGAGATGGTGATGCAGGCGATCGACCATCTGAGTGGCGGTTTTGAGCCAGGCTGACGAGCTGTACTGTATTTCCTCGAGGTTCTCGACAAACTCGTCGAGTTCATGATGCTCGGCGATGCTATGCCGTGCTTTTTCCTGCGTGGAATCCGCTTCAAGCAGCGGTATGTAGAAAAAGCGCTCTTCGGCTTTTTCGTGCGCCCACATCGTCGACTTCAGTTCGGTAAAAACGCGATCGCGAGTCGCGCTGTCCCCATGGGTTTCGAGCAGGCTGGCCGACAGTGCGCGCAGGATGGCGTGATCCGCCTTTAGGCTGTCGAAGATATTCATGCAAAGCATTCCAGGTCGAAAGAGGCGACGTGCCTTGGTGCTCCTCTGGTAATCAGGAAACTATCGGCGCTCCGACTGCATGCTGGAGCGCCGATAGCTTTGTCTTGAGCCGGTAACGCTTGGGAGAATTACCGTTTCGCGACATCGAGCCCCGCGCTTAGCGACCGGCTGTCACGCGCAGGTTGTTCTGGACTTGCGACACGTGGTCATAGCTGGTGGCAATTTCCTCAGCCAGCATTTTTTCAGCTTCGGTCTTGACCTCGCCTTCGAGCGTTACCACGCCGGCAGCAGTGTCGATGTTGATCTCGTGGGCTTCAAGCTCAGAGTTCAGCGCGAAGTTCGATTTCAGACCGACGGTGGTTGTCATGTCATAAAAACGCGTGCTGAAATCACGGTCCTTGTCGGAGTAGGCGTCGCCTTCAGACGCGACCACAAGGTTGTTTGTTACCGAAGCGACGCCATCGAGGTTGTTGGCGATTTCGCCAGCGAGTTCCTTGTGTGCTTCGCTCGGCACGGCGCCGCTCAGCGTGACCTTGCCGGCTTTGACCTCGGTGTCGATCCTGAAGCCATCAAGCTCGCTGTTCAGCAGATACGAACCTTCGAGCTTGCCGTCGATCCAGGCATCTTTTGCTTCGCCTTCCCAGTCTTCTGCCAATGCCACGCTGCTAAATGCCGTAGCAGCCATCATTCCCAGAACCAGCCCTTTGGTTTTGAATTTCATCGCTTTGTCCTCGTTAACGTGCAAGAGTGAATAAAAAGATCCACTACTCACAGGACTCAGCAAGCGCTGTGCCAAGGTCAATGCATGAGCAATTTCGCGGGTTTGAGAGGGCTGCGCCAGGCGATTGCTGTGTAGACGAAGAAATATTTGCCGCGTTCCATAAACAATTTACAGCCGTGCTTCAGCTCGGTCGCGGTCCACGCAGATTTGGGCCGGTCGGCCGGTAAGATTTACAGATGAGCTGCAACTGCGGCGAAAGAGAATGCGTTTTTTGGCCGAAAATGGCGCTTTTTAGGTTGGCATGATTTCTGCCTTTGTCTGCCTGTAGTTCAGTAAATCGTCAAACCACCAAAAGAGGACATCCTATGTTTAGCTGGGCGCTCACATTTCTGATCGTTGCGATCATTGCCGGTATTTTTGGATTCAGCGGTGTTGCCGGAACCGCGACCAACATTGCGTGGATTCTGTTCGTAGTCGGTTTGATTCTGGCAGTGGTCTTTGCACTGTCGGGCCGCCGTCCGCGATTGTGACGAGTTGAAGTCAATCAAAAAGGGAGATTTCGAATCTCCCTTTTTTATTTGAGCGTGATCGTTTTCCTCCGCTGGCGCCTGTTTGTCGAGCACGCATCATCCTTTCTTGCTTGCCTGCAAGGTTTGCCGGCGCGCTGCCGAGATCTGAATCAATACTGACAATCCGGTCCAGTTTGATATCAAAGCTGCCGAAAGTTCTACACTGAAACACTGCATTCCCTTCGCAATTACCCCGACCCGTTACCTTGCGTCCGCTTGTGGCACATGCCTTGCTTTTTACTTGGCGGGCCTTTGTTCTTGCGCGTCGGCGAGCATGAGCTGTCGTGCAAAGGAATCCGGACCTACATGCAGTCAAATCATTTCAGGAGAGTACTTATGAATTTAACCTTCAAACACAAACTGCTGGCAGCCGGCATCTGCCTTCTTCCCGTGACAGGCTTTGCAGCGGATGCTTCCGAAGCGTTGAACTACGGCTGGCTCGAAGCCGACTACATCAACTTCGATATTGATCAGCCAAACGAAGACAGCATTTTCAGCGAAGACTTCGACAATGGTGGTGGCTTTGGCGTGAGTGCTTCGCTACCTCTGAGTGAGATGTTTTTCCTCTTTGGCGACTATTCGGAAACCGAGTCGGACTTTACCTTCGTCGACAACCTGAACATCGTGCAGCCTGCCGGTACCGATCTGCAGCGGCTTAATCTCGGCGCAGGTGTGCGCCTGCCGATGAGTGATCGCGCCGATCTGGTGTTGAGCGGGGCCTACACTGACCTCGACTACGATCACTTCGGCGTCGTCGGCAGCGCTGGGAACAATTCCTTCGATGACCTGAATGAAGACGCGAGCGATGGGTTCATACTCGATGCGCGTTTCCGCATGCAGCTGACGCAAGCGCTCGAGGGGAGCATTGGGGCGCGCTATACGGAAATCGAAGACGCTGACGGGCTGAGCCTGGTCGGCAACGTGCTGTTCGAGCTGTCGCCGAACTGGGGCATCAATCTGTCACTGGACGCCGGTGATGAGCTGATGACCTACGGTGCGGGTGTGCGCTACTCGTTCTGATTCGCTGAATAGTCAAGGAACCGGGAGCCAGGGACGGCGCCTTTTGTGAATCTTCTCTTCTTCTCTTCTTCTCTTCTTCTCTTCTTCTCTCCTTCTCGCGGAGTCTGTGACAGGCATCGGAGCTAAGTTGCTTTCGTTCGTTGCATAGTCTGGACACCCCGGGATTGCAGTTGCTGCCGGTTTCGGCGCAAGAGTGTCGGGGCTGTGCTGCCTCTGGGGCGCGCGGAGCGTGCGTCTGCCGCGTGAACAAAGGCCTCGGCGCCACCACCGCATGCGGAAGGCCGCAAGCGGCGGCGGGCTGCATCGCCGCGAGGCGGAGATGCTTTCAGCCGAGCAAGCTCGGCTGAACCGGCCTTTGTTCACGCGGCAGACGCGGAATCGCCCCAGA
>JBEGWB010000130.1:0-15113 GCA_041178065.1 Pseudomonadota bacterium | reverse complement strand
CCGCGTCAACGAACGCTTCAGCCTTGGCGTCAATGGCGCCTATGTCACCACGCCGGCCTCCGGTGAACTGAATGTCGCCACCGGGCTGCAGCTCGGCAGGGTGGCCGCCGAAAGCCGCTCTTGGGGTGCATTCTCGAGCTATCGCGCCTCGCCGACGCTCAGTGGCACCCTGCAATACAACCTGAGTCGCAACATCATCGGCGACAGCGCAATCCGGAATGTCGTTCCTGACAGCGCAACCGGAACTGGCATCGGCAGTGGAACCGACCTCGACCTTACGCCGGGCGTGATTGCCGCCGTTGGTGGCGATACCGAGGAAACCGGTATCCGCGTCGACAAGGAACTGTCGCCGACAAACACCTTGCTGACCGCCTATACCTATCGCACCTATGACTTCGACAACGGCGTCGACGAGTACTCGCATACACCAACGGTCGGCTGGTTACACCAGATCAGCGGCGCGACCAGCTTCCGCGTGCAGGCAGGCCCGCGCATTTTTTCCGACACCGTCGAACCGGACATCTACGCGCTGGTGACTCATGAACTGCCAGCAGGCGAAATCGAAGTGAGCTATACGCGCACCGAATCGGTACTCGCCGGCGTCGTCGGAAAGGTCGAAAGCGAGATGGCCGATGTCGAATTCGACTGGCAGCGCAGCGCCAAACTGCGGTTCAACGGCGGCCTCAACTACGGGACCATCAAGCAGGAACAGAGCGCCGCGAAGGTTTACCAGGTCGGCGTCGAAGCGCAGTACCGCGTCAGCCAGAAGTTTTACCTCACCGCGAGCTGGGTCTACAGCCGCCAGAAAGAAACCTTCGGTCCACCGCTGGTGATTCCGCGCAATGTCGTTTCCGTCGGCTTCGTGCTGCGCTATCCGACACAGCAGGAGTCTTCAACGGAAGAAGGCTGAACACCCTCATTCAGCAGACAAGAGCCAAACAATGAAATCGCTTACGAGACCCAGGCACCACCCCACCGCCTTCGCGCTGCTCGCGCTGTTGCTGAGCATCGTCGTTACCGCTTGCTCCTCGTCGGGCTCGACCGGCGAACTCTTTGAGCAGCCGGCGCGCAATACCGAATTCCGCATTGGTCCGGCCGACGTGCTGTCAATCAGTATCCTGAACCAGCCCGACATGGCGCGCACGGTTACCGTGCGTCCCGATGGCATGATCTCCTTCCCGCTGCTCGACGAAGTGCCCGCCGCCGGCCGTACGCCGAAAGAACTCGAGGAACTGCTGATCAGCGGACTCAGCCAGTACATGGAGCTGATTCCGGGCGAGCTCAGCGTCGTGGTTGACGAAGTGCATAGCTACACCGTGTCCGTGCTCGGCCAGGTGCGTGCGCCCGGGCGCTTCGAATTCCAGAACAACGTCACTGTGCTCGACGCGCTGGCGCAAGCCGGCGGCCTCAACGAGTTCGCGTCCGGATCCGACATCGTGATCCTGCGCAACGAACCGGGCGGCGTGAAACGCCTCACCTTTGACTACAAGGATCTGCTGTCGGCGAATCCCGGCAATATTCAACTCGCCGTATACCCCGGCGACATCGTGATGGTCCCGTAAGTGCAAACGCAATTGCTCGTCGCAGGAGCTGGGAGAAAGCTATGAACGATAACCTTCACAACCAAACGTCGCTGCCCGATCAGGCCATGGGCATCTGGCGCCGCCGCAAATGGCTGCTTATCTTTTCGTTCCTGCTGGTTTTCCCCGCAGGGGTCGCGCTCGTCATGGCCCTGCCTCCGCTGTACCGCGCATCCACCACGCTACTGCTCGGCGAAGGCGATATCTCCGCCGCGCTCGTCAACGCAACCACGGGCGAAAGTGTTGCCTCGCGTCTCGACGTCATCAACAAGGCAATCCTGAGCCGTTCGCGCCTGCAGGACCTGATCACCCGGTTCAACCTCTATCCGAAATTGCGCGAAACCGCACCCACTGAGGTCGTCATCGATCGCCTGCGCCGCGACATCAACATCAACCAGGAAGTCGCCACGAGCCCCAATGGCGACCAGTACCCCACTGTCACCCTGATGCTCAGCTACCAGAACCGCGATCCGCAGCTCGCTGCCACGCTCGCGAACGAACTCGCGTCGCTGTACGGCCAGGAAAACGCAGCTCTCGTCGAGGATCGTAATGCCCGCACTACCGAGTTTCTCAGCATGCAGCTCGACGAAGCAAACACGCGTCTGGCCGACCAGGAACAGCGCATCCGCGAGTTCATGGACGAGCATCTGCGCGAACTGCCGCAACAGCAAAGCCTGAGCCTGACGACGCTGGAACGCCTCAACACCGAGATTCGCCTGAATAATGAGAAGCAGATCCAGTTGATGAACCAGCAGGATGACGTGCTCGCGAGCAGCAGCGCCATCGGCATGCTGTCATCGTCACGCAGCACCAATGCGGGCGGTCTCTCCAACCTCGAGCTGCTGCGCCTCCAGCTGGCGGATCTGCGCAATCAGTACACCGAACAGCATCCACAGGTGCTGCGCCTGAAAAAAGCGATCGAGGAGCTGGAAAATGCCACCGAACGCGAAGCAAGCGTCACCGCCGCGGAACCAACGCCGCGTCCGACCGCGCGCCCCGTGTCGCGCGAACTCGCGCTGCTGCAGCAGCAACAGGAAACCCTGCGCGCGAGCCTCAACGAAGTCCAGCAACGCATCGAATCGACGCCAGGCATCGCGCAGGAGCTGCTCGAGCTGAACCACGACTACGACCTCCTGCGCGAAGAGCAGCTGTCGTTGCTCAAACGCTACCAGGAAGCGCGGCTTGCCGAATCGATGGAGCAGCATACCAACCAGCAGTTCCAGGTACTCGAGCCGGCACTGCCGCCGTTGGTGCCAGTGGCGCCACAGCGCAATCGCATCATCGTCATGGGCTTCGTGCTGTCCCTTATTTTCGCGGCCGCCGTGGTCTTCATCCGCGAGCAGTTCGACAACTCCTTCCACACGCTGCAGGACGTGCGCGCCTTCACGAAACTGCCAGTGCTGGGAACCATCGGCCGCATCGACACGCGCGGCGAAAAAGTGAAGCGCGGCTTGCGCGGCACAGTTGTCGCCATTGGCGCAATTGGCTGTGTCGCGGTGCTGGTGTTGCTTGCGTACAACGTTGGCCAGGATGGCGAACGTATTGTCTGGGTGCTCGCCGGTCGCAGCATTTGACGACCTTTCACCCCTTTTCCAACAGGTAGCCTGTCATGACCACAATCGTTGCACAGACACAAAAGGGCGCTGCGTCGCCCCGACCGCCGGTCGACGAGAATTCCGTCGCCGCCAGTACATTGCCGCCCCATTACCGGGGCGAGCAGGTACTGAGCTTCAAGAACTCCAACCGGATCAGCGATGCGCTGGTCAGCCTGCGCAAGCGCGATTCGATCGACGCCGAACGCTATCGCCGCCTGCGTCACTCGGTCGAAAAAATGAAGCAGGACGCACGCGGCCTCCTGGTCGGCATCACGAGCCCGCTCTCTGGCGATGGCAAGACCTTCACTTCGATCAACCTCGCCGGCTCGCTTGCGCAGAATCCCGACGCGCGCGTACTGCTGATCGAACTCGACCTGCGCCAGGTGAAGAACAACGTCAAACACCAGCTCGGCAAAGGCAAGCTGGCGGGTGCCGGGGTCGTCGATCTCGTGCTGGACCCGGAACTGCCCTGGGAAAAAGCTAGCTACTACTTGTCTGATTTCAACCTGTACGTGCTGCCCTCGGGCAGCGAAACGCGCTCGCCCTACGAAATTCTCACGTCGAAGCGCATGGCCAGACTACTGGAAGAAGCGCGTGCGCGTTTCGACTACGTGATCATCGACACCGCGCCGGTAGTGCTGCTGTCCGACAGCCAGCTGATCGCCGAATCGGTCGATGGCTTCATGGTCGTCGTATCCGCCGACATCACCTCGAGAAAAATGCTGGAAGAAGCTCTTACGCTGATGGACCAGAGCAAGGTACTTGGCCTTGTCTTCAACGGGCACAGCCCAATCAGCGACAGCTACTACGGCGGTTACTACTAGTGGACACTCAGCGAACAACCATGGAGCGCAGCGGCCGCCGCACGCTGATTCTCGGCAGCGGGGCCTTCGCGGCGACGCTCGCGCACGAGATCCAGACAAGGCCGCAGTGCGGCTATGAACTGATCGGCATGATCAGCAGCTCGCGCGGCGACGTCAGCGAAGACTTCCCGGTGCTGGGCACCGCCGACGAACTGCATCGCATCATCCTGAAGACCGGCACCGAATGCATCATCATAGCCACGCTGCCCGGCAAGGACGACCACCTGCCGGAATACCAGTTGATCGAAGCGCGCGTCGGCCGCGACATCCTCATCGAGGACGGCGAGAACGTATTCGAAAAACTCACCGGCAAACTGCGCATCGAGGCACTCGAGCCGCGCGGCATGATCTTCGACAAGACACTGAAACCGTCGCGTTTTGCGCAGGCGGTCGCGCGCGGCATCAGTTTCCTGGGTGCATTGATCGGCCTCGTGCTGACGGCGCCGATCCTGCTGATCGTGGGCCTGCTCATCCGGCTCGACTCGGAAGGGCCGGTGCTATTCATCCAGGAGCGCGTCGGCCTCGGCGGCAAGCCGTTCCGGCTGCTGAAGTTCCGTACGATGCGTCCCGCCACGGCGCGGCACAGCGAATGGGCCGGTGACAACGCGCATCGCATCACGCCCATCGGTCGTGTGCTGCGCAAGTATCGTCTCGACGAGCTGCCCCAGTTCATCAACGTGCTGCGGGGCGACATGAACCTGGTGGGTCCGCGGCCGCATCCGGCCTCCAACCTCGGCCTGCTCGTGCTTGTGTCGCGCAACACGCCAGAGTGCGGCTTCCAGATTCCTTACTATTCGCTGCGCTCCACGGTACGTCCGGGCATCACCGGCTGGGCGCAGGTGCGCTATCAGTACGCCAATGATCTGAATGAAGAGATCGAGAAGCTGCGCTTCGACCTCTACTACGTAAAGCATTACTCGCTGTGGCTCGACCTGCAGATTATCTGGGAAACCATCGCGGTCGTCGTCGGCGGCCGTGAGTTCGCCGACAAGCCACCCGCGGAAAAAAATGACGCTGACGTCGTGTTGCCGAGCGTCGACACACCGCCGCTCGCCGCGGTATCCGGCGGCGGAGTGACGGGTTACCCGGCTCAGTCACGCAATACGACCCGTTGATGTCCACCGACGCTGACGCAGCAGGAACGCAGCCATGAGAGAAGCACAGGAATTTGCCGCCGGCGGACAGGAGACCCTGCCGCGCATCGTTGCGCTCGGTGGCGGCAATGGCCTGTCGACGCTGCTCAAGGGCCTGCGCCCGCTGTACTTCCCGGCCGAACACGGCAGCTTCAGCGCCGCTGAACGCGCGCGCCTGACGGCGATCGTCACGGTCGCCGACGACGGTGGCAGCTCCGGGCAACTGCGCAAGGCTTACCCGATGCTGGCGCCTGGCGACATCCGTAACTGTCTGCTGGCCCTCGCTGGCAGCGATACGGCCTGGCAGCGCCTGTTCGACTTCCGCTTCAACGGCCAGGTCGACAGCCATAGCCTTGGCAACCTGATTCTGACCGCGCTGGCGCAGATGGAAGACGATTTCACGCGCGGCATCGAACGCGCCAGCGCGCTGCTCGACGTGCGCGGCCAGGTACTGCCGGCGACGCCAGACAACATCGTGCTCGAAGCCATTTGCACTGACGGCACGATCATTCGCGGGGAATCGAGCATCACGCAGGCGCGCAAGGCGATCGAGCGCGTTGCACTCGTGCCCTCGCAGATTAGCACGCTGCCACAAGCGCGCGCAGCGCTCGAGCAAGCCGAAGTCATCGTGCTTGGCCCCGGCAGCCTGTACACCAGCGTCATCCCGATCCTGCTCGTGCCCGGCATCGCCGCGGCGATCGCCGCGTCGCGTGCGCCAGTCATCTACGCCATGAACCTGATGACCGAACCCGGCGAGACCGACGCCTATCAACCACTCGACTTCCTGCGCGCGCTGCGCCGCCATGCGCCGGGCATCCACATCGATTATGTCTTGCAGAACAGTGCGCCGATCCCGCAAGCGCAACGCCAGCGTTATGGCGCCAACGGCGCCGGCGAAATCCCCTCGACCGCGCAGCGTATTCCCGGGTTTTCGTGCCAGCCGGTGTTCCGCGACCTGTTCACGCCGCTGACCGAGAGCGAGAAGATCCGCCACGATCCCGACAAGCTTGCACGGGCCGTGATGGACATTGCCCGGACCCACGCCGAAGCGCGCGGAGAAATAGCGCCAGCGCTGGCGGCGATAACCGAGCTCGTCACGCCATGAAATCCCCGGACATCATCAACAGTCAGTCGCGCATAGCCTCCAACGACGCCTGGTGGCGCCACGACACGGCACGCCTCGATACGCCTGCCGATAGCGCGGCGCGCCCCTTCGCGGCGGGCGACACGAGCGGCGTCTGGCCCTTCCGCCTGCTGATGGGCTTCACGGTGATCCTGCTGCTTGCACCGCAGGAAACCTTCACCTTCCTGAAGCCCTTCCGCTTCGCGCTGGTGCTTGGGGGACTTTCGGCACTCGCGTACATCTCCGGGCGCATGTCGCGCGGCCTGCCCGTCGTCAAACTCCTCCCGGGCATCCTGACAGCCCTGCTGCTGGTCGGCTGGGCCGTGCTGACGATCCCGGTATCGTACTGGCCCGGTGGCACGATCGAATTCCTCGTCAACGACTACTTCAAGACCGTGCTGGTTTTCCTGCTGCTGGCGCACATCATCGACGACCTCGCCAAACTGCGGAAGCTGGCCTGGGGACTCGTGCTGATGGCGCATCCACTTGCGCTGACGACGCTCAGCAACTTCATGTCCGGCTCCTTCGAGGAGAACCGCGTCACCGGCTACAACGCCGGGTTGACCGGCAATCCCAACGACATGGCGCTGATGCTGAATGTCATCCTGCCCTTCGCGATCGCCCTTTTCCTTGGCTCTTCGCGCGGCCTCAAACGCCTCTTCCTCGGTGCGACGGTGTGCCTGCTCGTCGCTGCGATCATCGTCACCTTCTCGCGCGGTGGCTTCCTGACGCTTGCGCTGGTCGTGCTGGCGTACCTGTGGCTGCTGCGCAAGCGCGCCGAGCGTATCTGGATACCGCTGGCCTTCGTCATCGCCGTGTGCGCGCTGCCCTTCGTGCCCGCCGAGTACTTCGATCGTCTCGGCACGATCACCGATATCGAAGCCGATGAGTCCGGCTCGGCGCAGACACGCTGGAGCGACATGGGCACCGCGGCGCGGCTGGTTGCGCAACATCCGCTGGTCGGGGTCGGCGCCGGCATGAATATATTTGCGATGAACGACGCGCGCGGCGCCACCTGGACCGAAGTCCACAACGTCTACCTGCAGCTCGGGCTCGAACTCGGCGTGCCCGGCCTGCTGCTGTTCTTCGCCTTGTTCCACAAGTGCATGGGCAATACGAAGCTTGCGATACGGCGCAGTAGCGAGGATCCGCGCATGGCGCCCTTGCTGTACCTGTCAGAAGGCATCCGGGTGAGCCTGCTCGGCTTTGCGGTGGCCGCGATGTTCTATCCGGTCGCATACGAATTCTTTTTCTACTACATCGCCGGCCTCGCAATCGCGTTGTGCCAGGTGACTGACCACGAAGAGGCACGCCTTGGCCACAAGCTCAGTGAAACGCGCTGACGCCAGCGCAAGTCCCGTCGCGCTGGGTACCCGTCCCGATGGCGCAACGCCGCCCACACAGACTTCGGCCGCGCCGGTGCGACTGTTGAAGGTGCTGACGCTGTTCGCCGCCGGCGGCACCGAAGGCCAGGTCCTGAACCTCGTGCGCCGTCTCGACCGTACGCGCTATGACCTTCAGTTCGTCTGCCTGCGCAAGTGGGGCCACTACCTCGAGGAAGTCGAGCAGCGCAAAATTCCGATTACCGAATACGCGACGCGGAGTTTTTATTCCGTGCATGCAATCCTGCAGCAACTGCGCTTTGCGCGGCAGCTGCGCGCGCAACGCATCCAGATCATGCACAGCTATAACTTCTATTCGAACGTGTTCGCGATTCCCGCCGCGAAGCTCGCCGGGGTTCCACTGATCATCGCGTCGATTCGCGACCAGGGTGTATACATGAGCAGCCTGCAGAAATTCGCGCAGAAACTCGCCTGCAGGATGGCTGATGTCGTGCTCTGCAATGCGGGCTCGATCCGCGACTGGCTGATCGAGGAAGGCTACCAGCCGGAAAAAATTCGCATCATTCGCAATGGCATCGACCTGTCGCGGTATCGCGCAGTGGCGACAGACGCCCCCACGCGCGCGTCCACGCTGCGCCAGGAGCTTGGCTTGCCACCGACCGCGCCGCTGGTCGTCATGCTGTCGCGGCTGAATGCACAGAAAGGCGTCGATGACTTCATCAAGGCCGCGGCGCTGATCAGTCTGCGTATGCCAGAGGTGCGCTTTTTGCTCGTCGGCGAAAAGCTGCTGCACAAGCAAGGCACTTTCGAGAAGGATGCGAGCTACCACATGCACCTGCAGCAGCTGTGCCGCGATCTCGGCGTCGAGGACAAGATCGTGTTCACCGGCCATCGCTCGGATGTGCCCGAGCTACTGGCTGAAGGAACGGTATCGGTGCTGCCCTCGCACAGCGAGGGCCTGTCGAACACGCTACTCGAATCGATGGCGGCGGGCCTGCCGATCGTTGCGACCTGCGTTGGCGGCAACGGCGAACTCGTCGACCACGGCCTCAACGGCTTCCTCGTGCCGCCGCAGAATCCGGCGACGCTGGCCGATGCCATCATGCGCATACTGGCCGACAGCGATCTTGCGCGGCGCTTCAGCCAGGCGTCGCGCGCAAAGGCCGAACAATATTTTTCGATGGAGCGCATGGTGCAGGACACCGAAGCGTTGTATGACGCGCAGCTCGCTGCGCGCACAACCTAACGATGAGCGGTAAACGCCAGCATACGCAAGAGGGGATAGCGATGGGCACACAGTACAGTCCACAGCATGGCGCGCGGGACAGCGGTGCCGACAGCAAGCTCGCCATTTTTTCCACCTGCCCACCGTCGAACGGCTGTGAGGATGGAGCCGAGTATTTTCGGCAGGTCGTGAACATTGCGCGCTGGAGCGAAAAGGCCGGTTGCACAGGCATCCTCGTGTACTCCGACAACTCCATGATCGATCCGTGGCACGTTGCGCAAGTCATCCTCGACAACACGGACTTTCTCGCGCCGCTGGTTGCCGTGCAGCCGCTCTATATGCATCCGTACACGCTGGCGAAGAAAGTCGCGTCCCTTGGCTACCTGTATGGCCGCAAGGTCTGGCTGAACATGGTCGCCGGCGGCTTCCGGAATGATCTCGTGGCGCTCGATGACCAGACGCCACACGATAGCCGCTACGCGCGACTGACCGAATACACCACGATCATCGCGCGGCTCCTGCGCGGCGAAACGGTCTCCTTCGATGGCGCGTTCTACTGCGTGCAGAACCTGACGCTCAGCCCTGCGCTGCCGCCGCACCTGCAGCCCGGCATCTTCATGTCCGGTTCGTCCGACGCCGGCATCGCCGCGGCGCATGCGGTTGGCGCAACCGCGATCCATTATCCAAAGCCCGCGAGCGCTTACAGCGACGCGCTCGGCAACACCGATGCCGGCATCCGCATCGGCGTGGTCTGCCGCGAAGGCGCGCAGGAAGCCTGGGACATCGCGCGCGCGCGTTTCCCGGAGGATCGCAAGGGGCAGCTGACGCACCAGATGGCGATGAAGGTGTCCGATTCCGTGTGGCACCGGCAACTGTCGGATCTGGCGACAACGGCGACAAGCGCCAACCATCCTTACTGGCTCGTGCCCTTCGAAAACTACAAGACCATGTGTCCCTATCTGGTCGGCGATTACCGGCGCGTCGGCAGCGAGCTGAAACGTTACGTCGACCTCGGCTATCACACCTTTATCCTCGATGTTCCCGGCAGCATTGACGAGCTCGCGCACACACGGCTGGCCTTCGACCAGATCGGTGAGGTGGTCTGACATGCTCTTGCAAAACTGGGCCGACAGTATCGCGCAGCGGCGCCCCGAATCGATTGCGCTGGTCGACCAGCATGACACGCTGAGCTACGGCGAGCTCTCGGTAATTTCCAACCAGATCGCACGCACGTTGCTCGAGAGCGGCTGTGCCGCCGGCGATCGGGTCTGCCTGCTGATGCCGAAGTCGCCAATGGCGATTGCGGCGATCCTTGGCATCTACAAGGCCGACTGCATCTACGTGCCGCTCGACATACACAATCCCCTTGCCCGGCTTGCGCGCATCGTGCGCAGCTGCCAGCCGACCTGCATCCTGGCGACCGGTGACAGCGCCGACAAACTCGATGGCATTCTCGACCAGGGAGGCCTGCGCAATTCGCTCATCATCGGGTGGCTCGATCTGGCGCAGTTGAAACGGCCAGCAAATTCGCAGGATTTCACGCTGCAGGACGTATTCAGCTGTCCTCCTGCGGCGCCGCTGTGCCGCAGCAAGAACGACAGCCCGGCACACATCCTGTTCACGTCAGGCTCCACCGGGGAGCCGAAAGGCGTCGTCATCACGCATGCGAACGTCATCGCCTTTGTCGACTGGGCCGTGAAATATTTTGGCATTGGTGCCGACGAGCGCCTGTCGGCGCATTCGCCACTGCACTTTGACCTGTCGGTATTCGACATCTTCGGCGCACAGGCCGCCGGCGCCGAGTTGCACATCGTTGGCAGCGAAGTAACGCTGCTGCCGCACAAGCTTGCCCAGTGGATCCGCGATGCGCAGCTGACGCAGTGGTTCTCGGTGCCATCGCTGCTCAATTACATGAGCAAGTTCGACGCCGTGAACCTGCATGACTTTCCCACCCTCAAACGCCTGCTGTGGTGCGGCGAGGTACTGCCGACGCCATCGCTGCAGTACTGGATGCAACGGCTGCCGCACGTCAGCTTTACGAATCTCTATGGCCCCACCGAAGCCACGATCGCCAGCAGCTACTACACGGTGCCGGAATGCCCCGCCGACAAGCGCCAGCAGATTCCAATCGGCAGGGCCTGCGGCGGCGAAGAATTGCTCGTGCTCGATGACGAGCTGGAACCTGTCGCCGATGGCACGGAAGGCGATCTCTACATCGGCGGCGCAGGACTCGCGCAGGGCTACTGGCGCGATCCGGAAAAAACCCAGTCTGTATTCATTCCGGGAACTGTCCATGCGAAGGGGATGCAGCAGGGTCGCCTCTACCGGACGGGCGACCGCGCCTTCGTCGGCAGCGACGGCCTCGTCTATTTCGTGGGCCGCAACGACCAGCAGATCAAGAGCCGCGGCTTCCGCATCGACCTCGGCGAAGTCGAAGCGGCGCTGAGCACATTGAGCTACCTGCGCGAATCGGCTGTCGTCGCCGTGGCCGACCAGAGCTTCGCCAATGTCGCGATTTGCTGCGCCTATGCGCACGCGGGCGAGTTCGCCGTGACGCCAACGAAGCTGAAAAGCGATCTCGGCAACCTCGTGCCGCATTACATGATTCCGTCGCGCTGGCAGGCGCTGCCCGGGTTACCGGCCACTGCGAACGGCAAGGTCGATCGCCGCAAAATACGTGAGATGTTTGAGTCCGATGAAACTGTTACCCGTAGACAAGCCTGAGCTCGTCAACAAAGTGTCAGAGTGGCTGACAGACGAAAGGAATTATCGCTGGCTGGATTTTGGTAGCGGCGGCCAGGCCCTGAGTCCGATAGCAGTGAAGATCATGGCGCAGCGGCAGAACCAGTACTTGCGTGTGTTCACCGCCGACGAGGACGACACACCGATTGGTATCGTGGGCCTGTCTAATATCAAGCAGGACTTCAAGACCGGCACCGCGTGGATCGTGCTTGGCGAGAAGCGCTACAGCACCAAAGGCTATCCCTTACGCGCTTGCTGGCAGGTGATAACGGATGGTTTTGAAAAACTCGGCCTGAACGCTGTCGACGCATGGGCGGTGTCACGTAACTTTTCCTCTTTACGCGTCATCGAAAAGCTTAAGTTCAAGCCCATCGGCGTACAGCGCCGGGCTCATATCATCAACGGACGTCCTTATGACCGCATGTGGTTTGATTTGCTCGCCTCAGAGCATAAAGAGCTCGATCATGATTGATCGGGCCTATCTCGAAGATACCGTTACCGGGATTTTCACGGACTTCCTGAATCTCGCACCGCCCTCTACCGACACCGATCTGTTCGCCGAAGGCGCGCTGGATTCGTTACTGCTCGTGGATCTGCTGTTCAAACTCGAACAGCGCTTCAACATCCGCATCCCGCTTGAACAGATCGAGCTGGATCACTTCCGCTCGGTCGCCAGCATCGCGGGCTTTCTGGCTACCTGCCTGCGCGAACAGCGGGTCGCGTGAACGCGATGCCGATCATCCTGGGCCCACCCGCCGCTGTCACCCCGAACACTACATCGGACCGCGCGACCGCCGGCCGCTCGAGCGGTCGCGTGCGTGCGCTGCACAAGGACGACATTCCGAAGATTGCCGCGCTGCACGATCGCATCGTGGGGCGCGCACCGGGCAAGGCGCCGGGCTCGACGGAGGCGCACTTTACCCGCATTTTTCTGCGGCACCCCTGGCACAATCCCGCGCTGCCCTCACTTGTCTACGAAACCGACAGCGGTGAGATCGCCGGTTGTGTCGGCATCATGCCGCGCGTGATGCGTTACGGTGGCGCTCCCATTACGGTTGCCGTGACGCACAACTTCATGGTCGCGCCCGATGCGCGCACGGCGATGGCCGGACTGCAGCTTGCGCAGCGCGTACTGGCTGGCCCACAGGATATGTCGCTGGCCGAAGGCAACAATATCTCGCGCCGTATCTGGGAACGCTTCGGCGGCTCAGTATCGCTGTTGTATAGCCTGCACTGGACACGTCCTCTGCGGCCCGCGCACTACGTGCTGTCGTTGCTCGACAAGCGTGGCTTGCCCGGGGTGCTGATTACCATGCTGCGCCCGCTATGCAGTCTCGCCGATGCGATGCTGCCGCGCTTGCTATCCAGACGCTTCAGCCTGGTAGTCCCGGATGCCCGCGGCGCAGAGCTGGACGCCGCCACGATGTGCGCAGTTCTCGACCGTTTTGGCAGCGAATGCAAGCTGAGCCCGGCGCCGGACGTGAAGAGCCTGTCATGGCAATTGCAGGCGCTCGAAGCGCGCGCCGGCCAGCAATTGCACCGTGTTCTTGTATGCGGCGCGAAGAACGAAGTGCTCGGCTTCTACCTGTACTACGCGGACAAGGCGCGCGCGACCGGAACACTCGTGCAGCTGTGCGCCATAAGTCCGGCGCAGCGCGAAGCTGTGCTGGATCATCTGTTCGATCATGCAAGACAACAAGGCCTATGCGCGGTGTCGGGACACATGGACCCGACGCTGTTCCCGCTGCTCGCGAAAAAGCAGTGCGTCTTCCACCATGACGGCAATTCGTGGCTGCTGGTGCACTCGCGGCGCCCTGAACTCGTCCACACGGTGAATGCTGGACTCGCGTGTCTGTCTCCGCTGGAGGGAGAGTGGTGGGTCAACTACATCAACGGTTAGAAGCGGCTCCCGTGGAGCTTGTCATCAGCCAGGATTCAGGGGCAATGAAGAGCGCGGCGCGTACTGCGACGATCACGACCGCTGTGCTCGACACAGACGAGGCCTTCGCGGCACTGCGCCAGGAATGGGATGAGTTGCTGCACGCGAGCGCCAACGGTTGCTTCTTTCTGTCGTGGCAGTGGCTGCACACCTGGTGGAAGCATCTTGCCGAAGACCGCAGGCTGCATATCATCACTGCGCGGTGCGAGGGCAAACTCGTCGCGATTGCGCCGCTAGCGATCCGTCCAAGCCGCTACCTGCGCCTGTTGCCCTTCCCCGTGCTGGAGTTCCTGGGCTCTGGCAATGTCGGCTCCGACTACCTGGGTATTCTCGTGCGCAAGGGCTATGAGGATGGGGCGGTACGCGCGATTGCCGCGCTGCTGACGGACCACGAGCAGGTGCTGGAACTGTCGCAGGTCGAGCGCACGAACCCGCCGGTGACCGCACTTGCGCTGCAACTGCGCCAGCTGGGCTGGCGGATGCATTGCACGACGACCAGTTTCTGTCCTTACATAGATTTCAGCGACCAGACATGGGATTCCTATCTCGCCGGGCTCAGCAGCGCGCACCGCGCCAACTTCCGCCGCCGCTACAAGAAGCTGCAGGCGCGCTTCGACGTGCGTCTCGAGCTGGTGGAGAGCGAGCATCAGCGCGGCGAGGCCTTGCGCATTCTCATTGATCTGCATCTCAGGCGCTGGGGCTCGCGCGGCGGCTCTGACGCCTTGCACAGCGAGGAACTGGTGGCCTTCCACGAGGATTTCAGCAAGCAGGCGCTGCAGCAGGATCAGCTGCGCCTGTATGTGCTGTGGCTCGACAATGTCGCGGTCGCCGCGCTGTACGGTTTTGTCGTCAATGGGGCTTTCTATTTCTATCAGTCCGGTTTCGACATGAATTACCGGGAGCACAGCGTGGGCCTGGTGATCATGGGCCTCGTCATCCAGGATGCTTTCGACCAGGGGCTGCGCGAGTTCGATTTTCTTCACGGCGAAGAGGCCTACAAATATCTCTGGGCCGGCGCCGAGCGCGAACTCGTGCGCTTTTATTTCTTTCCGCCACACGCGCGTGGGTCGCTGTACAGTCAATTTTTGCGGCTGCGGCAGCGCATCAAACGACAACTTGCGCAGTGGGCGCCACGCCGGAAGTGTGAGCTGGATCCGCCGTAGTTGTCGCTGCAATTCCGATGGCGCGCCCGCGCGGCTTCGCCGACAGTTTGAGTTCAGGGCGCTCACCAGAGCGGCGCTGCTGTCCATGGTTGCGTGGTCTTGCGTGTTATTGCTTCTGGACACCCCCGGGATTTAAGTTGCTGCTGATGTCGGCGCCGGAGTGTCGGGGCTGTGCTGCATCTGGGGCGGCGCGGAGCGTGCGTCTACCGCGTGAACAAAGGCCTCGGCGCCACCACCGCATGCGGAATGCCGCAAGCGGCGGCGGGCTGCATCTCCGCTACGCCGAGATAGCTAAATGGGGTCAGAGCCCATTTGTTTTGTTAAGACGTCTGGCTAATCGAGTTTTTGTAACCTGTCGTCGCTGCTGGCCCCATCTGCGCTATCCAGACTTCTGAGAAGCAGATCCG
>JBEGWB010000129.1:0-46229 GCA_041178065.1 Pseudomonadota bacterium | reverse complement strand
CATCAAGATGGTGGTGGAGCTGATTGCCCCGATCGCGATGGACGAAGGCCTGCGCTTCGCTATCCGTGAAGGCGGCCGTACCGTAGGCGCTGGCGTCGTAGCCAAAATCATCAAGTAATTGTGAGTTCCTTGCCCGCAGAGGCACGATTAGTGCCTCTGCACAAGGAAGGGTTTAATAAAAGAGCCTGAATATTGGCTTGACACCCTTGCGGGTCGCTCCTAAAATTCGCGCTCTTTTTTCGCTGCCGAAAACTAAATTCGCAGCGTAAAGTTCTTTAACAATGACAGGAGATGTTGGTCGCATGCAGAACCAGCGCATCAGAATTCGTCTCAAAGCCTTTGATCATCGGCTTATAGACAAATCGACTCAGGAAATCGTGGAGACCGCCAAGCGCACTGGCGCCCAGATCCGCGGCCCGATTCCGCTGCCGACGCAAAAGGAACGTTTCACGATCCTTACTTCACCGCACGTGAATAAAGATGCACGCGACCAGTACGAAATTCGTACCCATAAGCGCCTCCTGGATATTGTTGAGCCTACAGAGAAAACCGTAGACGCGCTGATGAAGCTCGACCTGGCAGCAGGTGTCGAGGTTCAGATCAGTCTCGGCTGATCCTTAGGATTTAAGGAATGTTGAAGTAGTTCAAGCGGTTGGAGGTAAAGTGTCTGCAATTCAATCTTGCTGGCACTCTAAATACAACTAAACGCCGCTCTCTTGAATAAGTGCAGGTCTCTGCTGAGGCTTGGCTGTAACGAGAGCGGCACACATAACATGGTGTAATGCGAAAGCAGCCATAGTGGGTTTCAGCCCCATACACGATGGAGTAAGAAAATGTCGATTGGCTTAGTCGGTCGGAAAAGCGGTATGACCCGCGTTTTCACTGAATCAGGGTCCTCTGTACCCGTTACCGTAGTGGAAGTGCTCCCTAACCGGGTCACCCAGGTTAAATCCGTGGAAAACGATGGCTATAGCGCCATCCAGGTTACTGCGGGCAATAAAAAGAGCAGTCATGTTTCCAAAGCGGAAGCGGGCCACTTCGCCAAAGCCGGCGTAGAGGCTGGTCGCGGTCTTTGGGAGTTCCGCGCCGATGCTGGCGTTATCGCCAAGTTCGCGCCCGGTGCCGAATTGACCGTGACTACCTTCGCAGAAGGCCAGATGGTCGATGTGACCGGCACCTCCAAGGGCAAGGGTTTCCAGGGCACCATCAAGCGCCATCACTTCGGTATGGGCGATGCAACTCACGGTAACTCCCTGTCGCACAGGTCGGCGGGTTCTATTGGTCAGCGCCAGTCCCCCGGCAAGGTGTGGAAAGGCAAGAAAATGGCTGGCCACATGGGTGACGAGCAGGTTACCACGCAGAATCTCCAGATTTTCAAAATCGACACTGAGAACAACCTGTTGCTGATCAGGGGCACCGTTCCGGGCGCTACCGGAAGTGATGTGATTGTGTTTCCAGCTGTCAAAGCACCGAAATCCGAGGGGTAAGCAATGGATCTTCAAATTGTTTTGCCTGGAATGAAAGCCGCAAATGAAGTTGTCTCGGTCTCCGATGACGCGTTTGGTCGCGAATTCAATGAAAGTCTGGTTCATCAGGTCGTTGTGACCTATCTGGCTGGTGCGCGTCAGGGTTCTGTAAAGCAGAAAACCCGTGCTGAAGTTAGAGGTGGTGGTCGCAAGCCTCATCGTCAGAAAGGTACGGGCCGCGCCCGTGCTGGTAGTACCCGTAGCCCGCTGTGGCGCGGTGGCGGGAAGACCTTTGCGGCAGTTCCGCAGGATCACTCGAAGAAGATCAACAAGAAGATGTACCGTGGTGCGATGCAGTGCATCGTGTCCGAGCTGATTCGTCAGGGGCGTCTCGTCGTTGTCGATAATTTCAAGCTCGACAACCACAAAACCAAAGGCCTGCAGGCCAAGCTCTCCGAATTCGATTTGCAGAATGTGCTGATCGTTAGTGATCAGGTAGATAAAAATCTCTACCTGGCTGCACGCAACCTGCATGGTGTCGATGTTCTCGATGCTGATGGTCTCGATCCGGTCAGCCTGATCGGCTTCGACAAGGTGCTGGTAACCGTGCCGGCTCTCAAAAAACTGGAGGGCCTGTTGGTATGAACCAGGAACGCATTCTGAGCATTATTTTGGGACCGCACGTGTCCGAAAAGTCCAGCATGATTGCTGAGGGCAACAACCAGGTCACTTTCAAAGTCCTGGGTGATGCCACCAAGCCGGAAATCAAGAAGGCCGTCGAAAGCCTCTTCAATGTCCAGGTCAAGGCTGTGCAGGTATTAAACGTCAAAGGCAAGACCAAGCGCACCGCGCGCGGCAAGATCCGCAGCCGCAGTGACTGGAAAAAAGCCTATGTAAGACTGGAGCAGGGTCAGCAGATTGACTTTGCTGACATGGGCTGAGCGAGATTCGGGAGAAGGTTATGGCAGTCGTTAAATGTAAACCCACATCGCCCGGCCGGCGCTTCGTCGTCAAGGTCGTACGCCCCGAGTTGTATAGTGGTCAGCCCTATGCGCCCTTGACTCAGATCAAGAGCAAGAAAGGCGGACGCAACAACCTTGGCCGCATCACCACCCGTCATCAGGGCGGTGGTCACAAGCAAAAGTATCGCATCATCGATTTTCGCCGTGACAAAGACGGCATTCCTGCGCGTATCGAGCGTCTCGAATACGATCCGAACCGCACTGCGAGCATTGCCTTGCTTCTGTATGCCGATGGCGAGCGCCGCTACGTTATCGCGCCGCAAAAAGTAGCGGTAGGTGATGAACTGATGTCTGGTGCCGCCTCTCCGATGAAGCCCGGCAACTGCTTGCCGCTGCGAAACATTCCGATCGGTAGCATGGTTCACTGCGTTGAGATGAAGCCTGGCAAAGGCGCGCAGCTCGCGCGCAGTGCTGGCGCCGCAGTGCAGCTCGTAGCTCGCGAAGGTCAGCATGCGACAATTCGTCTGCGCTCCGGTGAAGTCCGCAAGGTCTCAGCAGACTGCCGCGCAACGCTGGGTGAAGTATCAAACAGCGAACACAACCTGCGCTCGATCGGCAAGGCTGGTGCAATGCGCTGGCGTGGCGTTCGTCCCACCGTTCGCGGCGTGGTGATGAACCCTGTCGATCACCCGCATGGTGGTGGTGAAGGTCGTACCTCTGGTGGCCGTCATCCGGTTTCGCCGTGGGGCACTCCAGCCAAGGGCTACAAGACACGTACCAACAAACGTACGACTAAATTGATCGTACGTCGTCGCAACGACAAGTAAAGGGTAGGGTAATCAAGTGCCAAGATCGCTCAAAAAAGGTCCGTTCATTGATCTGCACCTGCTGAAGAAAGTGCAGGTTGCGGTTGAGAAGAATGACAGAAGGCCGATCAAGACCTGGTCCAGACGTTCCATGGTTTCGCCGGACATGTTGGGTTTGACCCTGTCCGTGCATAACGGTCGCCAGCATGTGCCGGTGCTCGTCACTGAAGACATGGTTGGTCACAAGCTGGGTGAATTCGTATTGACGCGTACTTATCGCGGTCACTCTGCGGACAAGAAAGCGAAGTAAGTCGGTTAAGGCTTGCTTGAAAAAGATAACGAGGTAGTCGAGATGGAAGTTTCAGCGGTATTAAAAGGTGCAAGGCTGTCGGCCCAGAAGGCCAGACTGGTTGCGGACCAGATTCGCGGCAAGCGTGTTGAGGAAGCGCTGGAAGTCCTGTCGTTCAGTACGAAAAAGGGCGGCGCCATCATCAAGAAGGTGCTTAATTCCGCGATCGCGAACGCAGAGCACAACCAGGGTCTCGACGTAGACGAACTGATCGTCTCAACGATTTTTGTTGACGAGGGCGTGTCGCTGAAGCGGATCATGCCCCGGGCGAAGGGTAGAGCAGATCGTATTACGAAGCGCTCTTGTCATATCACTGTAAAAGTTGCGGATAAGGTTTAACCCATGGGTCAAAAAGTCCACCCGATTGGCATTCGACTGGGTATCGTCAAAAGACATACCTCCGTTTGGTATGCAGGAAGCAAGGATTATTCCCGCTACTTGCTTGAAGACATGCAAGTGCGCGAGCTGGTGAAGAAAAAGCTGGCTGCAGCCTCCGTATCACGGGTGGAAATTGAAAGACCGGCGCAGACTGCCAAGATCACGGTTTATACCGCGCGTCCTGGTATCGTCATTGGCAAGAAGGGTGAAGACGTCGAGAAGCTGCGTGCCGAGCTCGCCAAGAAGATGGGCGTTCCGGTAAATATCAATATCGAGGAAATTCGTAAGCCGGATCTTGATGCTCAGCTGGTAGCCGACAACGTTGCGCAGCAGCTCGAGCGTCGCGTGATGTTCCGCCGCGCGATGAAGCGCGTTATGCAGAACGCCATGCGCCAGGGTGCTGAAGGCATTAAAGTGCAGGTCGGTGGTCGTTTGGGTGGCGCGGAAATCGCGCGTACTGAGCGCTATCACGAAGGTCGCGTACCGCTTCACACGCTGCGTGCCGATATCGATTACGCAACCAGCGAAGCTCATACCACGTTCGGCATCATCGGCGTGAAGGTTTGGATCTTCAAAGGTGAAGTTCTGAACATCGCTGAAGCATTGTCTGGCGAGAAGAAAAAAGCGCCGCAGCAGCAACAACAGTAGCCGCGAGTGCTCCGAGTGCTGCCAGGCTGATGGCGCAAGATTAAATTAGAGGTAGTTTCAGATGTTGCAACCCAAGCGAACTAAATTTCGCAAACAGATGAAAGGCCGCAACCGTGGCCTGGCTCATCGCGGCAGCACGGTAAGTTTCGGTGAGTACGGCCTGAAGGCTGTCGGCCGTGGCCGCCTGACGGCACGCCAGCTCGAGTCTGCCCGTCGTGCACTGACCCGTGCCATCAAGCGTGGCGGCAAAGTATGGATTCGCGTGTTCCCGGATAAGCCGATCACGCAGAAGCCTCTCGAAGTGCGTCAGGGTAGTGGTAAAGGCAACGTCGAGTATTGGGTTGCAAACATTACGCCGGGCCGCATCTTGTTCGAGGTGGAAGGCGTGGAGCCGGAAACCGTTAAGGAAGCATTCGATCTGGCTGCAGCCAAGCTGCCCTTCGCAACCAAGATAGCAAAACGGGTGGTGATGTAATGGCCAAGTTGCAAGTGAGCGAACTCAGGGGCAAATCCGTCAAGGAACTGAACGAAGTTCTGGTGGGTTTGCATAAAGACCAGTTCAACTACCGCATGCAGAAGAACACCGGGCAATTGTCCCAGTCGCATCTTTTGTCGGTAGTTAAACAGGATATTGCCAGGGTCAAGACCCTGATTAGCGAGAAAGCGGGTTCTTAATTTTATGGCAGAAGCAGAAAAAAGAGCGCGTACCGTTTCTGGCAGGGTTGTCAGCAACAAAATGAACAAGTCGATCACCGTGCTGGTTGAGCGACGCGTGAAGCACCCTGTTTACGGCAAGTACGTAACGAAGTCTTCCAAGTTGCATGCGCATGACGAAAGCAATGATTGCATGCCTGGTGACCTGGTAACTGTGAAGGAAGTGCGACCCATTTCCAGGACTAAGACCTGGGCTCTGGTCAGCATCGATGAGCGCGCTATACAGGAATAACGCTGCCAATGCGGCAGTAAAGAGCATCGCGGGCACTCGCCCGCAATTGTTGGGTTAAAGACCGGATAAGGTTGGGAACAGCACCATGATACAAGTTCAGTCATATTTGGATGTAGCAGATAACAGCGGCGCACGTCGCGTCATGTGTATCAAGGTGCTTGGTGGTTCCCATCGCCGTTATGCCCGCATCGGCGACGTCATCAAGGTGACGGTGAAAGAAGCGATTCCACGTGGCAAGGTTAAAAAAGGCCAGGTGCTGAATGCACTGGTAGTTCGTACGAAGAGTGGCGTGCGCCGTCAGGATGGATCGTTGATCAAGTTCGACGATAACGCAGCAATCCTGCTGAATAACCAGGACGCTCCTATCGGTACTCGCGTGTTCGGACCGGTAACGCGCGAACTGCGTAACGAAAAATTCATGCGCATCATTTCGCTGGCACCAGAAGTTCTGTAATTAGAACTGCAAGCGGATAGAAGCTCAGACACAGATTCGAATACAGAGGTTGAGATCAGGCGAATGCAAAAGCTGAAACGTGATGACGAAGTAATCGTGATCGCCGGCCGTGACAAGGGCAAGCGCGGAAAGGTTACACGCGTACTCGGCAATGGCCGCGTAGTGGTGTCCGGAATCAATATGGTCAAGCGCCATACCAAGCCGAATCCGAACATTGGCAAGCAGGGCGGCATCATCGAGAAGGAAGCAGGCATCGCGGTTTCCAACATCGCGCTGTTCAATCCAAAGACCTCGAAAGCAGACAAAGTTGGTCTCCGCGTCGAGGCTGATGGCAAGAAGGTCAGGGTCTTCAGATCCGACAAATCGGTAATAGCTTGAGCTTTTTCTAGTTGAAGCTCAGAAAAGCGCCACCGGGACTAATACAGAGTAAAGGTTGAATCATGGCTCGTTTGAAAGAGTTTTACAGAGACACGGTAGTGCAGGAGCTGACAAAACAGTTCTCCTACAAGAACCCCATGCAGGTGCCGAAGATCACGAAAATCGTGTTGAACATCGGCAGTGGCGAGTTCAGTGATAAAAAGTTACTGGATAACGCAATGGGCGACCTCGTGAAGATCACCGGTCAGCGTCCTGTCGTGACCAAGGCACGTAAATCCGTTGCTGCGTTCAAGATTCGTGAAGGCTGGCCGGTCGGCTGTAAGGTCACGCTGCGCGGCGAGCGCATGTATGAATTCCTGGATCGTCTCGTAAACATCGCGATCCCGCGTATTCGGGACTTCCGTGGTTTGAACCCGAAAGCGTTTGATGGTCGCGGTAACTACGCGCTGGGTGTGGTCGAGCAGATCATCTTCCCTGAAATTGATTACGACAAGATCGACAAGTTGCGTGGCATGGATATCACCATCACCACGACTGCAGAAACCAATGAAGAAGGCCGCGCACTGTTGCGTGCATTCAATTTCCCGTTCCGCGGTGAGTCTGCGGCAACTGCCGAGGCAAGAGGCTAGTCATGGCAAAGACATCGATGATTGAAAGAGAAACCCGTCGCCTGCGTGTTGCGAAGAAATTCGCTGCGAAGCGCGCCGCGCTCAAACAGATTGTGTTGAGCACTACGGCTACCGACGAAGAGAAGTGGGAAGCGCAGGTCAAGTTGCAAAAACTGCCCCGCGACGCCAGCCCGACTCGTCAGCGCAGACGCTGCCAGATCACCGGCCGTCCGCATGGTGTGTACCGTAAATTCGGACTGTGCCGTATCAAGCTGCGCGAGCATGCGATGAAAGGCGATGTGCCTGGTTTGACAAAGGCGAGCTGGTAAGCGAGCAAGCCGGCATAGTCGACCTGGTGAGCGAATCGAGTCATCAGGCCGAGCTGGTAAACAGAAAAGTTTGAGGAAAGTAGCATGAGCATGTCCGACCCGATCGCAGATCTCCTGACCCGCTTGCGCAATGCGCAGATGGCCGGTAAGCCGACTGTCGTATGCCCGTCGTCCAAGATCAAACAGGCGATCCTGGAAGTGTTGAAGCAGGAAGGATATATCGCGGGTTACAGCGTTAGCGGCGACGTCGTGAAGCCGGAGTTGACCATTGATTTGAAATACTTCAATGGCCGTCCTGTAATCGAGGAGCTTCATCGCGGTAGCTCCCCTGGATTGCGGAGTTACAAAGGTCGCGAAGAGCTTCCGACGGTGCGCGCAGGCCTGGGCATTGCCATTATTTCCACCAACAAAGGTGTCATGACCGATAAAGCGGCTCGTACTGCTGGTATCGGTGGTGAAGTGCTCTGCACCGTATTTTGATTCAGGAAAAATAGTTTATGTCCAGAATTGCCAAAGCACCGGTGGTGTTGCCAAAGGGCGTCGAAGCCCACATCGCCAATGGCGTTGTGTCCGTGAAAGGCACCAAGGGTACACTGAAGCTGCAGCTGCATAGCAGCGTGCAGGTAGTCAATGAAGACAACCAGTTGAAAGTGTCGCCGAAGAACAACAGCAAATCCGCTGACGCGCTTGCTGGTACCAGCCGCGCGCTCATGCAGAACATGGTTAATGGCGTCAACAAGGGCTTCGAGCGCAAGCTTGAGCTTGTCGGCGTAGGTTATCGCGCCAAGGCACAGGGGAAGTCGGTCAACATGGTTCTGGGCTTCTCGCACCCAATTGACTATCAGCTTCCAGATGGCGTGACGGCCGAAACGCCGACTCAGACCGAGATCTTATTGAAGAGTGCCGATCGCCAGTTGCTGGGCCAGGTAGCGGCGGAGTTGCGCGCATTCCGTGCGCCCGAGCCTTACAAGGGCAAAGGTGTGCGTTATGGCGGCGAAGCTGTATACCGCAAAGAAGCCAAGAAAAAGTAATCAGTAGATAACCAGCGTCAACCGAATCGGAAGCGACCCCCAGCGGGTTGCAAGAAAGCCAAGAGGCATCGAGTAATGAACGAGAAAAAAGTATCTCGCCTGCGTCGCGCCAAACGAGTCCGCGCGAAGATCAGCGAACTGCGCGTTAACCGTCTGTGCGTGTACCGCAGCCCGCGCCACATTTATGCGCAGGTCATTTCGCCGGATAACAAGGTGTTGGCCTCTGCTTCGTCGCTGGGTGAAGACAAAACTGGCAACGTCGAGTCTGCAGTGAAGATTGGCAAGCTGATCGCGGAACGCGCGAAGTCTGCTGGTGTTACCAAGGTGGCTTTCGATCGTAGCGGTTACATTTACCATGGACGCGTCAAGGCGCTGGCTGATGCCGCGCGTGAAGGCGGCCTTGAGTTCTAAGAAACAGGTACAGGCGAACGCAAGAAGTATTGCGGATAAACAAGTAGCGGAATATTAGTCCTATGGCATTTAAAAACGAGCAGAACAAGAATGAAGAAGGCTTGCAGGAAAAGCTGATTCAGGTCAATCGCGTAGCCAAAGTGGTCAAGGGTGGCCGTATCTTCTCGTTCACTGCATTGACCGCCGTGGGCGATGGCAATGGCAAAGTGGGCTTTGGACGTGGCAAGGCGCGTGAAGTGCCGCAAGCGATCCAGAAAGCTATGGAAGCCGCACGTCGCAATATGATCAGCGTCAAGCTCGATGGCACCACGTTGCAGTATCCCGTCAAGGCGCGTCATGGTGCCTCGAACATCTACATGCAGCCTGCATCCGATGGTACTGGTGTAATCGCCGGTGGCGCGATGCGCTCGATCCTCGAGCTGGCTGGCGTGCACAACGTCCTGGCCAAATGCTACGGCTCGACGAACCCGGTAAACGTGGTTCGCGCGACCTTCAAGGGTTTGAAGAACATGCGTTCTCCCGATGAAGTCGCAGCGAAGCGCGGCAAGTCGCTGGACGAAATCACAGGTTAATCTGTTTCGGATTTCCGAAACGGCTATCAGTCAAGTATTACAAGGTTAAGGTCATGGCAGCGAAGACACTGAAAGTGACGATGACGAAGAGCGCACACGGCATTTTGCCGAACCACAAGGCCTGCATTCGGGGTCTTGGCTTGCGCAGAATCCGTCACACCGTACAACTGGAAGACACGCCGGCAGTACGCGGGATGATCAACAAAGTACGTCACATGGTCCAGGTTGTAGGAGAATAACAATGCGTCTGAATACTTTGAGTCCGGGCCCCGGTTCCAAGCACGCCCCCAAGCGTTTGGGTCGCGGTATTGGTAGCGGTCTCGGTAAAACCTCCGGCCGTGGTCACAAGGGTCAGGGCGCTCGCAAGAGCGGTAATGTTCGCCCCGGTTTTGAAGGCGGCCAGATGCCACTGCAGAAGCGCTTGCCGAAGTTTGGCTTTTACTCCCGCATCGGTGGCGTGACGGCTGAAGTTCGTACCTCCGAGCTGAGCAAGATTGAGGGCTCCGTCGTCAGCCTGAAGACCCTCGAAGCAGCCAATTTGATCGACCGTAGCGCCAAGCGCGCGCGCATCATGCTGTCCGGCGATGTAACCAAGGCAGTAACCATTGAAGGTATTGCCGTAACTAAAGGCGCCCGCGCCGCGATCGAAGCCGCTGGCGGCAAGATTGTCGACAAGCAGTAAGTAGTAACACATGGCAAAAACGATGAGTCCGGGCAAAGCTGACGGCCTGGCGGAGTTAAAGTCCCGCCTGTTGTTCGTGTTGCTCGCGGTACTCGTTTATCGCATCGGCACGCACATTCCGGTACCTGGCATCAACCCTGACCAGCTGGCAGCGTTGATGAACCAGAGTCAGGGTGGCTTCCTGAGCATGTTCAACATGTTCTCGGGTGGTGCTCTGGAGCGCATGAGTATTTTTGCATTGTCGATTTACCCGTATATCACGGCGTCGATCATCATGCAGCTGTTGACCGCGACGACGCCATCGCTCGAACAGTTGAAGAAAGAAGGCGAGTCAGGACGACGCAAGATCAGTCAGTACACGCGCTATGGCGCACTTTTCTTTGCCACCGTGCAGGCTGTCGCGATGAGTACGGGTTTGTTGGCGCCGATGGCGTTCACGCCCGACTTCAGTTTTTATTTCACCGCGATCGTGTCGCTGGTGACCGGTGCAATGTTCATGATGTGGCTCGGCGAGCAGATTACCGAGCGCGGTGTAGGTAACGGCATTTCCCTGCTGATCTTCGCCGGGATTGTAGCTGGGTTGCCTGCCGCAATCGGGCAGTCACTCGAGCAGGTATCCGAAGGTCAGATACAGCCGCTTGCACTGCTGGTGGTCGCATTGTTGGGCGCAGCGGTAATCGCCGCTGTTGTGTTTGTTGAGCGTGCACAGCGCCGCATTACGGTTAATTACGCGCCGCGTCAGCAGGGGCGCAAGATGTTCCAGGGGCAGTCGAGTCATCTGCCGCTGAAAGTGAATATGGCGGGCGTAATCCCGGCGATTTTTGCTAGCAGTTTCCTGTTGTTCCCGGCTTCGGTCGGACAGTGGTTTGGACAGAACGAAGGCTTTGAGTGGCTCGCGGACCTGGCACTGATTTTAGGCCCAGGGCAGCCTTTGAACGTGTTGCTGTTTACAGTTTTGATTGTGGCGTTTTGCTTCTGGTATACCTCCCTGGTGTTCAACCCCAAGGAGATCGCCGAAAACCTGAAGCGGTCTGGTGCCTTTATTCCGGGTATTCGGCCGGGTGAGCAAACCGCCAACTACGTGGATAACGTGATGACGCGCCTCACGATGTTTGGCGCGGCCTACATCACGTTGGTTTGCTTGTTGCCGCAGTTCCTGCAGACATCCGCGAACGTACCTTTCCAGTTGGGTGGTACCTCGTTGTTGATCGTAGTGGTTGTGTGCATGGATTTCATGGCCCAGGTGCAATCACACCTGATGTCGCATCAGTACGAATCGCTGATGAAAAAGTCCAATATCGGATCCTTCAAGCGATAAGCTCGTCGGATCGGATTTCGGAAGGCCGGGTAAGAGAAAGTTTTTGGAGATAGTGCGATGAAAGTCAGAGCATCCGTTAAACGCATTTGCCGCAAGTGCAAGATTGTGAAGCGCCAGGGCGTAGTCCGTGTGATTTGCGCCGAGCCTCGTCATAAGCAGAGACAGGGCTAAGCGAGCAGCTTCCGGAGCGAGTCAAGGTCCTGTTCTGCCTTGATTTTTTCCCGGTCTGCGGCTAAGCTTGCCGGCCCTTTTTTCAAGTGGGCGGCGGTGAGACGGGTTCGAACAGAAACGAACCATGTCGTTGAAAGCCTTTAGAAAATTATTTCTGAAAAGAGCAAGTCAGAAAAGTTAAACACTGGAGTGAGTTATGGCCCGTATTGCCGGCGTCAACATACCCGATAACAAGCATGTGGTAATTTCCCTGCGCTATGTCTACGGCATCGGTCCCACCGTTGCCAGGAACCTGTGCGCGGCGACGGGTATCGCCACCAATGCCAAGGTCAGCGATTTGAGCGAAGACCAGCTCGACTCCCTGCGTAATGAGATCAGCAAGCTCACCGTAGAAGGTGACCTGCGTCGTGAGACGTCCATGAACATCAAGCGTTTGATGGACCTGGGCACCTATCGCGGCATTCGTCATCGCCGTGGTCTGCCCGTTCGCGGCCAGCGCACCAAAACCAATGCCCGGACCCGTAAAGGCCCGCGCAAACCGATTCGCAAATAAGTACTGAACGACAAGCGTTCTTCAAGGTAAACACGACATGGCAAAACCCGCAGCTGCAGCTACCCAGGTCAGGAAGAAAACCAGATCGTCGGTATCCGACGGAGTGGCTCACATCCACGCCTCTTTCAATAACACGATCGTGACGATCACCGACCGTCAGGGCAATACATTGGCGTGGGCAACTTCCGGTGGCTCAGGCTTCCGCGGCTCGCGTAAGAGCACTCCCTTCGCTGCACAGACCGCAGCTGAGAAGGCTGGTAGAAGCGCTGTGGAACTGTACAGCCTGAAAAACGTCGACGTACGCGTCAACGGTCCTGGCCCTGGCCGTGAATCCGCTGTCCGCGCGCTTAACGCATGTGGACTGAAAGTCAGCAACATCACCGACGTGACGCCGATCCCGCACAACGGCTGCCGTCCGCCCAAGCGCCGTCGCGTGTAAGCAAAGGCCTGTAAGCGGAATGCTTGCGGGCAAATAGAAAAGCACCTACGAAAGCATCAGCTGCGACTAGAGCAAGCGCCGCAAGGCACATCGGAGAAACGAATTATGGCCCGTTACATCGGCCCGAAATGCAAACTGGCTAGAAGGGAAGGTACCGACCTGTTCCTGAAGAGCGGCGTCCGCTCGCTGGAAGACAAGTGCAAGCACGAAACTGCGCCCGGCCAGCACGGTCAGCGCCGTGGTCGCTTGTCCGATTACGGCGTTCAGCTGCGTGAAAAACAGAAAGTACGTCGCATGTACGGCATTCTGGAAAACCAGTTCCGCAACTATTACAAGGAAGCCGCACGTCTCAAGGGCGCAACCGGTGAGAACCTGTTGCAACTCCTGGAGTCGCGTCTCGACAACGTCGTTTACCGCATGGGTTTTGGTTCGACACGCTCCGAGGCGCGTCAGCTGGTTTCGCACAAAGCAATCCTGGTAAATGGCAAAGTCGTGAATATCGCGTCCTACCAGGTGCAGGCCGGCGATACGGTGTCTGTCCGTGAAAAGGCCAAGAAACAACTTCGCATCAAGTCTTCACTCGACATCGCTGGCACGCGTGCGCCGGTAGAGTGGCTGGAAGTCAGCACGGACAAGCTTGAAGGTCAGTACAAACACAAGCCTGAGCGCAGCGAGTTGTCCACGGAAATCAACGAAAGCTTGATCGTAGAGCTCTACTCGAAATAAACCTAACGGCCTGTGAGGATTCAATGCAGATTTCTTTATCGAATTTTCTGACACCGCAAGTCATTCAGGTTGAGGCTTCCGACAAGTGGCATTCCAAAGTAGTACTCGAGCCTCTCGAAAGGGGTTTTGGTCATACGCTTGGTAATGCGCTGCGTCGTATCCTGCTGTCCTCCATGCCAGGTTGTGCGGTCGAAGAAGTAGAAATTGATGGCGTAGTACACGAATACAGCACGATCGAGGGCGTTCAGGAAGATGTCATCGAAATTTTGCTGAACCTGAAAGAAGTGGCAGTGATCATGCACTCCGGCCAGTCAGCCGTGCTGAACCTGAAAAAGAGCGGCAAAGGTCCCGTGACCGCCGCGGACATCACGCTGCCGCACGACGTAGAACTCGTCAATCCGGAGCACGTGATCTGCAACCTGAACGACAATGGCTCGATCAACATGCACATCAAGGTGGGCGTCGGCCGTGGTTATGTTCCGGCGGACAGCCGTATCTCGCGTGACGACGAAACCCGTGCCGTTGGCAAACTCGTTCTCGATGCCTCGTACACGCCGGTCAGCCGCGTGACGTACGCTGTAGAAAACGCGCGCGTCGAGCAGCGCACCGACCTCGACAAGCTCATCATCGAGCTCGAAACGAATGGCACGATTGATCCTGAAGAAGCAATTCGCCAGGCCGCGACGATCCTGCAGCATCAGCTCAGCGTATTCGTGGATCTGAAGAACAACTCCGTCAAGGAACAGCCAAAGCACGAAGACAAGATCGACCCGATCCTGCTGCGTCCGGTCGACGATCTCGAGCTGACCGTGCGTTCGGCAAACTGTCTGAAGGCAGAAAACATTTACTACATCGGCGATCTGATCCAGCGTACGGAAGTGGAACTGCTGAAAACTCCGAACCTCGGCAAGAAGTCGCTCACCGAGATCAAGGATGTGCTCGCGTCCAAAGGCCTTTCGTTGGGCCTGCGTCTGGAGAACTGGCCGCCGTCCAGTCTCAAAGGTGATGACCGCGCGGCGTAAGCGCGATACTGGAGCAGAGTAGGATTTCTCCAGATAATTAAATTCGAAACAAGCGGGGGAAATGTTGCTCTGACCCCGCATTTACTCAGGAACTGCTGTCATGCGTCATCGTCTTAGTGGACGTAAACTGAACCGAACCAGCTCGCATCGCCAGGCGATGTTTCGCAACATGACCTCGTCGCTCGTTGAGCACGAGATCATCAAGACGACGTTGGCGAAAGCCAAAGAGTTGCGCATGATCGCCGAGCCACTGATCACGCTTTCGAAAGAAGACAGCGTGGCTAACCGCCGCCTGGCCTTCGATCGCCTGCGGAACAAGGAAACGGTAGGCAAGCTGTTTACTGATATCGGTCCGCGTTATACCGCACGTCCTGGCGGCTACACGCGCATCATCAAGTGCGGTTACCGTGCCGGTGACAAGGCACCGATGGCCTACGTTGAGCTCGTGGATCGTCCGGTGGACTTCTCGGCTTCTGACGCAGCCAGCGAAGACTAAGCACTCGCAGCGGACAATAAAAAAAGCCGTCATAGACGGCTTTTTTTATGCGAGAAGCTTTTACATGGCGCCAGGAATATGGGTCATCAGCTTGTACCTTCGTCCCACCAGTTATCGCGCACACATCAAGGCAGACGCACATGATCAAGTCATTCCACCCTCCGGTCAGAACCCTGATGGGCCCGGGGCCATCCGACGTCAACCCACGCGTTACCGCAGCGATGGGCGCGCCGACAATCGGACATCTGGATCCAGCTTTCGTCACGCTGATGGATGAGATCAAACAGATGCTTCAGTACGCGTTCAAGACAAGGAATCGCCTGACCATCCCGATCTCCGCACCGGGTTCTGCTGGCATGGAAAGCTGCTTCGTGAACTTGCTCGAGCCTGGCGACAAGGCCATCGTGTGCCAGAACGGGGTGTTCGGCGGCCGTATGAAGGAAAACGTTGAGCGCTGCGGCGCCACTGCCATCCTCGTGCAAGATGCATGGGGATCCGCTGTGGATCCGCAGAAAGTCGAGGATGCACTCAAGGCCAACCCCGGCGTAAAGCTGCTCGCATTCGTGCATGCTGAAACCTCGACCGGCGCCTGCAGTGATGCAAAAGCGCTGGTGGCGCTTGCCCACAAGTATGGCTGCCTGGCACTTGTCGACACCGTAACCGGACTCGCTGGTGTCGAGCTGGATGTAGACGGCTGGGGAATCGACGCGATCTACTCGGGCACGCAAAAATGCCTGTCGTGTCCTCCCGGCCTGTCGCCTGTGAGCTTTGGCGAGCGCGCGGTGGAAGTCATTACCAAACGCAAAACCAAGGTACAGAGCTGGTTCCTGGACATGGGGCTCGTGATGGCCTACTGGGCTGGTGATGGCGCGCGCACCTATCACCATACGGCCCCGGTCAACAGTATGTACGGCCTGCATGAAGCGCTCGTGATTCTCCAGGATGAGGGGCTGGAGAATTCGTGGAAGCGGCATGCCTATCATCACAGCGCACTGGCTGCAGGCGTCGAGGCGATGGGCCTGAACTTCGTCGTGGCCAAGGCGGCGCGTCTGCCGCAGCTCAATTCGATTACCGTTCCCGAAGGCGTCAAGGAGGCTGAAGTACGGACGCGCCTGCTGAACGACTATAACCTTGAGATTGGGGCTGGTCTGGGCGCAATGGCCGGCAAGATATGGCGCATCGGTCTCATGGGCGAAAGCTGCAACAAGACCAATGTATTGCTTTGCCTCGGCGCGCTCGACGCGATCCTTAGCGACATGAAAGCGCCGATCAACAGCGGCAAAGCGGTGTCCGCGGCGCAGGCTGTGTACGCAAGCAACCAGGCCTGATCCCATGCAGCGGAGCCGGCCGCCGAGCACGCCGGCTCCGCGAGTTTTCAACCGGGAACTGCCCAAATCTGCGGAGAATAAGGATTTTCGGTGCATCTTCGCTGAGCCGTAGTCATTCTCTTTCCCAAGTTTGTATCCGCTCAATATACTTTCCGTTTAATTCCGATTATGACAAGAGCCATGAAAGCGACACTCCGTTTACTCGCGCCGCTACTTTGCCTGCTCTCCTCGACAGCACTGCTTGGCCAGCCGTCCACCATCGTTGCGCAGGACAGCGCGGATACAAACGTACGCAAGCGCATCGAGATCGCGCGCACGGACCTGGCGCCCGAAATCGACGGCGTACTCGATGACGAAATCTGGCGGAATGCGACTGTCATCGACGACCTGCACCAGTTTCAGCCTGTCGACCACGGCGAACCATCTGAACGCTCCGAGTTCTATATTGCATACAGCGATCGCTACTTCTACATTGCCGCGCGTCTGTACGACAGCGATCCATCCGGCATCAGCGCGCGCCAGCTGGTACAGGGCGGCAATATGCCCTTCGACGATGCCTTCGAATTCATTCTCGACACATTCAACAATGGTCGAACGGGCTACCAGTTCCAGGTGAATCCGAACGGCATCCGTCAGGAAGGCGTGTATGAAAATCCTAACAACCTGAATCGCGACTGGACCGGTATCTGGCAGGTCGAAAGCCGCATCGACGAGCAGGGCTGGACCGCTGAAGTGGCAATCCCCTTTAACACGCTCAACTTCGATCCGACGACGGAAGAATGGGGCTTCACGATTGCGCGTACGATCGCACGCAAGCAGGAGGATGTGGCCTGGTCCTCGTTCAATCGCAACATCAATCCCACGACCACCGGACTCATCACCGGCATTCGCGGCATCCGTCAGGGCGTGGGCCTCGACATCATACCGTCGATCGCGATGGCGGCAGGAAAGGACTACGTGGCCGGCACGAGCACCGACCGCATCGATCCTTCGCTGAACGTGTTCTACAAGATCACGCCGAACCTGACCGGCGCGCTTACCTTCAACACCGACTTCTCCGCAACTGAAGTCGACAACCGCCAGGTGAACCTGTCGCGATTCTCGTTGTTCTTCCCGGAAAAACGCGACTTCTTCCTGCAGGATGTCGACATTTTCAGCTTCGGCGGCCGCGGTGGTGGTGGTAACAACTACGGCAATGGCCAGAACGGCATTCCATTTTATTCGCGTCGCATCGGCCTGAGCCGCGCGGGGCAGCCGGTCGATATCGACGCTGGCGTCAAACTCACCGGCCGCGTCGGAGAGTGGAACGTGGGCGCGCTTGCCGTACAGCAAGGTGAGACAGGACTGCTCGACGAGCAGCAGGTATTCGTCGGGCGCGCGGCCATGAACGTCCTCGGCGAGTCCAGCATCGGCGCGATCTTCACTACGGGCGATCCGACGAGTGAAATCGACAACAAGCTTGGCGGCGTCGACTTCCGTTACCAGAACACGCGCTTCTCCGAGCGCTACACGCTGCGTGGCAACGCGTTCTACCAGCAGACCGATACCGAAGGACGGACAGGCGACGACAAGGCCTTTGGCGTACAGGCAAACCTGGATACATCGGGCAACGGCTTCGGCGGCAGCATGGGCTACGAGTACTTTGGCGAGCACTATTTCCCGGCACTTGGTTTTGCCAACCGCGTCGGCGTCGAAAGTTACAGCATAGGTGGCAGTGGTCGTTACTTCGTGCAGAACCATCCCTACATTCGCGCACTGAATACCTTTGGACGCTACGAATACACACGTCGTCTCGATACAAAGGAGATGCAGAGCGAAACCATATTCTGGCGTCCACTCAACATCAACACCCATCGTGGGGACCAGATCGGCTTTGGTGCCTCACGTAATCGGGAAGGCCTCGATCGTCCCTTCCAGATCAGCCCCGGCGTCATCATCCCGGCAGGCAAGTACAGCTTCGTGGACTTCAACGTCGAGTTCGGCGTGTCGAACCAGCGCCTGTTCGCGCCTTTCGTGCAGTTGAACAAAGGCGACTTCTACAATGGCAAGCGCAATCGCGCGCGCATTGGCATGGAATGGCGTCCGGACGAGCACTTCTTCTTCAACATGAGCTACGACTACCAGGACATCAAGCTGCCGGCCGGTGACTTCAAGGTGAAACTGGTCAGCGCCAATGCCAACTACGCGTTCAACTCGAAGTGGTCATGGGTCAACCTGATCCAGTACGACAACGCCTCGAGCAGTGTCGGCCTCAACAGTCGCCTGCGCTGGAATCCGAAAGCTGGCGAAGACTTCTATCTCGTCCTCAACCACGGCTTCGATTCCGAAGGCGTGTTCTCGCACATCAGCCGCGAGAAGGCCGAGATCGCACTGAAGTACACCAAGACCTTCCGCTACTAGGCGCGGCTGCAAAAGGCGGGGATCTCACGATGCCTGGTCGACTCCTCAAACAACCGTTGCTGCACTTCCTTGCGCTCGGCGCCTTGCTCTTCGTCATCTATGACATGAACGAAGAGCAAGTTGCGAGCGAGCCGCCCGCGGGCGATGCTGCCAGCAACACCATCCTCGTCGACCGCGCTGCCTTGCTCGACTTCCTGCAGTTCCAGGCCCAGGCGTTCGAGCCTGCAGTGTTCGAGGCGCGCCTTGCTGCAATGACGGTGGAAGAAGTCGATGCAGCGGTTGCCGCGTTTGTGCGCGAAGAAGCCCTGTACCGCGAAGCACTGAAGCTAAACCTCGACAAAGGCGACTACAGCATCCGGCAACGACTGGTGCAAAAGGTCGAATTCCTGCTGGAAAACCTCGTTGCAGAAGACATCCGTCCCACTGACGCCGAACTGCTGGCCTGGTACGAGACACACCGCGCCGACTATGCAGTGGACGCGGTGTATACCTTCACGCACATTTTCTTCGATGGCCAGCAGGATATGGACCAGGCCCGGACGCGCGCCGAAAACCTGCTTGCCGACAGCGCTGACATCGGCTTCGAACAATCTGCGCAGCACGGAGATCGTTATCCCTTTTTGCAGAATTATGTCGAGCGCACGCGTGATTTCGTCGCCAACAACTTCAGCGCCGACTTCGTCGCGCAGCTGGACCAGCTAGGGCCCGGCGACACCTGGCAGGGGCCCTTTGCATCGCGCTACGGCTGGCACCTCGTGATGCTGCGTGCGCGAACCGATCCCTTCACGCCAGCGCTGTCGGATATTCGTCCGCGCGTGCTCGACGATTACCGCTATGAAGCAATGGCGCGCAGCCGGCAGGACGCCGAGCAGCGCGTCATCTCCGAGTACGCGGTCACGCGGCAGCTGGATTGACGATGCGCGGTCTGCTGGCAACATTGCTATTGCTGGTTGGCTGCAGTGTCTTCGCACACGATGCGCGGCCTGTTGCCGTCACGATCGTTGAAACCTTGCCCGGCGTTTACCAGGCATCGTTGCGCGTGCCGCCGACGGTGACTGCCGACAATATTCCCGTGCTGGTGTGGCCATCGGTCTGTAGCGCCGCGGGTGAGGCCCGGCTGTTTCGCTGCGGCGGCGGGCTGGCCGGCCGTTCATTCGCGCTCGCCTATCCGCAGTTCAATCCCTCGCTCGCGACGTTCTACAGGCTGCAAACGCTAGAACAGGGAGAAAGCACGGGCATGCTCGCGCCGAACGAGGAAGCCTGGTCCGTGCCTGAAGCGATGACGCGCAGCCGCGTCGCGCGCGACTACCTCGCGCTTGGCGTCGCACACATCATCGGTGGTCTCGACCATCTGCTGTTCGTGCTGGGCCTGCTCGTGATTGCACGCACACCGCGCCGCATCCTGCTGGCGGTCACGGGCTTTACGCTGGCACATTCGATTACGCTATCGCTGTCAGCGCTCGGGTTGCTCAGCATTCCGATCGTGCCGGTGGAGGCGGCGATTGCCTTGTCGATCCTGTTTCTCGCGCATGAGATCAGTTGGCAGCAACAGGGCAGCCTGACCTATCGCTACCCGATGCTGGTGTCCTTTGGTTTCGGTTTGCTGCATGGGCTGGGCTTTGCAAGCGCGCTGGGGGAGATCGGTCTCGCCAGCAATGAGATAGTCACATCGTTGCTGTTCTTCAATCTCGGCGTTGAGGCAGGGCAAGTCTTCTTCATCCTGGCCGTGATGACGCTCGTGTGGTTGTTGCGGAAACTGCTCGCATCGCCCACCGCGGGGACGGGTGCTGCGGGATCCGCGCAGCGCATGCATCTCGCCGCGTCCTACGTCATCGGTGTCCCGTCGGCGTACTGGCTCATCGAACGCGTTGCACAGTTCGTGTAGTCGATCACTGGCCGCGCAGCGTGACGTTGGCGGACACTGTCGAGATCGAGATATCCCCCTCCATCGCCCAGCGTGAAGTCCGGTTCGCGCGAATTCACTGAGCGATTCTTGCGCTCCGCTTCATCGTCGCTCAAGCAGCGCGCCCACTGTTGGTAATGGTGCGAATGTCGCCGTTCACGGTACTCAGACTGAGTCGCGTGCCTTCGGAGTCGATATCGTGGATGGGGCTTTGACGCCGCCACGACCTCCGGCGTTTGAATTGAGGCGGACAATCAGGGGCCCGGCGCGACCAGGACGGTTCTGAACCCGATGTGGGACGTGCCAAGCCCCTTGCTCTGGCCCTGGCGGGCTTCCGGGCGGTAGCGCATGCAGTAGTTAGGCGCGCACAGATAGGAGCCACCCTTGACGACCGCGACCGCTTCACCCGGCTGACTGGGGTCGTAGCCTTCGGGGTAGGCCTCCTTCGCGTTGAAATCATGGCTGAGGTAGTAGGGGCTTGCGGTCCATTCCCACACGTTGCCGATCAAGTCGTACAGGCCAAGCGCGTTGGCGGCATAGCAGCCTGCGGGCGCAGTGCCGGTATAGCCATCGAGCGGCTCGTTTTCGACGGGGAAGAAGCCCTGCCAGGTATTGGAGGCGAACTCGCCGCCGGCGTCGCGCCGTATGCTGGTTTGCGCGGCGTATTCGAACTGTTCTTCAGTCGGCAGGCTGTGTCCCTTCCACTGTGCATACGCAAGTGCGTCCTCGTATGCGATATGGACGACCGGATGTTGTTCAAGGCCAGCGAGCGAGGAGCCAGGGCCTTCAGGCTGACGCCAGTTGGCGTTGGCGACGAACTGCCACCAGCTGGCGTAGGGATCCAGCGCGCCTTCGTTGAGCTGGGGCTTGAACACGGCGGAGCCCGGCCGTGGCGGCCCGTCGGGAGCGCTGATACCGCGCTCAGCCAGCGTGCGGTAAGCGGTGGCCGCGACGAATTCGGCGAACTGGGCGTTGGTCACTTCGCCCTGATCCATCCAGAAACCGGCCACCTGCTGCGGATGCGACGGGCCTTCCTCGGGGTATGCGTACTCCGCGCCCATCGTGAAGGAACCCGCCGGTACCCACACCATGCCCGGATGCGCGCCGCCGCTCGGTGCAATCGCGCAGGCCCCTGCCATGCTGTTTTCGCGCGTGCCGTCGACACCAATCCAGAGTGACGCGGCAGCCACGGCCAACCCCGACAGCAGTCCTGCCGCCAGCTTCAGCATGGTCGGTCGTGCAGTCATCCGCGGATCACTCCGCTTGCAGCCGTGTACTGGTCCCTATGCACGTTAATTTCTCCGAATGACTGCTCGCCATCCTGCCGGCACTCAGGCTTTCTTCTGCCGCGTCCAGGATTTGGCGGCGGCGCTGCTGCCCAGGATGTTGTCGAAATCCGAAATGAGCCGGAAGGCGCGCGTCAGCTCCTGGATAAAGAGCTTCTGGCCCATGAAGATCGGACCGTGCTGGTTGATCAGCGTGCTGTTGATCATGCCAAGGATCACCTGGAAGGCGAAGTAGACGTTGGCTTCTTCTTCCTTATTGAGCTTGCGGCCGGTCTCCTTTTGCAGGCGATCGAGGAAGCGGCCGGTGAATTCGTGGCCGTGTTTGCGGATTGGTTCCCAGAACGCGGAGTCCCGCACGCTGCGCACGAGAACGGCGCGCCAGAACTTGCGGTGGTCCCAGTAGTAGTTGACGACGTTGGCGATCAGCTCGTCGAGCAGCGACTCGCGCGGCAAGGTCGCGAACAGATGTTTCTGCGTTGCCGTGCGGGTTTCGAGGTGGCTTGCGACGAGCGCGTCGAAGAATTCATCCTTGCCGTGGAAACGCGAATAGAAGGCGCCAACCGAATAGCCAGCGGCGCGCACGAGTTCAGCGATGGAGATGTCCTGCAGATCGCGTTGTTCGAGCAAGCGGAAGCCGGCGGCAATCATCGCGTCGTAAGTGACCTGGCCCCGTTCCTGTTTGATAGCGATACCAAAGGTGCGAGGCGTGCCGGGTTTGGGTTTGTTCACGTGGGCTTGGAGCAGCTCGGGGGCGTTGGTATATTTTTTGTTATTTGGAGCACAAAAAGCAGCTCTGCCCGGTAACTTAACCGACCTGCCGTCGCCAACACAAGCCTTGTTTGGGCGGCACTGCCCGGTCTTGAAATGGCTGGTGAATGCGTCTAACTTCCAAGCACTTCCTCTGTTCCGGACCCTTGTCATGTATCAAGCCGCATCTCCGTCCGCCACCACTAGTCAGCAAGCGACGATACTGGGCCATCCACGCGGACTGGTGATCCTGTTCCTGACAGAAATGTGGGAACGCTTTTCGTATTACGGCATGCGCGGACTGCTGATCCTCTACCTCACGCAGCACTTCCTGTTCAGCGACGCAGACTCCAACATCATCTACGGCGCCTACACCGCGCTCGTATATGTCATGACGATTATCGGTGGCACGCTGGCCGACCGTTACCTCGGTTCGCGCAAGGCCGTCACTTTTGGCGCAATCCTGTTGGTGCTCGGCCATTTCGGCATGGCCTTCGAAGGCAGCGGCTCACGTCAGATTATGACCTACAACAACGCTGAATACGTGCTGGGCCTCGATGGCCGCGGCGGCGACGCCACTCAGATCATCACGAACGCGCAAGGCGTCGTCTCACCGATATCCTTCAACGAAGGCGCCACGTCGATGTTGATCGAAAACCCCGGCGCAGTCGGCTTGCCGGCCGCGGTGCCGGTTGCCAGCTACACTACGCGCGTCGAAACCGAAACCTTCTATCTCAATATCCTGTACCTGTCGCTGGGCCTGATCATCGCCGGCGTCGGTTACCTGAAGGCCAACATCTCGACGATCGTCGGCGCCCTGTACGGTTTTGGCGATACGCGGCGCGACTCCGGCTTCACCATTTTCTACATGGGTATCAACCTCGGCGCCTTCCTGGCCTCGACGCTGTGCGGAACCCTCGGCATCGTCTATGGCTGGAAGTACGGCTTCGGTCTGGCCGGCATCGGCATGGTGTTTGGCCTGACCATCTTCCTGCGTTACCAGCACTGGCTCGAAGGCCGCGCCGAGCCGCCGGATCCGGCGCAGCTGAAGAAGAAAGTGCTGGGCCCGATCAACATCGAACTGGCCTGCTACCTGACTGGCATCGGCATCATGGCCCTGTCGATGCTGATCGTCATGAATGCGCACGTCGTGCATGAAGGCTATGTCGGCATCCTGGGCCTCGTCATCTTCGCCGTGCTGCTGTGGTACGCCTTCGTGACCTGCGACAAGGGCGAGGAGCGCGACCGCATGCTGGCCGCGATCTACTTCATCCTCGCGCAGATTCCGTTCTGGGCCCTGTTCGAGCAGGCGGGCTCGTCGCTGAACCTGTTTACCGATCGCCTCGTCGATCGGACTATGTTCGGCTGGTCGGTGCCGGCCCCCGTGTTCCAGTCGCTGAACGCGATGTTCATCGTGATCTTTGCGCCATTGATGGCCTGGCTGTGGATTGCGCTTGCGCGTCGCAAGTTGAATCCACCAGCGCCTGTAAAATTTGCACTCGGCGTGTTCATGGCTGGCCTCGGCTTCCTCGCGCTTGTCGCGGGCATCAAGCTGTCCGGTCCCTCCGGCATGACCGCGGTTGGCTTCATCTTCCTGATCTACTGGATCCACACGATCGGCGAATTGATGGTGTCGCCCGTCGGCCTGTCGGCCGTCACAAAGCTGGCACCGGCGAAGGCCGTCGGCATGACAATGGGCGCATGGTTCCTCTACAGCGGGCTGGCCAATTACCTGTCGGGTGTCATTGCGGCGACAACCGGCGCTGAAACCATTGGGGGTCAGCTGACCGACACCGTGGCTGCGAAAGCGACCTACGTCGACGTCTACAGTTCGGTGGGCTACATTTCGATCGGCGTCGCGGTCGTCATGCTGCTGATCTCGCCGCTGATTCGCAAGATGATGCATGGCACCGATTGAGCGAGAGCCGGCGCCAGTCATGCTGCACAGGCCATCGGCCAGACAACAATAACAACAAAGGTATATCGCCATGCCCAGGATCAGGTTGCTCGCTCTTTCCCTCGTATCGGTTCTGCTCGGCGCATGCGGAGGCAACGACGAAGCCGCGGCTCCCGCGGTAGCACCGGCAAGTGCGCCCCCTGCGGCGCCTGCCGCTGCCGCCGTTACCGAACAACGGCTTGAAAACGCCGCCAGCGAGCCAGGCCAGTGGATGACCTACGGCGGTACATACAACGAGCAACGTTTCAGCCAGCTGACGCAGATCACGCCGGACAATATCAACCAGCTCGGCCTTGCGTGGTTCGCGGACCTCAACACCAATCGTGGCCAGGAGGCGACCCCCCTGTTCATCGACGGCGTCATCTATGTGTCTGAATCATGGAGCAAGGTGAATGCCTATGATGCGCGGACCGGCGCGCTGCTGTGGCATTACGATCCGAAAGTCCCCGGCGAATTCGGCGCGCGTGGCTGCTGCGACGTCGTCAACCGGGGTCTCGCCGCATGGAATGGCAAGATCTATGTCGGGGCATACGACGGCCGTCTGATCGCACTCGATGCCGCAACGGGCACGGAAGTGTGGAGCACCGTGACCACCGACCAGACAAAGTTCTACACGATTACCGGTGCGCCGCGCGTCGCCAACGGCAAGGTCTTCATAGGCAACGGCGGCGCCGAATACATCTATCGCGGTTACGTCGGCGCCTACGACGCTGAAACCGGGGAGCAGCTGTGGCGCTTCTACACTGTGCCCGGCAATCCGGCCGATGGTTTCGAAAACGCGGCGATGGAGATGGCGGCCGCGACCTGGACGGGCAACTGGTGGGAGAAAGGCGGGGGCGGGTCGACCTGGGACTCGATGACCTACGATCCCCAGACCAACCTCGTGATGTTCGGCGTGGGTAATGGCGCGCCATGGAACGCACTGGCGCGCAGTCCACAGGGAGGCGACAACCTGTTCACGGTTTCGGTTGTTGCACTCGACGCCGACACCGGCGAGTACCGCTGGCACTACCAGGAAATTCCGGCGGAAGAGTGGGACTACGACGCCGTGCAGCAGATCACCGTTGCGGACATCGAGATCAACGGCGCGCTGCGGCACGTCGCGATGCAGGCGACGAAGAGCGGCTACTACTACATGCTCGACGCGGCGACTGGCGAGCTGCTCGTCGCCGAGAACTTCGTGCCGGTGAACTGGACGACGGGCTACGACCTCGAGACCGGCCGTCCCATCATCAACGAAGCCGCGCAGTACACGAAAGCTGAAGGTCCGCGCATTGCTCAGCCGGGTCCTGCCGGCGCGCATGCCTGGCATCCGATGGCTTACAGCCCGATTACCGAGCTGCTGTACATCCCGGCGCGTGAAAGCAGCATTGCCTACACCGCGAATCCAGACACCAGCCTCGGCAACTTCAACCTGAACGTAGACTTCTTCGGCGGCGACGCGGCTTACGACGATCCAGACAACAAGATCCCGCGTGGCGGCGAAACCAAGGTCATTGCATGGGATCCGGTCCGTGGCGAACAGGTGTGGGCAGCCACGCGTGCGTCCGGCGCGTCGGTCGGCATGCTCGCTACCGCCGGCAACCTCGTGTTCACCGGCAACCCGGGCGAGCAGATCATGCAGGCCTTCCGCGCCGACAATGGCGAACAGGTCTGGTCCTATCCGATCCAGGCCGGCATTTCGGCCGGCTCGATCTCGTATGAACTCGATGGCGAACAGTACATTGCCCAGGTTGTCGGCGGGCAATCACCCGGTGGTTATTACGCCCCGACTTATGCACGCTTGCTCGTGTTCAAGCTCGGTGGCGCGGCGCAGTTGCCGCCAAACCAGGAATACACGCAGGCTCCGTACAACCCACCGGAGCAGTTCGCAAGTGCCGACGAAATCACGCAGGGTGGCCAGAATTACGGCAGTGCCTGCGCGATCTGTCATGGCGATGGTGGCCAGAGCCGCGGCATGTTCCCGGACCTGCGCCGATCTGCCCTGCTGCAGAGCCAGGAGGCCTTCGACCAGGTCGTGCTGGGCGGCATTCGTGCCGAGCGTGGCATGCCTGCGTTTGAAGGCCAGTTGACCGCCGCCGACACGCGCCTGATCCGCGCATACATGACCGACCGGGCAATCGCGGCACGCGACGCGCCGCCTCCGGCAGCTCCCGGTCAGTAAGGTTCCATGGAGCGGGGCAGCTCGCCGGGGTCCGTATCTTTCAACCAGGAGGAGTAGCACATGACAGTCCGCACCCACGTGAAATTGCTGTGTTTTACCGTACTGGCAACGAGCACCACGCTGGTATCGGCCCACCACGGCTGGTCCTTTTACGGCAGCGAGCCCTTCACGCTGACTGCCGTCGTCGTTGAAAAGGAGTTCGGCAATCCGCACGACCGCATGACGGTGGAGTCTGATGGGCAGCAGTGGAACCTGTTGCTAAGTCCGCCCAGTCGCAGCAAACAGGCCGGCTTCACGGAGGAGTTGGTGGAAGTGGGCGACACGATCACCGCGCACGGTCACCGGCATAAGTCGGGCGATACCTTCGAAATGAAAACTGAGCGCCTCGAAGTCGACGGCAAGTTGTACAATCTGTATCCCGATCGCTCTTAAGAGCATTTGTGAACACCGCAAGGAGGATCGGCCGGGCGCCTGTCCTCCTTTTTTTTTTATGAATAGATAAAAGTGCCATTTGTGACAATTGGCGTAATCGAACCCCATGCCTCGAACACCGCCGCCGCTTATTGAATGAGATCAACGATGAAGTCCGTACTCGACCAGTATTACCAGAATTTCAACTCCGCAAACTACGAAGGCATGCTCGCCCTCTTGTCCGACGACGTCGTGCACGAGCCGAGCCAGGGCGACCCGCGCAAGGGCAAGCAACTCTTCCGCGAATTCCTCCGGCACATGGAGCGTTGCTACAAGGAACAGGTGCATGACCCGGTGATCATGGTCAGCGCTGACGGTACGCGCGCGGCCGCCGAATTCATGCTGACCGGCACCTATCTCAACACCGACAGTGACCTGCCGCCGGCGAAAGGCCAGCAATATCGTCTGCGCGTCGGCACCTTCTTCGAACTCGCCAACGACCGCATCACGCGGGTCAGCAACCACTACAACCTGCAGCACTGGTTGCGCCAGATTTCGGCCTGAGCATTTATTGGCGTATCATCGTTCCAGTTTTAGTGTCGTCAGAAGTGGCTTGAACAACAAGAGCAGCCTGTGGAGGGCAAGGCATGGTCACACTCATTTCGCTGGTAATTTTTGCCGTGATCGCATTCATGATCATCGGTATCTACAACAAACTGGTCACCTTGAAAAATCGGTTTGAGAACGCCTTCTCGCAAATCGAAGTCCAGCTCAAACGCCGTTACGACCTGATCCCCAACCTTGTCGAAACCGCCAAGGCTTACCTGACGCATGAACGCGGCACGCTGGAAGCCGTGATCGCCGCGCGTAACCAGGCGGTCAATGGCCTCGCCGCCGCGGCAGCGGCGCCGGGCAGTCCGCGTGCGATGACGGACCTGAGCCAGGCCGAGGGCATGCTGAGCAACGCGCTCGGCCGCCTCAACGTCGTCATGGAAGCGTATCCCGACCTGAAGGCCAACGCGAACATGATGCAGGTATCAGAAGAACTGACGAGTACCGAGAACCGCGTTGCCTTCGCACGTCAGGCCTTCAACGACGCCGTTACCGAATACAACACCTACAAGCAGACCTTCCCACCGGTGCTGTTTGCCTCCACCTTCGGCCATGCGCAGAATGCCAGCCTGCTGGAGTTCGAGGACAGCGACATCATCCAGCAAGCACCCAAAGTAGCCTTCTGACGACATACATGCGCCGGCTCCCCGCCGGCGCAGCGCGAGGCTTCGCAGTGAACTTCTTTGAACACCAGGACCGCGCGCGCAGCTCGACGAAGCTGCTGGTGTTCCTGTTTGCCTGCGCGGTTGTTGCGCTGATCTTCATCACGACTTTCATCATCATCGTCTCGCTCGACGTCGCCAGCCGCGATGGCTCGGCTAGCATGCCGGGTATCAACTTCGGCCTCCTGAGCTCCGACGTATTTTTATTCGTCGCGACGGTCGTCATCGGGGTCGTCGGCCTCGGCGTGCTGTATCGCATGACGCAGTTGCGGGGCGGCGGCAGCGCAGTGGCCGAGAGTCTGGGCGGTCGCCTGTTGAACCTGCAGACGCGCGACGCCGACGAGCGCAAGGTGCTGAACGTCGTCGAGGAAATGGCGATAGCGGCAGGCCTGCCCGTGCCACAGGTGTATTTGATTGACGACGCGGCGATCAACGCCTTTGCCGCGGGCTACCAGCCGCAGGATGCGGTCATCGGCGTTACGCGCGGCTGTGTGCATGAGCTGAGCCGTGATGAACTGCAGGGCGTCATCGCGCATGAGTTCAGTCACATACTCAATGGCGATATGCGGCTGAACATTCGTCTCATCGGCTGGTTGTACGGCATCATGGTGGTCGGGCTTATCGGCTATCACCTGCTACGCAGCATGCGCTACACCGGAGGCGGCCGTAACAGGAAGAACGGCGGCGGAGTGGTGTTTCTGGCGCTCGGGCTGATGATCGTCGGCTACGGCGGCACATTTTTCGGCAACCTGATCAAGGCGGCCGTTAGCAGGCAGCGTGAATTCCTCGCCGATGCATCGGCGGTGCAGTACACGCGCAATCCCGATGGCATCAGTGGCGCCTTGAAGAAGATCGGCGGATACGCAGGCGGTACTGCGATTACGGTGACCGATACGACCGAGATCAGTCACATGCTGTTTGGCCAGGGAAGCCGCTCAGCTTTCTTTGCTACGCATCCACCGCTCGAGGAGCGCATTCGCCGCATTGAGCCGCGCTGGGCCGAATTGCCGGCCGACGCTACGCCAGAGCCGAACGCGTCCATGGCAACATCCGATAGTCCGCGAGTGCAGGGCTTTGCCGACTCCGTCGGCCGCCCGACAGCAGCCAGTCTCACGGAAGCGCAACAACGACTCGACATGCTTCCAGCGGATCTGCGCGAGGAAGTCCACAATACTCTTGGTGCATGCCTGACAATCTTCGCGCTGGTCATTGCTGCGTCTGAACCTCAGTCGCGCGCTGCGCAGTGGCAGTATCTGCGCGCGCAGCTGGCGCGCCCCAGCCAGGACCGGCTGACCCAGCTTGACGCCGCGGTCATGACGCTGGATCGCAAGCTGCATCTTCCGTTGATCGAGCTCGCCCAGCCCGTGCTGCGTCAGCTGTCGAGGGCGCAGCAGGCCACCTTCATGGAGCAGCTTCAGCAGTTGATCAAGACCGATGCGAAGATCACGCTGTTCGAATGGTCGCTGGTGCGCATCCTGGGTGCCACGCTCGCGCGGCCCGGCGACCGGGCGCAGAAGGAGCTGCTCGAGCTGGAGCAATGCAAGGATGAATGTGTGGTCTTGCTGGCGGTACTCGCGCGCACGGGACGCAACACTGAGGACGGCGCCAGCGCTGCATTCAGTGCTGGCCTGAGCGAGCTGCAGCTAAAGACGCCGGCGCACTTGTTGGCGATGGACGCGGCCGACCTCGCGGCGCTCGACAAGGCCATGGATCGCCTGCGCAAGCTGAAACCACTACAAAAACCGCGTCTGCTGAAAGCACTGATGCGCTGTGTACGCAGCGACGGCATCGTCACGAGCAGTGAAGCGGAACTGCTGCGCGCAATCGGTGCCGTCCTCGACTGTCCGATTCCGCCGCTGGCCTGAGGTTCAGGGCGCCAGCGTATCCAGGTGGCGCTGATATGCGGCATCGAAGAATTCGAGTACTTCCGCTGACGGCACCATGTCCACTTCCGGCACTGCGCTTTCTCCCAGCAGCATCACGTTGCCCGGCAGGTTGCCACGGAACGGCGGCCATGCAGGCAGTCCCTGCGCGTTGGGATTTGTGCTGCGCGCGAAGTTGACCCAGTATGCCGCCATCGTGTCGGCAAGCGCGCGGTCCGCATCATCCCAGTTCGCATTCTGTTCGTGCTGGTTGAACATGTAGGCGAGTTCGCTGACGTGGGTGGCGCCGCGTTCTTCCTGGCCAGGAGGCACATGCGTGAAGTGATAGATCCACGTGCCGAGTCCGCGCACGGACTGGTACTCGCCGAGCTGGCGTACCTGCCAGGCGAGTTCATTGGTATAAGCGCGCAGGTAGGAACGGTTGGCTTCCATGTCATCGCCCGCGGGATAAAGCTCAAGGAAGCGCTCCGCGAGCGGCCCGAACCGGGTTGCCGCGTAGTCGCGCAATTCCTGGGCGGTCTGCAGGCCGGGGCCGAAGAAGGCTCCTTCGTTTTCGTTGGACCCAGCTAGCACGTCGACTGGCTGCTGTTCGCCAGCGGCGAAAGTCAGCGCGGTGTCTTTCGTCAGCAGGTAACCATCCACGTTGATGCCGCCGCTATTCGGGAAGCTGTCGAAAATCTGCTGCGTCGAGGCACTGCGCAAGTCGGCGAGCGCTGCCGCGCCGAATGCGGTGGCTTGTTCGCTACCCAGCACTTCGCGTTCAGCGAGCGTGGGTTGGGGGCCAATGCCCAGTCCCATCCAGCCACCGCTCTGCAGGATCGCGCGATGGAACAGTCCGGCGCTGAGCGGCGACGCCAGCAGTGTGCCGACCGCTTGCGCACCGGCCGATTCACCGACGATCGTGACGTTGATTGGGTCGCCACCAAAGGCCGCGATGTTGTCGTACACCCACTCCAGCACCTTCACCATGTCGAGCAGCGCGTAATTGCCTGAGCTTTGGTTCGGCGATTCGGCGCTCAGCTCCGGATGCGCAAAGAAGCCGAAGCTACCGAGGCGATAGTTGAAGGTCACGACAACCGCGCCCTTGCTCGCGAGATTGGTCGCGTCGTAAATGGCGTCGGAGCCCGAACCTGCGAAGAAGCCACCACCATGGATCCACACGATGACCGGCAAAGGTTGTTCGACTGAGGGCGCCGCGGAGTAGACGTTCAGGTACAGGCAGTCTTCACTCATGCGGGGCTGTTCCGTGCCGCCGGCGTAACCACGCCCGACGCAGCGCGCGCCGAACTCAGTAGCGTCACGGACACCCAACCATGCTTCAGCCGGCTGCGGTTCACGCCAGCGCCCGGCGCCAACAGGTGCGGCGGCATATGGCAGGCCGCGCCAGACCTGCACGGCCGGACTTGCGCTCGTACCCATGACGAGTCCGCTGGTCGTCATGACGTCGAGCGGCACCTGCGCAACGAGCGCCGTGGACAGGGAAAGCAGAATGAGTGAAAGCAGGGTACGCATGGGTTTACCTCCAGGGTGTACACGCGGTGGTGCGGTCAGGAAGGGAAATACACGAGCAGAATGCAGAGCGCCGCCTTGACCAGCAGATGCAGGCACTGGTCGACGTGCAAGCTGTAGTTTTTTTCGCACTTGCCGAAGTCGATCAGCCAATGGCTTATACATTCGAGCAATGCACACAGCGCGGACCCGGTGACGATGTACACGATGCCGGCGTGCGTCAGTGCATGCGCGGACAGCCAGTAATACCAGGGAGGGAAGCCGTCGCCGTATTGGTCCTGCAGGCGATTATGGCGGTTCTTGCCCGAGCTCATCGGATTCGGCTGCAATACGAAATCGCCGATTGCATGACCAATGAGCAACTGGAAAAAGAGAGTCATCAAGGAAATGACGGTCAGCCCTTCCATTCAGGATTTCCGACAGGTGCGCGAGCTGTGCTGTGGTTCATCATGAAAGTTCTTGCATCCGGGCAAGGGTACAAGCTGCTTGGTATGGCCTGCGGAATCCGCCGCATTATCACTGGAATGCCTGGGGGATACAAATTTCGCAAGGAAAAATCAGGGCTTGCGCGCTGCTTTTGGAAACGCGTCGGCATTAAACGCGGGTCCTTAAGCCCGGATTAATCTACTCGGGCCTACAGTAGCGCCACGTTCCCAAGAGAACGAATTCAAGACGACCGGGGGTTACCGATGAAAGCACGCCTTGCGACGCCACTAGTAGCGACAGCTGTATTATTTGCCGCGCTGCCGGCCATGGCCGATACCAGCTACGATGAAGCCGATGTCATTGCTTCTACACCGATCTACCGGGTTATCGAGATCGAGAGTCCCCGCCAGGAGTGCTGGGAAGAGGAAGTTGTGCGCCAGGACCTGCGCCGTGATCGTGACCGCTCCGCCACGCCCGGCATCGTGGGCATGATAGTTGGCGGCGCCCTCGGCAATGCGGTTGGCAACAACAACAGTGCCCGCAAGGTCGGCACTGTCGTCGGCGCGATACTTGGCGGCTCGGTTGCCCGTGACATTTCCCGCGCCAACGATGCGCGAAATTCACGGGTTTATGTCGAAACCGAAGAGCGCTGCCGCACCGTGTACAACACCCGCCAGGAGGAGAAACTGGTTGGTTATGATGTGAGCTATAGCTACAATGGGATCGAGCGCACTGTCAGAATGCCGGACGATCCTGGTTCGACCGTACGGGTCAGAGTGGATGTAGAACCGGTTCTGTAGAACCTGTTTGTCCAAGCTACCCAGTGATCAAGCCGGCATGAACTCCGACAGCTCCGATAGCAGCCGAGGGCCTTGTTAGCACTAGCAGTTCAAACGTTAACGGCATTCAGGCCCCAAACCGAGCTCATGAAAACGATCCTTTCCCTCATTCTGCTTTGCTCCACCTTGCTTCAGGCGGCTGCGTCACAGGCTGCCAACGAAGAGGTGCAGCCACAGAATTTCCTGCCTCCGGCTTCTTCCGAGCGCAGTCCCGAGCGCGAGCCCCGTATCAGCCGCGACCAGGCGACCAACATCGCGCGCGAGAATTTTCCTGGCGAAGTGCGCAGCATCCGCCGCGATGAACAGAACTGGCGCGTTCGCCTGGATCAGGACGGCAAGGTATCCGACGTCCTGGTCAATTCAGACTCCGGTCGCGTGTCCCGCGATGACGGCGAATAAACCATCGTGCGCCTGCTGATCGTTGAAGATGAAGACCTGTTGCGCGCACGCCTGGTGAAGGCTCTGGGCGACAGTGGTTATGTCGTCGACAGCGCCAGCGACGGGAAGACCGGACTCTTCGAAGCAACCGAGAATGATTACGACGCCGCAATCGTCGATCTCGGGCTGCCGCTGCTCGATGGTATCGGCATGATCAAGGCGCTGCGTGCCAAAGGTCGTACATTTCCCATCCTGATCCTTACGGCGCGCGACAACTGGACCGACAAGGTCGCCGGTCTCGACGCGGGCGCCGACGACTATGTCGTCAAGCCGTTCCAGATCGAAGAGATCAAGGCCCGCCTCAATGCGCTGCTGCGCCGCGCCGCCGGCTTCGCGAAACCAACGCTGGATTTCGCGCACCTGAGCCTCGACACGACAGCGCGCAAGCTGACGGTTGGCGGTGCCGACGTCGAGCTGACGGCCTACGAATACAAGGTGCTGGAATACCTGATGCTGCACCCGGGCAAGGTCGTTTCCAAAACTGAACTCACCGAGCATCTGTACGACCAGGATCACGATCGCGACAGCAACGTGCTCGAAGTTTTCATCCGCCGCTTGCGCCAGAAGCTCGATCCCGACGAGACGCTCAAGCCCATCGACACCATCCGCGGCCAGGGCTATCGCTTCAATGTCCCCGCGCGCCAGGGCTGACGCTCCCTATTCGCTCCAGCGACGCCTCGTCGTTGCCTTCGGTGTACTGCTGATTGTATTCCTGGGCCTCGCCAGCCTCGTGCTCGTGCGTGCCTACAAGGAAAGCGTCGTCGCCGCTGTCGAGGAGCGCCTGCAGTTGCAGGTCTACGCGCTTGTTGGCGTCGCCGAGCCCGACGAGGACGGTGGCTTCTTTGTGCCAGACCTGCGTGAACCGCGCTTTGCGCAGATCGACTCCGGACTCTACGGCTTCATCCTCGATCGCAACGGCGGTGAAGTCTGGCGCAGTCAGTCGGCACTGAATATGCGCCCGGCACAGTGGGGCTTCCAGGTCGACGAAGTGGTGCCGGGACAGATCACGTACGGCAGTCTCGCGACGCCGGAGTCCGGCGCTTTGTCGTGGGCATCCTATGGGACGTACTGGGATGCGCATGACCAGATCTACGACTTCGTCGTCATGGAATCCACCGAGCCGACCGAGGCGCAGATCCGCGAGTTTCAGTACAACCTGTACCAATGGTTCGGCGCGATGGCGGTGGTGCTATCCATTGCACAGTACCTGCTGCTGCGCTGGGGTTTGGGTCCGCTGAAGCACCTCGCCGCCGACGTGTCCGCGATCGAAGCAGGCGCGCAGGACGAAATGCAGCGCAACTATCCCGAAGAACTGAAAGCCGTCACGGACAACCTGAACCTGTTAATCAAGAGCGAGCGCGACCGCCAGACGCGTTATCGCACGACGCTGGGTGATCTCGCGCACAGCCTGAAAACGCCGCTCGCCGTGCTGTCGACGGCCTTGCAGGAAATACGGCATGAGGGCGCGACGTCGGAGCAGAATCGCCGCGACATGGAAGAGCAGATCGAGCGCATGGACCAGATCGTGTCGTACCAGCTCAAGCGCGTCACGCGGAATCACGCGCGCCAGGTACTTGCCAAACCGGTAGCCGTGGCACCAGTGCTGCGACGCATCCTGGTTGCGCTCGTGAAGGTTTACCGCGACAAGATGATCCAGGTCAGCACAGACATTTCCAGCAACGTGCTGTTCTATGGCGAGGAGAGCGACCTCATGGAGCTCTGTGGCAACCTGCTCGATAACGCCTTCAAGTACGGTTCGTCTCGCGTCGAAGTGAAAGCGATGATGAATGGCCGTAGCCTGTTGCTCGAAATCAATGACGACGGTCCCGGCATCGCCGAAGCCGATCGTCAGTATGTGCTGCAACGGGGAGCGCGCGCGGACACGGTGAGGAGCGGGCAGGGGATCGGTCTTGCTGTCGCGGTGGAGCTCGTCAGCGCCTATGGCGGCGAGATCCGCGTCGAAGAGAGTCACTGGGGTGGAGCGCAGTTCAAGGTCAGGCTCGGCGCCTGATGCTGGAGGCGCAACGAGGCAACTATGCCGCGCGGCACCGCACGTTGAGCCGCGAATTACCTCTATCGCTCGTTGCGGTGCTCCGTTGCGATGGGCGGTTCGTGGAAAGGGCCGGGGACCGGAGCGAGGCAGCTGGCGGATCTCCCCGCGACCAGCAACCTGATGGGCTCCGGCCCCGGCAAAGGAACCGATAAAAAACAGCCATCCGTGGCCAGGAGCATCGTTAGAAATTGCAGGCGGAGGACGGCAGCTCCATACGCCTTTCGTTGCCGTTGCGGTCAGTTTCGCGTTCGAAGCAGCGACCATCGATGTCGCGTAGCAAGCTGGTGCCGGCAGGGTTGCTTCGGGTGATCACGCGCGTGCGCGGCGCAGGCGCGATGTAAGTATTGTTCTGGTAGACCACGACCGGGCGGTTATTGCGGTAGCGCCTGTCATAACCCCAGCTATCGAAGCGGTCGTAACCGACGCCGACACCGTTCCAGCTGCGATCGCGGTAGAAGGGACTGCCCCACGCATTACCGAAGCTGAGGCTGACGGATACGCGGTCGCGATCGCGATCATGACGGTGCCAGTCATCCCGGTCGTGATGGTCCCATCCGCGATCGTTGTCGCGCCATTCGCGGTCATGACCGCGACCGCGGCCGTGATCCTTCCACCCATCGCGATCGGCGAAGGACAGGTTCGCGCCGAGTAGCAGCAGCACTGCAGCTGCAGCGGCAACCAGCTTTTTCATGTTCATGTCTCCTACTGGGTTAGCAGCGAGTCTAGGAGCGTTTGGCTGAATCGACCCTGAACATTGTTCGCAGCGACGGCGCTGGGGTATTCTCGGCAGGATAACAATCCCTTGGGGGCGCTTTACGATGAAATCCGGAGTAGTAATTACCGCTGGTCTGTGCGGACTGCTGTTGGTCGGCGCCTGCGGCCAGTCCGACACGGCGACTGACGACGCCAGTGCATCGCAAGCCGACACCGGGGCAAGTGACAGCACGCAAACTGCGCCGGCTCCCACCTTCGCCGCGGTCGACGAAGCGCGTTTGCTGAATGCCGACGCCGAACCGGAGCAGTGGATGTCCACTGGTCGCACCTATGGCGAACAACATTACAGTCCGCTCGCGCGCATCGACCGTAGCAACGTAAACACGCTCGGTCTCGCCTGGTACTCCGACTTCAACATTCCGCGCGGACAGGAATCCACGCCGCTCGTCGTCGACGGCGTCATCTACGTAACGACCGCGTGGAGCAACGTGCGCGCCTTCGACGCCGCAACCGGCGCGCCATTGTGGGAATTCGATAGCGAAGTTCCCGGCGAGTGGGGCGTGCGCGCCTGCTGCGACGTCGTCAATCGCGGCGCCGCGCTGTGGAATGGCAAAGTGTTCGTCGGCACGATCGATGGCCGCATGATCGCGATCGATGCCGCCACCGGTACCAAGGTCTGGGAAACCGACACGCTGATTTCGCGCGATCTCTCGTACTCGATCACCGGTGCGCCGCGCATCGTCAAGGGCAAGGTCATCATCGGCAATGGCGGCGCGGAGTATGGCGTGCGCGGTTATGTCTCGGCCTTCGATACCGAGACCGGCGAGCTCGCCTGGCGCTTCTACACCGTGCCCGGCGATCCCGCACTCGGCTTCGAAAACGACGCGATGGAGATGGCGGCGGCAACGTGGATGGGTGAGTGGTGGAAACTCGGCGGCGGCGGCACCGTGTGGGATTCGATGGCGTACGATCCTGAACTCGATTTGCTGTACATCGGCACGGGCAACGGCTCACCGTGGAACCAGGATATTCGCAGCCCCGGCGGCGGTGACAACCTGTTCCTGTCGTCGATCGTCGCGCTCGACCCCGACGATGGTTCCTACAAGTGGCATTACCAGACCACGCCCGGCGAGACCTGGGACTACACCGCCACGCAACCGATCATGGTCGCCACGTTGCCCATCGACGGTGTCGACCGCAAGGTCGTCATGCAGGCGCCGAAGAACGGTTTCTTCTACGTGCTCGACGCAGCGACTGGCCAATTCATTTCGGCGCAGCCTTTCGCAAGCGTCAACTGGGCCTTTGGTATCGATCCGGAAACCGGCCGTCCAGTTGAAAATCCCGACGCGCGCTTCGACCGTACCGGCAAGGCCTTCGCCACGCAGCCGGCGCCGGCGGGCGCGCACAACTGGCAGCCGATGGCCTTCAATCCCGAGACGGGCCTCGTCTATCTGTCATCGACGAACAGCGCCTACGTCTACGCGTACGATCGCACCTTCGATCCGAATCCCCTTACGTCGAACCTCGGTGTCGATCCCGCCGCCGGCGCCGCCGAACTCGGCCCGAATGCGACGGCCGACTTGCCATCGGGTACCTTCATGGTGGCGTGGAACCCGGTCACGCAGCAGGAAGGCTGGCGCATTCCTGGCGCCTCCGCGGGCATGCTCGCGACAGCCGGTGGACTCGTGTTCAAAGGTAGCCAGAATGGACTCGCCGCCTACGATGCCGCCGACGGCGCCGAGCTGTGGAAGTCGCTCGATACGCAGACAGGTGTCGTCGCCGCGCCGGTGACCTATGAAGTCAACGGTGAGCAGTACGTCGCCGTGGTTGCGGGCCGTTCGGCCGGCAACTACTACGCGCCTGACTATTCGCGCCTGCTCGTGTTCAAGCTCGGCGCGGAGGTGCAATTGCCGCCGCCGGTGGAATTCACCGCGCCTGCCTTGAATCCGCCGCCATCGACGGCCACGCCGGAACAGATCGCGCGTGGGGAAGACCTGTATCTCGATAATTGCTGGATCTGCCACAGCGATGTCGGCAATGCCGGTGGCCTGTTGCGTCGCGGCCTGTTCCCGGAGCTCGCGGTATCGCCCGCGCTCGGCAGTCCGGAGCTGTTCGCGTCGATCGTCCTCGACGGGGTGCGCGCGCAAAACGGCATGGTCTCGTTCGCGAACATCCTGACGCCCGAAACCGCCGAGGATGTGCGCGCGTACCTGATCGAACGCGCCAACGTCACGCTGCAGGCCCAACAGGCCCAACAGGCGCGGCAAGCGCAGTAGGGCTCGCCGCCGGTCCGGCAGGCCTGCACCGGGTCGGTCGGTCGGGACAGGCGAGGTCAGGCTAGCGTAGGTCAGGGTTGGATCTGACAATGGAAATGTGAATCAGAATCATTCTTTGACGAGAATGTTTCCTATTTGGTATCTTTGCGGCCCGCGATCCGGGCCGCTCCTCTGTTGCTCGGCGTCGCTTTAAGACTACGAACAACAAGGTGCAGTCCCATGTCCTCATCCAGCGCGCGCGCAACCCGCCGCCGCCTTTCCAATCCCCTGGCAACCGCTCTCACGCTGGCCCTCGCGAGCCTGTCCGCCGCCGCGCCGACCTTTGCGCAGGACGCTGCGGCCAATACGAACAAGCTCCCCGTCATCCTCGTCGTCGGTAAAAGCCGCCAGGATGCGCTGCGCCAGGCCGGGGCCGTCACCCTGGTGACACAGGAACAAATGCAGCTGAAGCAGCCGCGCTCCACAGAGGAAATGCTGCGCGGCGTTCCCGGCGTGAGCATCAAGCCCGAGGAAGAAAGCGCGATCGTCGCCAACATCGGCATGCGCGGCCTCAGCGCGGCCGACTACAAGACACTGATCCTCGAAGACGGGGTACCGGTGGCGCCTGGCCTCTTCGTGGGCAACGGCCGCTACTACAACCCGCGCGTGCAGCGCATGGAAGGCATCGAAGTGCTGAAAGGCGCCGCTTCGCTGCGCTATGGCCCGAGCACGATCGGCGGCGTCATCAACTACATCACCAAACAGCCCGACGATGGCGTGCAGCTCAGCCTGCGCACTGGCAGCTGGAACACCAATGAAGCGACGGTCGAAGTCGGCGGCAGCGCGCCGTCGGGCGAGGCGCAATTCGGCCTTATTGCTACGCATGCCGAAAGCGACGGCTTCATCGACAAGGGCTACCGGATGACGGACATCGTGGCGCGCGCCGGCATGGCGCTGGGCGACGACCAGTGGGTAAGCATCAAGTACGCCCACTATGACAATGACGCCAACATTTCCTACCGCGGCCAGTTCCTCAACGAATACCTGCGCGGTGTGGACAGCAATCCGGCTCCGGACGACTGGTTCCTCAGCGGACGCCGTTCCATCGACCTCAATCACGAGTGGACGCTCAACGACACCATGACGCTGAACACGCTCGTGTACGGCAGCGAGACCTGGCGCGATTACTGGCGCTACAACGCCGACAACGCCGCCTCGGCCGCCGCTGGCCGCTGGGTCTACAACAACACACTCAACGGCAACAACCGCAGTTTCGAACGTGCTGGCGTCGATACGCGCCTGCAGATCGAGCACACGCTGTTCGGCATCGGCAACGAGGCCGAAATCGGTTACCGCTATCTCAGCGAATCGATGGACGACGTCACGGTAAATGCGACGCGCGCCAATCCACGCACGGGGCCTCTGGGTCGTGACGTGCGCGACAGCGCCGACAGCAATGCGCTCTATCTGCAGAATCGCTTCCTCGTCGGCGAGGCGCTGGCGCTTACCGCGGGCCTGCGAGTGGAGCGCTACGAACAGGAGCGCAAGGACCGCCGGCGCACGGCCGCGCAAGGCAATGCCGCGAGCAGCACCAATACAGAGGTGCTGCCGGGTCTCGGCTTCACGTACAACCTGAATCCCGAACTGCAGATGTTCGGCAGCGTCTACAAGGCGTTTTCACCGGCACTGAACGGCGATGCGCTCGACGCGCTGAGCGACCAGCAGCTTGATGCCGAACGTTCGGTCAATGTAGAACTGGGGCTGCGCGGCGGCAATGAAGTGCTGCGCTACGAGATGGCCTGGTTCCGCATGGATTTCGACAACCAGATCATCCCCGCCAACAGCAACTCGCAGTTTCAGCGCACCAATGGCGGCGCCACCTGGCACCAGGGCATCGAGGCCGGCGTGGAACTTGAGCTTGGCGCGGGCTTCAGCGCCAACGCCAACACAACGTGGGTACCGGATGCCGAGTTCGATGGCGCGCGCCGCGGCGCGAATGGCCTGATCACGACGCCCGACGGCAACCGCCTCACCTACACGCCGGAATGGGTGGCCAACCTGGGCCTGGCCTACAGCGTGGGCGGCTTGCGCACCGGTCTCACGCTGCATCACACGGGCGAGCAGTACAGCGACGTGCTCAATACCGATGCGATCGCCGAAAGCCTCACCGGCTTCTACACAGGCCGTATCCAGAGTTACACGCTGCTGGACTTCAGCCTGCTGTACGAGGTGAGCACGCGCCTGAGCCTCAGTGGCAGCATCAAGAACTTAACTGACAAGCGCTACATCGCGAGCTTGCGCCAGGGCATCTACGTGGGCCCCGAGCGCAGCATCGATGCAGGATTGCGCTTCAGGTTCTGAACAAGGTTCAGCGCCTCTGCGGCGGCGAATTCGCTGCCGCAGAGCGCGCTGCAGCTCAGAAGCGATAGCGCATGCCGGATTCGAAGGACCTGCCGGCTTCGGGCGCGAAGCCGCGCAGGAACGATGTCGACAGCCGGATCTCCTCGTTGCCGAGGTTGCGGCCCTTGACGAACAACAGCAACTCTCCGGCACGGCCGGTGGCGATCGTGTAATCCGCTCCGATGTCGATGCGTGACCAGGACTCAGTCCCGATTTCGAAGGCACCGGCATCGTCCTGCGCACCGGCCTGGATCAGTGTCGCGTATGCTGACCACGCGTTGTCCTGCAGCGTGCCGTTCAGCATCAGCTCGGCGCCGATGCGGTTCGGCGGCATGCGCGGCACGTCGCCGCTTGCGTCGAAGCGCCCGTCGATGGCGTCGCCAAACAGACGCAGCGTCGTCATCGTGTTGAGCTGCATGCTCGCGTCCACCTCGACGCCACTGAAGCGCGCGTCTTCCTGTCGGTACGCGCGCACCGGAAAACCGTCAACCTCGCGGCCATCGGCGAACTGGCCGATGTAATCGTCGAAGCGGTTGTGGAACACGGTAAAGGTCGATGAGAAGGGGCCGCGATTCAGTGCCAGCGTGAGGTCCGCGTTGAGCGAGGTTTCTTCCTCGAAGCCGGTGTTGCCGAGTTCGCAGGCGCCAGTCGCGAAGTGAAGTATGCAGTTGTCGAGATCGGCGAGGCCAAAGTTCGAATACAGCTCCTCCGCGCTCGGTGCGCGCTGCGAATTCGACAGCGACAGGCCTAGCGTGGCGGAGTCATTGAGATCCCACAGTCCCGACGCCGACAGGCTCCAGGTGGAAAAAGACCGCGCGGGCGCAGGTGAAGCCTGCGGCGCGTATTCGTCGCGATTGAGGCGCCCGCCAAGCTCCATGGTCAACGCGGAGACGTGGAAGTCTTCGACGATGAACAGGCCCTGTGTATCGATGTCGGTGACCGGGATAAAACTTTCGGCACCGACAGCGGCGAATTCCTCGGTGCCCATCTGCAGGCCGACGACGCCATGGCGCTCGGCGTCGTCGGTATGCGTGATCTGCAAGCGCTGTTGCCAGGCATCGTTGCTGAACTGCGTGCCGGTGGAGCCGTCGCCTTCGATCTCGGCGTGCGCGTAATCGGTATGGCTGAGGCGGTAGCTCACCGTTTCGGCCCAGGAGGCAACATCCTTCCATTCGCCGTTGAGGTCGTAGCGCGTGCGCTCCATGTCGATGAACACGAAGTCGGCGCCGGCTGCCTCGGCTGCGTGTGCTTCGACTTCGTCGTCATGGTCTTCGCCGTGGCCATGCGCGCCTGGAGGCAGGCCGTAGCGGTTGTCGAGGCGGTTCACGGCAAGGCCGATATGGCCCTTCGGCAGAATCCACGAAACACCGGCGGTGCCCGTAGTGGTTTCGCCACCGGTGTTCGCCACGTAACCGCGCGTGTTCTCGATTTCCTCTTCGTCCTCGTGTGCTTCGTCGCCTTCGTGCTCATCATGATCCTTGTCGGCAAGATAGGCCGAGTCAATGGCGAGCCCCGAGATGTCGAGGTCGTTCCATTCGCGCATTACGCCATCGAGATGCCACACAAAGTTGCCCGTGGCGAAATCGAGGCTGCTGACGGCCGTGTCGAGATCGGCGGCGGAGTCGTGGCGCAGTTCCACCGCGAACGCGGGAGCATCCGGCAACGACGTGGCGATGCGACGGTCGATGACGTTGACGACGCCGCCGATCGCGCCGCCGCCATAGAGCAGCGTGGCTGGGCCACGCAGGACTTCGATGGCGTTGGCGAGGATTGCCTCGACGGTTTGCGCATGGTCGGCGGAATTGCCCGACGCATCGGCGTTCGGCATGCCGTTGCTGAGGTTCATGACACGCCGGCCCTGCTGGCCACGAATCACGGTCTGGCCCACGGCCGGACCGAACGAGGCATTGTTTATGCCGGGCTGGCCAGCCAGTGTATCGCCGAGCGTGCTGCGCACGGCGTCATGCAGGGCCTTGTCGTTGAGCACGGTGACAGGCAGCGCGGTTTCGGAACGGCGCACGTGGATGGCCGTGGTGATCATTTCGTAGATTTCATCTTCCTGCGCGTGGGCGGAAGAGGCGACGGCTACAGCCAGCAGGCTTACCGGAAGAATGGCAATGCGGTTCATGGTATTTCCCCATAATCGAAACTTGGATGCAGATCGGTCACGACGCAGCCATGCGATATCGCAGGGACTCAGCGCCGTATAGGCCGGAACGGATTCAGGTCAAGAGACGAGCGGGGGTGGGGCGCGGCCCTGGTAGGGCGAAGGGCTGGCGAAGGAATAGAATTCACGCAGGTACTGCGCGTACGGCATGCTGTGGGCGATGAAGGCCACACTCAGCGTCGGCTGCACCAGCGAATCGTCGCTGAATTGCAGGTGGCACAGCGCGCAATCCACCGAGTGCCTGGCATGATCGTGCAGCGGCGATGCCTGGACCAGCTGCACGCCCAGCAAGGTGAAGGCCATCAGGGCGATCAGCAAGGCGTGGCGCAGGTGTTGGTAAGCAATGAGCACGTTTCGGATCACATCAGTTTTTGACGCAAGGACTGCAGGTCATGCACCGAACTTATTTCGACGGTCTTCAGCGCGCTGCCGAAGCCGGCGGTGATTCTAACCGAAGATGTCGAAAGCGCCAGCCTCTGCGCAAGCAAGGCTTCGACCGCCGCATTCGCGCGACCTTTCTCGGGTTGCGCCTGCACCTTCACCTTCAGCGTGTCGCCAAGCCATTCCACGCCTTCTGTGCGTGCCCCTGGCACGACCTTGATGCGGATCTGCATGCTCAGTCCACGAGACCTTGCAGCGCATGCTCCTTGCCCTTCGGCACCAGCAGCAGGTTTTTGTAGAGGCGATTCGCGTCAAAGGCATACAACACGGCCGTGCGTGGACGAAATAGTCGCGTGAGCTTGCGGCGGACAAAGGCCACGGGTTTGCCAGCCCACCAGGCCCGATCGTAGTTACTCCCGAGCACGTGAATGGAGTAATGCTGCTGCAGGAACTGCAGCTCCGCTGAACCTGCAAGACGTTGCACGGTCAGCGGATCGTTCCATTCCATTGTGATGAAGGGCAGGTCGCGGCGCAGTGTCTGCATCAGGCCGCGCAGCACGAACACCTCGTGGGCTTCGACATCGATCTTGATGAAGTCGATGCGATCAAGCTGGCGCGCAGCGACGAAGGCATCACCGGTCGTCAGCTGCACGGCAATGGGTGTTGTGCCTTCCGAACGCTTGTCGAAACTCGAGGCGCCATAGTTGCCGGCATTGACCATGTTGATCGTTGCACTGCCCGAGGTATCGGACAAGGCAAGGTTGTGCACATGCACGTGCTGCAAGTTATTGGCAGTGACGTTATTGCTGAGTAATTCGAACAGGCGGGGAATCGGCTCGAAGGCATGCACCTCGTGCGCCTTCGTGGCGAAGGCCAGCGCGTGATTGCCGATATTGGCGCCGATATCGAGAACCACCGGCTGCGGCAAGGTTTCGATCAGTTTCAGCAGCAGGAGCAAATTTTCCTTTTCATACAAACCATGCCGCGCAATCTTGTCGCCGACATGGTCGTTGCGGAATACGGTCATGCGGTGGCCGAGCGCTGTGGTGACGGAGACAGTAGTATTCATTCGCGATCTATTTCTGCGTAATGCAACCTGGGTTCCGAGCCGATGCGGGAGCGGAGCTCACATCTATTGAAAGACACATGCTCCGAACCGTTCGGTTCTCCTTATTTTTTGCAAGTTTATGTTGACTTTGTTTTCCATGAATAATCCAATCCGCGACGGGGGGAAGTCCTAGCATTTAAAAAAATGGGTGGCAGTAGATCTCGATATCTAGTTACTGGCAGTAGCCGGGTAATCCAGGCGGCAGTAAACAGACACACCAGATAAAAGTATTGACCACTGCAGTCCGGCACCATTCTTTTTTCGTTTTTTTAGCAGTACATCCAGGCCGCCTTTTCTTCCCCTCGACATTCGTCGCTGGCCGCATTCTAACCTCATGTGGGTCGTGTGGTTGTGCTTGCGGGCAACGCTATTCAATCATCATTTCAGGGGAATATTGATGAAAAAATCCATTACTCACTCATTCAAGACCAGGGCTCTAGCGCTGTCCGTGTCTGCGATTTCCGCAGGCCTCGTCGCTCCCGGCCTGTACGCCGCAGAACCGCCGGAAGCGCTGGAAGAAATCCAGGTAACCGGATCGCGTATCCGTGTAACCGACGGCATGCAGCAACCGACTCCCGTAACGGCTATTACCTTCGCTGAGTTAAATAACATTGATCCGGGCGGGATTGTCTCCGAACAGATCGGCACGCTGCCCCAGTTCTTCGGCACCCAGTCCGCCGCACGCGGCGGCGGGGCCCTGTTCGGTTCAGCCGGTGGCTCGTACCTCAACATGCGCAGCCTTGGCGCGAACCGGACCCTGGTTCTACTGGATGGCTCGCGCGTGGTTCCCGCTGACAAGAGCGGCTCGGTAAACGTTGATACGCTGCCTAATGCGTTGATCCGCACCGTTGACGTTGTGACCGGAGGCGCATCCGCCGCTTACGGCGCCGACGCTCTCGGTGGCGTTACCAACTTCGTCCTCGATCGCGAATTCCAGGGTCTTAAAGTCCAGGTCGGTACCGGTATCACTGAAGTCGGCGATGGCGATCGCTGGAACCTGTCCGTCGCTGGTGGCAAACAGTTCGGAGAGCGCCTCAACGTCATCGCGTCCTTCGATGCCAAGTACATCAACCAGATCGAACGCCGTCCGGAAGACCTGGATCCTGATTATTTCCGCCGTTGGGGACATGTGACCAACCCGGCATGGGTATCCGCGACCGCTACTCCCAATATCCCGCAGCGTTTGACGCTGCCTGACGTGTGCTCTTCGCAGCATTCGCCCTACGGTTTGATCAGTGCCCCGGGCACACCGCTGAACCGAATGAAGTTCCTGCCTGACGGTTCCGGCGTTACGCCCTTCATCAATGGCAGCGTAACTGCCCTTGGCGGTACGCAGTCGATGTCCGGCGGACCTGAGTGCGCAACCGCAAACCGCGCCTTCAGCGCCGGTGGTGCCGACTCCGCTGAGGTTGTCGGTCGTTCTGGCTTCCTCGGTGTGCAGTATGACCTGACCGATACAACCACCGTCTACGGCCAGATGCTTACGGGCCGCTCCGAGTCGAACAACGATAACCATCGTGGTACCTACGAACTCGAAGCGCCATGGACTGCTACCGTGTTCCGCAACAACGCATTCCTGCCGGCGAGCGTTGCCGCGATCATGGATGCGAACAAAATGACCTCGTTCCAGCTGAACAAGATCGGCGTTTTCTACAACCAGCCCGAGATCGGCTTTGACGAGCGCGATCACAACGTGTTCACCACCAACTCCTGGTCGGTCGGTTTCAACCAGCTGCTGCCCGGTGGCTGGGATCTGACCGGTAACTGGCAGTCCGGTGAATCCGCAAAACGTTCGCAGGTTTACAACAAAGTCCGCGTCGACCGTATGTTGCTTGGAATGG
>JBEGWB010000128.1:0-3098 GCA_041178065.1 Pseudomonadota bacterium | reverse complement strand
AGGAAGCGTCGTGCCACATTCCCGATACCTCGACTGCATCGAAGCCTGTTACGCCTGCGCCGCCGCCTGTGATCACTGTGCGGCTTCGTGCCTCAACGAAAGCCATGTTGCACACATGGTCGACTGCATCCGCATCGATCTCGACTGTGCGGCGCTGTGCCGCCTGGCCGCCCAGATAATGTCGCGCGGCAGCGAGTTTGCCGCGCAACTGTGCAAGCTCTGCGCCGATGTCTGCGAGCGCTGCGCTGCCATCTGCGCGCAGTACGACGACGAGCACTGCCAGCAATGCGCACGCGCTTGCCGCCAGTGTGCCGAGGCGTGTCGCCGGATGAGCTGAAGGCCAGCTGCAGGCGCAGCGTGGCGAGGCCGGGGGCAGGCGTAAAGAAAGAATGAAGGAGTGAAGAGTGGAAGCGTGACGAGTGAACGGACGACAGAGTTAAGCGAGATCGGGTGTCGGGTTTAGTGGCTCGACTGCGTAAAACTTGCAATGGCCCCGGTAGTTTTTTTCACGACCGGGGCCCCGGCTTACTTGCGTTGCCACTGCCCCGAGGGCGTCTGGACGTATTCGCCGCTCTTCGCATTCGCGTGCAGCTTCTCGGCGGACAGGATGCCGACCTCTTCAACGGTGATGTTGTTGCGCTTCGCGAGGTCGGCGTAGACCTGGCGGCGGCCATCGTTCGTTGACTGGATCAGCGCCTGGACGTCCGGCGAGGGATTCGGCACGACGGCGGCGATGTAACCGTCGACCTTCTCGCCGACGAGTCCTTCAGCCTTCGCCTGGTCAAGCGATTGCGCAAAGGTCATGCCGGAGAACACGAGGCTTAGCATCAGGCCAAACAACAAGGCAAATTTTTTCATCGTCAACATCCTCTCAGAACAGATCCGAATTTTCAGCGAACACTTCATCGAGCTCACGGTCAACCTTGACCCGTATCTCATGTTCGATCTTCACGTTCAGGTTGATTGTTATCGGTTCGCTCGGCGCTTGCAATTGCACCGTTGGCTGACACGCGGTCAGTAACCACGCAGATGCAACAAGCAGGATTTGCGCCTTTTTTACGTCATTTTTCATAGCACGCACTCTGATGAGTTGAAGCATAGTATCGGCGCCCCGGGCTGAATGCCAGCTGAAAGGTACCGGGTACCCGGCCTGTGGAGCTGGCGTTTTCGCACTGCCCCTGTTCGCTGCAAGCGTGGAGCGTGGGCGCACCTGAACCCTCGTCTCGGCACCGACTACTGATATTTTTCTGCGAGAAAGTCCTCGATCTGCCGCGCCGCGCGCAGGCTTTCGAGCAAGGCCGGAACATCGTCGCTGAGATTCAGGTTCAGGTTGATGCGCTGGCCATTCTGAAAGTCCGGGTTGTGGCCCTGCAGCTTCATGCCGAGCAGCAGCTCGCCCTCGGGCGTGTATTCGATGCTGCTCGTGAGGCTCTCGAACTGATAGTTGCCGAGCGCCTGGTTCATCATGTCGACACCGGGATTGCCGGTCGCCCCGGTGGCAGCGGCCGCGAGATAGCGAATGCTGCCACCTGGCGCATCGGCCGACAGCGTGCCCTCGGCGACTTCGACACCATTGGGCGTAATGGTGAGCGGCACTGCGCCGCTGATGGCGCCCGTAGCCGCGACGCCCTTGTATTCGATCAGATCGAGCATGCGTTCGATCTGCAGTCCGGAGAAGTACACGACGACTTCGTTGCGCTCCGCGTTGAGGTCGTAGGAGATGTCGGAACCGGTCACCGTGCCGTCGAGCAGCTCCGTGGAGAACGAAGCGATGTGCACTTGCTGCGCGGCGCTGTCGAACTGCAGGTCGAGCTTGAGGTTTTCCATCGGCAGGCCGACGTCGATGCCGGCCACGGTCAGCGCCAGGGGCGGCGTGTCGAGTGGGAGTTGCGATGCGGTGTCGATGTCGCCTTGCAGCTGCGCGCTCGCGCCGCGGAAGAAGATTTCGGCATAGAAGCCCCCGACCTCGTTGATATCGGAGCTCAGCCGCGCGGTCAGCACAGCCGCAGCCTCCAGGCTTGCCGCGGCCTGCCACTGCAGGTCGAGTTGCGCGGCGATGGAACCGCTCAGCAGGTCGAAAGGATATTGCCAGTCGCTGAACCATGCGGAAAGTGGCTGCGCTTCCGTAAATTCAAGCAGCGGCACTATTGCGCGCAGCTCCGCGCGCCTCGCGGCGAGGTCGTAGGTGCCATCGAGCGCGAGGCCGGCATCCGCGGGTGCGTCGCGCAACAGCAGCGGCGTGCTGAACGCAAGCGCGTCGCCGGCGTGGACGATCCGCGCGTCGATGTCGAATGGCGGCAGCGCCGTTTCCAGCCCGCCCAGCGCGAGGCCCTGCGTCCGCACCTGGTATTCGAACGCAGCGGAAGCGGCGCGGGATATTGCGATATCGATCTTGCCCGCCACTGTGTAGGGACTGAGCCCCGCGCTGCCGTCGAAGTTGATGTTGCAGCGCAGGCTCGCGCCCGCCTGGCACTCGGCAAGCGTCAGCACCGCATCGGCGCTCAAGACCTGTTCGCCGCTGCTGCCAACGACATGCAGTGGAACCCGGCCCGCGCTGATGAACGGACCCGGCGCCAGCGTGCCGGTCGTGATCGTGAGTTCGCTGCGGTCGCTGAAGTCGAGTGCCAGTTCGCCCATGCCTTCGGCGAAGCCGGCCGGCAGGGTCAGCGTCGACCCGCGCGCGATACCGAGCACGAAGCTTTGCGCAGCCTCGGCGCGCACGGCGCCCCTGATTTCATTGGCGACAGTTCCCGCGAGGTCCCATTCGAGCGCCGCGGATTGCAGCGGTAGCGGCAGTGGCGCCTGCTGCAGTTCACCCAGCAGTGCATTGAGGTCGGCAATGTCGAGGCTGCCGCTGCCCTCGACTGCGTACGTGGCGTAAGTGGGGGCTGTTGGCTGCAGCGAGAGGTCCACGCTGCCTACTGTCGTCGCCGCGTTCGTCAGCGTTGCCTGCAGCATCGCTGTCGACGCAGCATCGGCCTGCGTGAAACGCGCGGTGAACCCGAGTGCAGCGCTGCCGACGTTCAGGGACAGGTCCCCTGCGGCGCGTTGCAGCTGCAGAGTCAGCGCCTCGCTGCGCTGCGGTATGCGCAGTTCAT
>JBEGWB010000127.1:0-4213 GCA_041178065.1 Pseudomonadota bacterium | reverse complement strand
CTTTGAGTCTGAGTCTGGCCCTGACTCTGCCCTTGTGGCTGCAGGGCCTTGCGCAGCTCCACTGGCCTGAACCAGGTGTTGTTGAGCTCTTCGTGGATGTCGGCGAAGGAAATCTGCAGCTCATCGATGAAGTCGAGAAGGCCGCGCTGCAGTAGCGAACCGATGTCCACTTTCGTCGTCACCGTCTTCGCGCGCGCTACCGCCTGCAGCACATCCTTGTTATTCGGCAGCTTGCTGATGTGGCCGACGAGATCCTTCATGCAGTAGCTGATCGCACGCGGAAATTCCTCGTCCTTCAGCAGGAAGTTGACGACGTCTTCGCCACGCACCGAGTGCTGGATCTTCTGCCGGTATGCCTGGTAACCGCTGAGGCAACGCAACACGTTCATCCACACCACGTTCTCGTAAGGTTCCAGGAACAGGCGCTGCTTCGTGCTCTGTGAAAAGGCCGGCAGGAGACTGATCGAACCGACATCGACCATGCGCGAGGTCATGTCAGCGCGCTCGATCTTGCGGCCAATCTGGATGAAGGAGTAGGCGTTGTCGTGATTCATGCTGCCCGTCAGCAGACCGAACACACGCTGGCAATCGCCAATGACTTCCTCGAGCAGTTGCTGGCGGCCGCGGCGGCTCAGGCTGCGCGATGCCGCATCCTTCATGTTCAGGTACAGGTTGTTGAAGTGCTCCCAGGCTTCGGCGGGAATGACTTCGCGCGTCGTGCGCGCGTTCTCGCGCATCATCTGGATGCTGCTGAACAAGGATGCAGGATTCTTTGCATCTGCAACGAGGAAACGCACGACCTGCTTTTCTTCCAGCGGCTGGCCCAGTTTTTCGTAGTCATCGTTGCAGCCGGTGATATCGATCAGGATGCTCCAGCCGATGTGCGACCCACTCGGCAGGTCGAGCAACATGCCTGAATAGACATTGATCAGGCGCGCGGCATTTTCGACGCGCTCGAGATAACGCCCCAGCCAGTACACTCGTTCGGCCACGCTCGACAACATGTCAGCTATTCCCCTCGTTGACGATCCACGTGTCCTTGCTTCCACCGCCCTGCGACGAGTTCACGACATAGGAACCCTTGACGAGCGCGACGCGCGTGAGCCCGCCAGCGGTGACATAGGTATCCTTGCCCTGCAGCACGAAGGGCCGCAAGTCGACGTGCCGCGGCTCGACACTGTTGTTGATCATGATCGGCGCCGTGGATAACGCCACCAGTGGCTGCGCCATGTAGTTGCGCGGATTGGCCTTGATCTTCAGCGCGAATTCTTCGCGCTCCTTGCGGGTCGAACGCGGCCCCATCAGCATGCCGTAACCGCCGGATTCGTTCGCCGGTTTGACGACGAGCTTGTCGAGATTTTTCAGTACGTAATCGCGCTGGTCGTCGATACAACACAGATAGCTTGGCACGTTCGGCAGGATCGGGTCCTCGCCGAGGTAGTACTTGATCATCGCCGGCACGTAGGTATAGATGACCTTGTCGTCGGCGACGCCGGCACCCGGCGCATTCGCAAGACCGACGTTGCCTTTCAGCCAGGCCTTCAGCAGGCCGGCCACGCCGAGCGTCGACTCCTTGATGAATACCGAAGGGTCAAGGAACAGATCATCGATGCGTCGGTAGATGACGTCGACTGGCGCCAGTCCATTGATTGTCTTCATGTACACGTGATCGTCGTCGACGATGAGATCGCTGCCCTGCACGAGTTCCGCGCCCATCTGCTGCGCCAGGAACGAGTGCTCGAAGTAAGCCGAGTTGTAGATGCCGGGTGTCAGCACGACGATTTCCGGATTGGCTTTCTTGCGTGGCGAAATCGAGGCCAGCGTTTCAAACAGCCGCGCCGGGTAGTCGCCGATCGGGCGGATGTCGTAATTCTCGAACAGTTCCGGGAACACGCGCTTCGTGACAGTGCGGTTCTCCAGCATGTATGACACGCCGGACGGCACGCGCAGGTTGTCTTCGAGCACATAGAACTGGCCGTCGGCATCACGCACGAGGTCCGTGCCGCATACATGCGCCCACACGCCATGCTTCGGCTTCATGCCCTGGCACTGCACGCGGAAGTTCGCGGAGTCTTCAATCAGTTCGCGCGGCACGACCTTGTCCCTGAAGATCTTGCCGTCGTTGTACACATCGTGGATGAACAGGTTCAGCGCCTGCAGGCGTTGTGTCAGCCCCCTGCTGGTAATGTCCCATTCCTTGCTGGTGATGATGCGAGGGATGACGTCGAAGGGCCATTCGCGATCGATGTTGCCGGCTTCGCTATAGACGGTGAACGAGATGCCCATCGTCTTGATCGCATGGTTGACGGAGTCCTGGCGGTGCTTGAGCTCCGCGTCCGTCAGCGAAGAAAGGTACCTGGCGAGTACACGCGCTTCCTTGCGGGGATTACCCGGGGCACTGCACACCTCGTCATGAAAGGTACCGGGCTCATAGGATTTCCAGTCGATGGGCATACAGCTTCAGGTGTCCTGGGCGGGGCCGGGTCGTGCCCGACAAGGGTGCGCTTGCGCTCCGAATTAGGGCAATTAAGCGCTATTTGTCCCTTATTGTGCGCGTAATGAGCTCTTTTCAGGCTCGTCATCAGCACTTGCAAGCATCTTGCCACAGACGTCGAGAAGCCGTCCAGCAAGCACAGGGTGGCATGGATCTGGCATTGTTTTCGACTCGGACTCGGTAGAAATACTGACAATGAGCACAAGGATGACACGACTCGGAAATTACGGAAGCGATGGTATAGTCCGGCCAACTCACACGACCACGCCTTATGGAAAACCAAGGAACACGCATGACCCAGGACCAAAGTCCCGCCGCCTGCAACATCATCATATTTGGTATCGCCGGCGATCTGGCACGACGCAAACTGCTGGCCGCGTTTTATCACCTCGATCTCGAAAACCTGCTGCATCCCGATACACGCATTCTCGGTCTCGCGCGCACGGTGATGAGCGAAGACGACTTCCGCAACATGGTCATGAACAGTCTGGTGCGCTTCGTCGGCGCCGACCTCGATCAGGACAGCTTGCGGCGCCTGATGCGCCGCATGACCTACCGCAGTCTCGATTTCACGCACAAGGACGAGTTCATTTCGCTCCAGGAGTGGTTTACCGAACACAGCCAGCATCGCACCCTGTTCTACTTCGCGACGCCGGCGGCGATCTACGCGGAGATCTGCGCGGGCCTGAGCCATGCCAAGCTCATTCGCGGCGATAGCCAGGTCGTCATGGAAAAGCCGATCGGCGACAGCCTGAAATCCTCGAAAGCAGTCAACGATCTTGTCGGCAGCCTGTTCTCCGAACAGCAGATTTATCGCATCGACCATTACCTTGGAAAGGAAACGGTGCTGAACCTGCTCGTGCTGCGTTTCGCAAATGCGCTGTTTACGAGCAACTGGGACTACACCTGCATCGATCATGTGCAGATCACGGTTGCGGAAAGCGTTGGCATCGAGGATCGCTGGGGCTTCTACGACAAAGCCGGGCAGATGCGTGACATGGTGCAGAACCATCTGCTGCAGATCCTGTGCCTGATCGCGATGGAGCCACCGGCCGACCTGTCGGCCGACAGCATCCGCAATGAAAAACTAAAAGTGTTGAAAGCGCTGCGCCCGATCACGAAAGACAACATCGGCAAAAATGTCGTGCGCGGCCAGTATGCTGATGGATTCATCAAGGGCGCGCAGGTGCCGGGCTACCTCCGCGAAGAAGGCGCGAATCCGCGCAGCAGCACCGAGACTTTTGTCGCGATCAAGGTCGACATCGACAACTGGCGCTGGTCCGGCGTGCCCTTCTACCTGCGCACCGGCAAGCGGCTGGCGATGAAGCACAGCGAAATCAACATTCACTTCAAGGCGCAGCCGCATAACATCTTCCGCAGCAGCTTCCCCGACCTGCCGCCGAACATGCTGACGATCCGGCTTCAGCCCAATGAAGGCATCGAGCTGCAGATGATGAACAAGGTGCCCGGCATCACGGAAATCGGACAGATCACGCGCAATCATCTCGACCTCAGCTTCTCCGAATCCAACGGCAACGTGCGCACCGTCGACGCTTACGAACGCCTGCTGCTGGAAGCGATGCTGCAAAACCAGTCGTGGTTCGTGCGCCGCGATGAAGTCGAACAGGCCTGGACCTGGGTCGACGACATCATCCGCGCGTGGGACCGAAGCGGTATCAAACCGGATCCCTATCCCGCCGGCTCGTGGGGCCCGACCTC
>JBEGWB010000126.1:0-3282 GCA_041178065.1 Pseudomonadota bacterium | reverse complement strand
CCCGCCGCCATCGATTCGAGCAAGGTGTTCGACAGGCCTTCGCTATACGATGGCAGTACCGACACTGCGGCGCTGTCCAGGATTGCATGCGTATCGCTGCGATGGCCGGTAAAGATCACGCGGTCTTCAATGCCGAGCTTCTTGACCAGATCGCGCAAGCCAATGAGGTATTGCATGTCCTCAGCGAAGGCGCCGTCGGCAAATTCCATCTTGCCTCCGACGATGACAAACCTCACATCCGGATGAGCGAGCCGTACTTTCGCCGCCGCTTCGATGAAGTCCTCGACGCCCTTTTTTGCATTCAGGCGCGCTATCAGCACGACAAGCGGCGCCGCGTCAGGAATATTCAACTCAGCGCGAATCGCCGCCGGTACGCCGGGCTTGCCGTAGCGCGATAGATCGATGCCGTTGCGAATCAGCACGATCTTGCGTTCTGGATAACCTTGTTCGAGTAGCCAGCTCCGGATCGAAGCGGCGTTTACGAGAATCTTGTCGGCCATGCAGCAAACGACTTTCTGCAGATGCTTCTGCATCGGCGTCAGATATACGCCCTGGTCTCGTATCGAAGCGACGATCAGTGGCACTCCAGCCAGGCGCGCCGCGGGAATGGCGAACACATTTGAGTAGAAATTGTAGCTATGCACGATCGCAATCTTCTCGCGACGCAAGTGTTGCGCGAACTTGAGCTGTTGCAGGAAGGTGCGAGGGCTGTACAGGCAGCTGATCCTGAACTCCGTGATCGGAAGATTCAGCGCGTGAAATTCCTTCAGAAGATCACCATCGGTACGCAAGCCAGCAAATTGCAGTTCGAATCGCTGCCGATCCATGCCTGAAGCCAGCTTCAGTACTTGACCTTCCGTCCCTCCGTAACAGAACGCCGTCAGAACTTTCAGCAGCTTTACGGTTGTCATGGCCTTGCCCCGATGGTTGGCTGCACAACCAGCCCATGTTGTATTTGCTGTTGCCTGAGCACGGCCCCCGCCGCGATGGCAAGACCGGCCATGTAGTAGAAGTAGAAGTGGTAGGCCACGGGATGGAAAAAGCCCGCGACTGCAAAGGCGATGAGGCTGACCTGAAGGCCTTCGGCGATACAGAACAGCTTGCGGTAAGGACTCTGGCCGCGAGTACGGCGCAGCACATGCCGCGTCACTCCAAGGCAGCGAAAGTAGAGTACGAGAAACAGTAGTAGTCCGGGCAGCCCCAGCTCGACCGCATACTGCAGATACACGTTGTGAATCTCGGTCCAGGTCGCGCCCCTGGCATCATTCATGGCAAGAGCATTTACACCAATGCCAGATCCGATGATCGGATTCGCGAGGACTACCGCAAGCGCCACACGAGTGTCGCGGACTCGTGTTTGCGCCGAACCCGACTCATCTTCCTCGATTTCAACTATTGTCGTGATACGGTCGACGTAACTGTCGGGCACCAGTGGCAACGCGGCCACCGCGAGCACCAGCAGGACGGCGAACCAGATGCGCTCGGGACGCGCACGCAGCAACCACAGGTAGCACAGCCCGCTGACGCCCATCGTCAGGAAGCCGGCCCTGGAAAAGGTCAGGATGATACCGAGCACCATCAGCAGGAAGGTCAGCCCCAGGAACAAACGCACTCCACCTGCGCGTTCAGCGAGGAACAGGGCGACGCAAACCGGCAGGATGAGATTGAGCATCAAGGCCATGTCGTTGGGGTTGCCGGTTAAGGCAGCGAGATAACCCACGACGCGATCGCTGCCGCTCATCGACACACCCGACAGATAGTTTTTGATCGTGCTCAGCGTCAGTGGCACCGCCATAAGCACAAGCGACCAGCAAATGGTTTGCAAACGCCGCAGACTGTTGATGACCTGAGTAAGCAGGAAAAATACGATCAACGTCTTGAAGTACAGGTTCATCAGATACTCGACGCTACCGCCGGGCCAGTAGGAGAACGGCACCGTTCCTACCGCCCACATAGTCAGCAATACAACGGGAACCAGTGGTGGCGTGAATTCAAGCAGCGGGCGATTTGTCGAAAGCCGGCTGAAAGCATGCGAGAGCATTGCCAGTATCGCCGCAAGGAACGCAATGCGAAGAGGCGCAAGGAATGGAAACCATACTTGTGGCGCCAGTAGCAGGATGAAGGTGAAGGCAAGCAGCGCCTGGAACGGCAGCTCGGCATCAGCAGCTAGTGCCGGCGTTCGCGCGATGCGCGCCATCGCATCGACGTCAGCCACCTGTGAGGCTCCAGGGCTATTTCTCCAGCGCCCCTGACTCGCCGTGTGCGCTGATGCGCGCCACCACTCCATGCCGGGCCGTGTCAGCATGATGCAGACACCCACACGATAGAAGAACCCACATTCGCGCGCTTGCGCTGGCCCTTAACGCCCAAAACTTTTCTTTTCATGCTGGAATCCTCTGCCTTGCTGCGTCTGGAATAGTTCGGTATGCGCTGGCCTCGCTACCGACGTGCGCGACTTGCTCCTGGCGAGGCTGTCGCTGCCGCGCCCCGTCACGACTATCCAGAAAGTTTCGAAAATGACGCGGATGTCGAGCCACAGCGAGTAATGCTTGATGTAATAAAGGTCGAAGCGAAGTTTCTCGATTTCTTCATTCACACTGTTTGCATACTGGAAGCGCACCTGCGCCCAGCCCGTGATGCCGGGCAATACGCTGTAGCGCAGCGAATAAAATGGAATCTGGCTGCCGCATTCCGGTGTGTTGCGGGACACCAGCACGAAGAATTCAAAGCTGCACGACGGATGTGGCCGCGGTCCAACGAGGTTCATGTCTCCCTTGAGGATATTCAGGAACTGTGGCAACTCATCAAGCCGATATTTCCGCAGCCAGCGCCCTACAGAAGTAATGCGATGAATATTGTCGCCCTCCCACTCCGACGCGCGTTTCTCGCAGGGCCTCATCGTGCGGAACTTCATCAGCTTGAAGGGCTTGCCACCGAATCCCACCCGGTCCTGGACAAACAGCACGGGCCCGGGCGAATCAAGTTTTACCAGCAGCGCTATGAGCATCAGCAAGGGCGCGAACAGGATCGAGCCGGCCAGTGCAACGCAGAGGCTGAGCAATCGTGTCGACAGCAGGGTCAGCGCGGTGGGCTGGAAACCATCCGAATACAACAGGCCTCGCGGGGCCAGAGCCTCGATCGGAAGCTTGCCAGTGATCCGCTCAAACACGACTTCGGCCTGCTCGATTCTGATGTTCTTGCACACCCTGGCTTCAAGCAGTTGATGATCCCACTGCGTGGCAAGGCCGTGCGGAAGCGCAACGATGATGACCTCGGGTTGCG
>JBEGWB010000125.1:0-11534 GCA_041178065.1 Pseudomonadota bacterium | reverse complement strand
TTCTGACCTGCGCGCATTGCCGCTGGAACATCTGTGGAATTTCGATCTCGATGCGCTGCGCATCGCCTCGTCGCGTTATCGCAACGAAAGCATCCTCGCGCTGCGCGTGTTCCGCTCGCTCAGCGGCGATGTCATTGGCAAGGCGGTTTACATTTTCCGGGACCGCGTCGTGGAACTGGAAGCGCTGGAAAGCCCGCTTGAGCCCTTCCTCGACGACAGCATCGGACTCGCGGCGCAGGAACTGGCAAGTTACTACGCGGTCCTGCTATCCGGCATCGACAGTGGCGTGGGCACGGAAGTGTTGCTGCTCGTCGACGGCGTGGGAAATGCCGCGGATTACGCGGGACTGATGCAGTATCTCAATGGCCTGCCTGTCGTCAGCAACGTGGAGATCGTCAGCGTGCGCGGCACGACAATCGAACTGGCGCTGCGCACCGGTGGCCAGGTGCCGCAGTTGATCGAAAGCATCGCGCTCGATCGGCGCTTGCGCCTGCTGGGCGAGGCCGCGGGCAACGGACTGCAGACCCAGATGCACTACCAATGGTTACCGCAACCTTGAGCAACGCGCCTTGAGCACAGACGGCAGTGCCTTCCAGTATCCCTTCGAGTTCGCGCTGCGCAACGAAGTGCTGTTCAGTAACTTCGTCTGGACGGCGGCAAATGCGCCACTAGAACACTTCCTGCTGCATTTCACGGCATCCTCCGAACGCCTGTGCCTGCTACATGGCGCGCCGGGCAGTGGCAAGACTCACCTGTTGCAGGCGCTATGTCAGCACAGCGAAATCGGCGTTTATCTGCCGCTGCGCCAGCTGCTTCCCTTCGGTGCATCGGTGCTCGAGGGCCTGGACACCTTCCCGCTGTTGGTCATCGACGACGTGCATGTGCTGGCCGGCAACCGGGAATGGGAGCTTCGACTGTTCGAACTATTCAACGCGGTGTATGCCGGCACGGGCCGCATGTGTCTGGCTGCAGATCGGCCCGCCGCGCAGTTGCCGCTGCAACTCGCCGACCTGCGCTCACGCCTGCAGTTGTGCGTACCGTTCGAAGTGCAGGATCTCGATGATGCGAGCAAGATGGACGTGCTGCGGCAGAATGCCGCGCGGCGTGGCCTGGAACTGAAGGAGGACGTGGCCCAGTACATCCTGCTGCACAGTGCGCGCGGCATGCATGAGCTGATGCTGGTGCTGGACAAGCTCGACCGGCAATCGCTGGCCGAGCAGCGCCGGTTGACGCTGCCTTTCGTCAAAGCCTGCATGCAGTGGTGAACGTGGCCAGCGCCGCGGCTAGGGCATCAGGCCTGAACACTCGAGGCATTTCAGGTACAGCGCGTTGGGATCGTTCAGCTCCAGCAATCCCGTCACTTCGGCGTTGATGCCGGCCAGCAGGCGCTCCACCGGCGAGGCCGCCTGCAGCTGCGCCACCAGCGGCCGCACGACGGGGCCGACTAGCGCATTGCCCATGATCTCCCGCAGGAACACTTCAGATGCCGACAAGGGCGGCTCGATGACGCGCTCTTCGTAATCGTCGAGGCTGGCGAGTTCCGCTGCCACGGCGACCGCTTCGGCGCGCGAACCCAGCTGGTCGACGAGGCCGAGTTCCAGCGCCGCCTGGCCTGACCATACCTGTCCCTGCGCAACCGCGTCGACGTCAGCGACGCTCATGTCCTGCGAGGCGCTGACGAGATCGATGAAGCGGTCGTAGCCATGCTGCACGGTCAGTTGCAGGGAACGTTCCGCCAGCGGCGTCAGCGGACGGCCGATGGTTGCGTAGCCGGCAAGCCCCGTGGTGGCGACGCCATCGGTACCGATGCCGAGTTTAGCAAAGGTGTTTTCGAAGGTTGGGTAGATGCCGAAGATGCCAATGGAACCGGTGATCGTCGACGCGCTCGCGAGGATGCGGTCGGCCGGCGTCGCGATCCAGTAACCACCCGACGCGGCGACGCTGCCCATCGACACGACGATAGGGCGGCCCGTTGCCTTGAACGCTTCGAGTTCGGTGCGAATCATTTCGGAGGCGAAGGCGCTGCCGCCGCCGCTGTCGATGCGCAGTACCAGCGCCTTGATCTTGTCGTCTTCGCGCGCCTCGCGCACGAGGGCCGACAGCGATTCTCCGCCGATGGCGCCGCGCGGCGCTTCACCATCGACGATGGTGCCGGCGGCGATGATGACGCCGACCTGGTTCGCACTCGGCAGGCCGTCGGTCACGGGGCCGCGCTGGGACTCGAGGTAGGGCAGGTATTCCACTGCGCGCAACTGTTCAGCGCCGCTCGCCAGCTTGTCGAGTAAATAGGTATGCGTGCTGGCCTGGCTTTCGACGCGGTCGACGAGGCCGTTCTGCAGCGCGAGTTGCGCGCTGTCCCCGTCATACATCGCGAGGAATTCGTCCTGGCGATCGATGAGGTCCTGCAACTGGCCGGGCGGCAGGTTGCGCGCGGCATCGATGTCGGCGACGTACAGCTGCCAGAGGTCGCCCAGCAGGCGCGTGTAGTTGGCTTTGGCTTCCGGCGACATGTCGTTGCGCTCGAAAGGTTCGACGGCAGACTTGTACTCGCCAACGCGGAAGATGTGCACGTTGACGCCGAGTTTGGTGATGGCTTCGCCAAAATAGTTCTGCCAGGCGCTGAAGCCTTCGATGCCGACGGCGCCGAAGTTATTAAGGATGATTTCGTCAGCCTGGCTTGCGAGGTAATACTGCGCCTGCGAATAGTTGCTACCGACGGCGTGGATCGTCTTGCCCGACTCACGGAATGCACGCAGCGCGGTGCCTACGTCCTGCAAATGGCTGAAGCCGCCGCCGGCGAGTTCATCGGTGTCGAGCAGGATCGACGTGATGCGCTCGTCGTCCTGTGCCAGGCGGATCGCATCGAGCAGGTCCTGCAGCAGGATTTCGCGCGCAACCGTCGTCCCGGCGGCCTGGTTGACGACAGTATCGAAGGGATTGGTGTACGACAGTTCCTCGACGATGACGCCACGCGGTTCGATGATGAGCACCGAATCGTTCTCGATGACGAGCGCGGGTGAGCCGGCGAGCGAACTGACGATGATCAGCACAAGCAGGAGGAACAACAGGTTCAGCACGGCTGAACGGAAGAATCTGTAGATCCGTAGCAGACCTGAACTGAAGCGGACCAGCGGGTTGGTGGATCCTGCCATGGGCTATTCCCTCGGGCTATCGGGCCGCTTGCCGCGGCGAATCGCGACTATAACAGCAGTAAACAGGATCAGACAAAGCAGCAGCGTCACGAGGCCGAGCGCGCGTTGCGGCGCTAGTGAACTGGAAACCTGCAAGACGGCGTTCAAAAAATAGAAGAGTACGAGAAAGCCGAGCCACTGCAGCGCGCGTGGATTGCGCCGGAATACGCCCGGCAGCGTGATCAGCAGCGGCACGATCTGCATCAGCCAGAAACCGATGCTGGTGTTGTCGATGAGGAAGAACGGCGCGGTCAGCGTCGCCAGCAGGCCGACGCAGCCTGCGGACAACACGCGATGAAGCGAGTCAGTGGAGCGCATCAGGATGTCGTCATGCGCAGCGCGAGCGTGGCCAGGCGTTTGCCGAGCGCGCGGCACAGCTGGATTTCATGCTCGGACAGGGGACGATTATCGGGACCGGCAACGTGGGACGGGCCGTAGGGCGTGCCGCCGCCCTGGGTTTGGTGCAAAGCGCTTTCGCTGTAGGGCAGTCCGCAAAACAGCATGCCGTGGTGCAACAGCGGCAGCAGCATGCTGAGCAGCGTGCTTTCCTGTCCGCCGTGCTGTGTCGTGGTCGAGGTAAAGACGCCGGCGGGTTTGTCGATCATCGTGCCGCTGAGCCACTGCGCGGCAGTGCCGTCGAGGAAGTACTTCATTGGCGCCGCCATGTTACCGAAGCGCGTTGGACTGCCGAGGGCGAGCGCGCTGCAGCCGGCGAAGTCCTGTTCGCTGCAATAAACCGCGCCGCTTTCGGGTATCGCCGGTGCGGTCGCTTCGGTTACGGGCGATACCGCCGGCACCGTGCGCAAACGCGCGTCGATGCCGGCAACCAGGCTGACGCCACGCGTGATCTGCCGCGCCATTTCGGCCACGGCGCCGTGGCGACTGTAATAAAGCACGAGGACGTAGGGCTGGCTCACTGGACTCCTTGCTTGCACGACTGCCGGGGGCAGGGGTTTATAACAGCGTCGAGGCCACTCACGCGCTCACTGGCCTCAGCAGGCCCTTGATGTACTCGACGACCTCCGTCAGTGGCAACATCTGCGGGTCGGACTGTGTGCGCTGCTTGTACTCGACCTGGTTGTTCTCCAGGCCGCGGTCGGAGATCACGAGGCGGTGCGGAATGCCGATCAGTTCCATGTCGGCAAATTTGACGCCGGGGCTGGTCTTCTTGTCGCGGTCGTCCAGCAGTACTTCAACGCCAGCGGCCTTCAACTGGCGATACAACTGGTCACAGACTTCGCCGACGCGCGGCGTCTTGTGCGCGTTCAGCGGAATCAGCGCCACATGGAAGGGCGCAATGTTGTCGGGCCAGATGATGCCCTTGTCGTCGTGACATTGCTCGATGCAGGCGGCGACGATCCTGCTGACACCAATGCCGTAGCAGCCCATTTCGACGATGCTGTTGCGGCCGTTTTCATCGAGCGCGAGCACGTTCATCGCCTTGCTGTACTTCGTGCCGAGCTGGAAGATATGGCCGACTTCGATGCCACGGCGGATTTGCAGCGTGCCGCTGCCGTCGGGACTTGCGTCGCCTTCGATGACGTTGCGCAGGTCTTCGATGCGGGTCAGCACACAGTCGCGCTGCCAGTTGGCGCCAGTCAGGTGGAATCCATCGCTGTTTGCGCCGCAGACGAAGTCAGATAGAACCGCGGCGTCACGGTCGACCAGTACCGGGATCGAGAGACCCGCTGGCCCGATGGAGCCGGGCAGGCAACCGAGCACGCTTTGAATCTGCGCATCGCCGGCGAGTGTCAGCGGCGCGCGCACACCCTCGAGTTTCGCCGCCTTGATTTCGTTCAACTGATGGTCGCCGCGCAGTACCAGTGCGACCAGCTGCGGCTTGCCGGCAGCATCATCAGGGCCGAGCACAATCAGGGTTTTTACAGTCTGCGCCACCGGCACATTGAAGAAGATGGCGACCTCGTCGATGGTTTTGACATTCGGGGTCGCGACTTTCGCCAGCGTTTGCGCCGGGGCAGGCGCGGACGCGGCCGGCGCGAGCGCCGTGGCCATTTCGATGTTGGCCGCATAGGTGCCGGTATCGCTGAACACGATCTGGTCTTCACCGGAATCGGCCAGTACGTGGAATTCGTGCGAGCTGCTGCCTCCGATGTTGCCCGAATCGGCTTCGACCGCGCGGAAGCGGAAGCCGAGGCGATTGAAGATGTTCTGGTAGGTCTGGTGCATCAGGTCATAGGTCTGCTGCAGAGAGGCCTTGTCCATGTGGAAGGAGTAGGCGTCCTTCATCGTGAATTCGCGCGCGCGCATGACACCGAAGCGGGGACGGCGCTCGTCGCGGAACTTGGTCTGGATCTGGTAGAGGTTGATCGGCAACTGGCGGTAGCTGCTGATTTCGTTGCGCACGAGGTCGGTAATGACTTCTTCATGCGTCGGTCCGAGGCAAAAGTCGCGGTCGTGGCGATCCTTGAAACGCTGCAGTTCGTCGCCCATGACGTCCCAGCGGCCTGATTCCAGCCAGAGCTCGGCGGGCTGCACGACCGGCATCGATACTTCGAGCGCGCCGGACTTGTCCATTTCCTCGCGCACGATGTTGGTCACCTTGTGCAGCACGCGCAGGCCCAGCGGTAGCCAGGTATAAAGACCGGAGGCGAGTTTGCGGATCATGCCGGCCTTGAGCATCAGCTGATGACTGACGACGACTGCATCAGCCGGCGTTTCGCGGGTGGTGGCCAGCAGGTATTGGGAAGTGCGCATTGAGGCTTACCGTCTTCATTGGGGAGGCTGCTGCAGCGCCTGAATGCCTGCATCCAGGTCTACAAAGCTACAGATAAAGAAAAGCAGCCCTTAGGCTGCTTTTCGGGTGGAGCTATAGACAGCCGGAGCGAACGAGGATCGCCCCGGCTGTGGACTTACATTGCTGCGAAGGATTTCAGTTTTTTCAGCGGCAGAACTTTAACGCGGACAGAGGCCGGTTTCTTCGGGATGTCCATCATTTCGCCGGGCTTGAAGGGGTTAGGAACGCCTTTGCGGGCAGGGCGGGCTGGACGATGGACGGCTTTGATCTTCAGCAGGCCGGGCAGGGTGAATTCACCAGCGCCGTTCTTCTTGAGATGTCTTTCAACCAGGTCGGTCAGACCATCGAGTACACCGTTGACCTGCTTTTTGCTCAAACCGGTGTCGGAGGAGAGAGTGTTGAGGATCGCGGTCTTGGTGAACTTTTCCTTGATTGCCGATTTCTTCGCAGCTGCCTGCTTGGATGATTTTTTGCCTGCCATACTTGGTTCTCTTGTTGTTTGAGTGTTGATGAAAGCCCGGGATCTTCCGGACAACTAAATCAAGTCTAGTCACTACTCTGTTGCATCGGTGCCCTCTGTGCCGGCTCCCTGTCGCTTCCCTGTCGCTTCCCTGTCGCCGCTGAGATACTTCCGTCCAGCCGCTGCACCTGTGTCTCGCGCGTTTCTTGCTGCTTGAGTCGTGCTGCAGAAATCTTGCTACAGGAATCTTGCTACAGGAATCTTGCTACAGGAATCTTGCCACAGGAATCTTGCTACTAGTCCCGAAGCCTTCGTAAAGAGTGCTTATCCTGCCGTGGATTCTTTCTTCGTGATCCTGAGCAGGCTGCTGCTTATCCAGATTGCGCAGTTGTCTCAGGCTGTGTCGCGTACTACGCTTTTACTTTAAATACCGCTAACACGACGAAGAATGTTTTGCACTTTTACTCAGAGTTTACAGGATAAATCGTTACTGCTTAAAAACTAATCCTGTGTCCGCCGCTCTGATTAGTGGCGTATTTATAGCGGAATCAAAAACTGCGAGCAAGGTTTTTGTTAAAACATTTTTCGTGGCTCGAAGTCATCATAAAACTGCATTTCAGGCTTTACCTACCGAGTTATTTCGTATTCGGACACCTCTGCATTTTTACTGTTGCGAGGCTACAAGTTAATGCCAGAAAAATCGGATTTACTATACAATGCAGCGCTTTTTGAATGTGCGCGGGAGCACGCTAATGCGCAGCAGTTCGCTGCCACCTGCACCCCACACACATGGCGCCGCATGGACTCACGCGCCGCACAGGGAGTCGTCGGGATCGAAGGGAGTCGAAGCGCGACAGAGTAATACCAACCGCAAGACAAGGTCGAAGTTGTATGCCCATTTACGAATATCGCTGCGCGTCATGTGGCGCGGAACTGGAAAAGCTGCGGAAAATCAGCGATCCGCCGCTGGTTGAATGTCCCGAGTGCGGCAAGGACTCATTGGTAAAACTGGTGTCGGCCAGCAGCTTCAGGCTGAAAGGTTCGGGCTGGTACGAAACTGACTTTAAAACCGGCAAGAAGAAAAACGGCGCCGCGGAAGAGAGCAATACGTCGGGTGACGCAGCCGGCACTGGCGCAGCGGCGGACAAGCCGGCAGCAAGCTCCACTGCCGCGACTGGCGCGCCGGAAACGGCAAAAGCAGCAACGGACGGCGGCAGCAAATCCGGGGACGGCGCAAGTGACAGGAAAGCGGACAACAAGCAAGCGAAGAACACTGACGGCGGCGCGAAGAACAGCACGCCGAAAGCGTGACAGTCAACATGGTCAACGGCAGTTCCAGACACGCCGCGCGTGAAGCGGGCGGTAACATCCAGGCAGGACACAAACTATGCGTACTCATTACTGCGGTGCATTGAACACCGCCCACACTGGCCAAACTGTCGTCATCTGCGGCTGGGTGCATCGGCGTCGTGACCACGGCGGCGTCATTTTTCTCGACATGCGCGACCGTGACGGTATAGCGCAGGTCGTCATCGATCCCGACACCGCCGAAAGCTTTGCCCGCGCCGAGCAGGTGCGCAGCGAATTCGTCCTAAAGATCACCGGCCTTGTGCGCGCCCGCCCCAGCGGCACCGAAAACGCCGATATGCCATCAGGCAAGATCGAGGTGCTGTGCAAGGAACTCGAAGTCCTCAATGCCGCCGAAACGCCGCCATTCCAGCTCGATGAACATGCCTCGATCGGTGAGGACGTGCGCCTGCGCAACCGGTTTGTCGACTTGCGCCGCCCCGAAATGATGAACCGCCTTCGCCTGCGCTCGCAGGTCACGAGCACCGTCCGCAATTACCTGGACGCCAATGGCTTCCTCGACGTCGAAACCCCGATCCTAGGCCGTGCCACGCCGGAAGGCGCGCGCGACTATCTCGTGCCGAGCCGCACGCACCCGGGCAAGTTCTTCGCGCTGCCGCAATCCCCCCAGCTGTATAAGCAGCTCCTGATGGTTGCCGGCCTCGACCGCTACTACCAGATCGCCAAGTGCTTCCGCGACGAAGACCTGCGCGCCGACCGCCAGCCGGAGTTTACGCAGATCGACATCGAGACCTCGTTCCTGTCGGAAGACGAGATCATGCAGCTGATGGAAGACATGATCCGTGAAGTCTTCAAGAAGCATATCGGTGTTGACCTGCCCGCTGTCCCGCGCATGCCGTACCTGGAAGCGATGCGTCGCTTCGGTATCGATCGTCCCGACTTGCGCATTCCGATGGAGTTCGTCGACATCGCCGACCTCATGAAGGCCGTCGAATTCAAGGTGTTCAATGCACCAGCCAACGATCCGAAGAGCCGTGTCGTCGCGCTGAAGGTGCCCGGTGGCGGCGAGAAGCTGTCGCGCAAGCAGGTGGATTCCTATGCGGACTTCGTTGCCCAGTACGGAGCGAAAGGCCTGGCGTGGATCAAGGTCAACGACCTCAATGCCGGCCTCGAAGGCCTGCAGTCCCCGATCATCAAGTTCATGCCTGAGCCAGTCGTAAAAGCGGTGCTGCAGCGCGTCGATGCAAAAACCGGCGACATCATTTTCTTCGGCGCCGACAGGGCGAAGGTCGTCAACGAAGCGATCGGCGCGCTCCGCATTCGCGTCGGCCTCGACCTCAAGATGCTGACATGCCAGTGGGCGCCACTGTGGGTCGTCGATTTCCCGATGTTCGAGGAAGACAAGGAAGGGAACGTGACCTCGGTGCACCATCCCTTCACCGCGCCGTCCTGCTCGCCCGAGGAATTGAAGGCGAATCCGCTGGCAGCCCTATCGCGCGCCTATGACCTCGTGCTGAACGGCACCGAGTTGGGTGGCGGCTCGATCCGTATCAATCGCCAGGACATGCAGCAGACCGTGTTCGGCCTGCTCGGCATAGGCCCGGAAGAGGCCGAGGAGAAGTTCGGCCACCTGCTGAACGCCCTGAAATATGGCGCGCCTCCGCACGGCGGCCTTGCCTTCGGACTCGATCGTCTGATCATGATGATGACCGGGGCGCAGTCGATCCGCGACGTCATCGCCTTCCCGAAAACGCAGTCGGCGGCCTGTTTGCTGACGGACGCGCCGGGCACCGTCGCGCCAAAACAGTTGCGGGAGTTGAACATCCGTTTGCGCGAACAGGAAAAGCCGGCTGTAGCAGCGGAATAGTCCGGGCAGGGCGCGGCAGGCAGATTGGCGATAAATGGGTAATCAGGTTGGCAATTAGAAAGTGGCGATAATCCTCGGTATAGATCCCGGTTCGCGCAAGTGCGGCTATGGTGTGATCTCTAGCGTCGGTTCTCGCCTGCAATATCTGAGCTGCGGCACGATCCGTATCGAGCATCTCGAGTTTTCGGATCGGCTGCAGGTCATTTTCACGACGCTGTGCGAAATCATCGACGAGTACCAGCCGCAGTTCGCGGCGATCGAAGAGGTCTTCGTCGGCAAGAGCGCAGCGTCGGCCCTGAAGCTGGGCCAGGCCCGCGGCGCGGCCATGGTCGCCTGTAGTTCGCGCAAGCTCGAAATCCACTCGTATGCCACCCGCAAGGTCAAGCTCGCCGTGGTCGGGAGCGGCAGCGCCGAGAAGGCGCAGATGCAGCACATGATCAAGGCCTTGCTGAAGCTTTCTGAGACTCCAGGTGAGGACGCGGCAGATGCATTGTCTGTGGCACTGTGTCATGCTCACACCCAGCACAGCCTGCTGCGTATGGCCGGCGTGCGCACCAGCCGGCGTGGGCGTTTGCTCGGCTTCTAGTTGACCTGACGCGGCCTGAATTGCGCGGTAACTGACGGAATCCACACTGACATGATCGGACGTTTGCAGGGCATTCTGCTGAGCAAAGGCGAAGCGGAAGTGCTGTTGGACGTACAGGGCGTTGGATACGAGGTCGAGCTGCCGTCGAGCACGCTCTTCCAGTTGCCCGACGCCGGTCAGTCCCTCGTCCTGCACACCCATTTTGTCGTTCGCGAAGATGCCCAGCATTTATATGGCTTCCTGCAACTCGCGGAGCGGGCGCTGTTTCGCTTGCTGTTGAAGGTCAATGGCGTGGGTCCAAAGCTCGCGCTGGGCATCATGTCCGGCATGGAAGGCAGCCGCTTCGCCGCGGCGGTCGCAAAAGACGATGTAAATGCGCTGGTGAAAATCCCGGGTGTCGGTCGCAAGACGGCTGAGCGCCTGATCATCGAACTGCGCGACAAACTGAAGCAGTGGGAACTCGAGCATGGCACTGCGCCGCCGGCGCCCACGGCAACCCGTAAGCCCGCGCAGCAGGACCACTTCCAGGAAGCCGAAGCCGCGTTGATTTCACTCGGCTATAAGCCGCAGGAAGCCAGTCGCGCGGTTGTACATGCTGCAGCGCAGCTGGAAGGGAGCGACCAGGTCATGGGCATCGAGCGGTTGATCCGGGTTGCCCTGCAAAGCCTCGGTCGGGCGCAGCAGTAAGTTGAACGCTCAGGTTGAATCACCCAACGCAATATCACATGAATGTCCGTCCATTGAACGGCTTAACGATATAACAGGCACGATGCGCGAAGAGCAACGAATCATCACGGCAGGCCAGAATGGCGGCGAGGAAATCCAGGATCGCGCGATTCGTCCTGCCCGTCTCGTCGACTATATCGGCCAGGAAGCCGTGAAGACGCAGATGGAAATCTTCATCAGCGCGGCGCGCATGCGGCGCGAATCGCTGGACCATACGCTGATCTTCGGCCCCCCGGGGCTGGGCAAGACCACGCTGTCGCACATCATCGCCAACGAAATGGGCGTATCGCTGAAGTCGACCTCGGGACCGGTGCTCGAAAAAGCCGGCGACCTCGCGGCGATGCTGACGAATCTCGAGGAAGGCGACGTCCTGTTCATCGACGAGATTCATCGCCTGAGTCCCGCGATCGAAGAGATCCTGTATCCGGCGATGGAGGACTACCAGCTGGACATCATGATCGGTGAAGGTCCGGCCGCGCGCTCGCTGAAGCTGGATCTGCCGCGCTTCACGCTGGTTGGGGCGACGACGCGCGCGGGACTGCTGACCTCGCCCTTGCGCGATCGTTTCGGCATCGTGCAACGGCTGGAGTTTTATACGGTCGAACAGCTGACGAAGATCGTGGCCCGGTCGGCTACGATAC
>JBEGWB010000124.1:0-14634 GCA_041178065.1 Pseudomonadota bacterium | reverse complement strand
CGCGCTTCAGCATCCCGTAAACGGCACGCGTAGGGGGCAGGGGGATCAACGGGGTCGATCAAAGGGGTCGATCAAAGGGGGCAGAGTAACTTGGTCCCTATGGTTGGTCTTCAGATCAATTGCCCTGACCCGTTTGGTCTTTTGGTCGATCATTAAATTCCGCGGTCGTTCTGAATATCGAGCGGTCCTCACAGTTATTAATCGCTTCGCAGCATGAAAGTAAAAAGTGAACTCCCCGCCGCAATCGCTACATACTGCTTCCCATCGACCTCATACGTCATCGGCCCCGCATTCACCTGGCCGCCGAGCGAAGCCTTCCACAATAACTCGCCTGAGCGCGCATCGAGCGCAACGAAGTAACCATCCTTGCCGCCGCCGAACACGAGGTCGCCTGCGGTCGACACCACGCCGCCCCAGGTGATGTTGCCGAGCCTGTATTCCCAAACCGGCTCCAGTGTCGTCGGCGAGTAGGCGCGAATGACGCCGAAGGCTTCGTCGTTGCTGTTGAAGTTCGGCTCCAGTGCCACGTCGCCCATCGAGGTCTGTCTTCTGTTCGTCGGGATCGCCTGCGGGAACTGGCCTTCGATGGCGATGATGCCGGAGTCTTCCCAGTGCGCGACGTAGAACAGCTTGTGCTTCGGACTGTAGCTCGGTGGGGCCCAGTTGATTGCGCCGTGGACGTGCGGGCGGATCAGTGTGCCTTCCGGGGTGGGGACCATGCCGGGGACGCGGATGGGTTTGCCCTCTGCGGTAAAGCCGCTCATCCAGTTGACTTCGACGTAGGCTTTGCCCATGAGGAATTCGCCGGTGATTCTGTCGAGCACATACATCAGGCCGTTGCGGTTGGCCCAGAGCATGACCCTGCGTGGCTGGCCTTCCCATTCGATGTCGGCGAGCACCGGGACTTGCGTGGAGTCGTAGTCCATTTCGTCGTGCGGCGTGAACTGGTAGTGCCACTTCAATTCGCCGGTATCGGCGTCAACGGCGATGACGCTGTCGCTGTACAGGTTGTCGCCGAGTCTGGTTCTGCCGTCCCAGTCGGGCGCGGGGTTGCCGGTGCCCCAGTACATCAGGTTGGCTTCGTCGTCGTAGGCACCGGCGTTCCAGATCGCGGCGCCGCCGACCATCCAGGAGTCGCCGCTCCAGGTGTCGTTGCCGGGTTCGCCTTCGCCGGGAATCGTGTGCGTCTTCCATATTTCGTTCCCGGTCGTGACATCGTATGCGGCGACGAAGCCGCGGATGTTGATGTCGCCGCCAGCGGTGCCGATGTAGACCTTGTCGCGGATGACCGTGGGCGGCATCGTGATCGAGTAGTTCGCCGCGGCGTCGGCGACGATCGTGTCCCACACGAGGCTGCCGTTGCGCGCATCGATGGCGAGCAGGTGCGAGTCGACTGTGCCCATGAACAGTGTGTTGCCGAGAATCGCGAGGCCGCGGTTCACTCTTCCGCAGCAGGTGCGGCTCGGGCCGGGTTCGTGGTGGTAGGTCCAGAAGATGCGGCCAGTAGCGGCATCGAGTGCGACGATGGTGTTCGGCGCTTGCACGGTATAAAGAACTCCATCGACAACAAGCGGCGTGGCTTCGAATTTTTCTAGCGACTTCGCTTGCCAGACCCAGGCGAGTTCGAGCTTGGCGACGTTGGCGGTATTGATCTGATCGAGCGGCGCGTAGCGCTGGTTATCGAGCGTGCGTGAGTAGCTGAGCCAGTTGCCGGGTTGCGCAGAGGGATCGAGGATCGTGGCGAATTCGACTTGCGCGCTTGCAGTGCTGGCTGCGAGGCACAGGTAGAGGGATGCGAGCAGGTGGCGCGAACCCAGCGCAGTGCGCCGTGTGCTGAGGACCTGAGTGATCATGGCGTGGCTCCTGTTGCGGCCGCCGGGACTCTGAGGGATGCGAGATACGCGACGAGGTCGGCGACTTCCTGATCGGTCCACTCTTGTTCGCTGAGCGCGCCCATCGGCGATGGTGCGAAGCCCTGTGCGTTGAGATCGGCTTTGCTGAAGGAGCGCAGCTTGCCGCTCGGGTCCATCAGCTGCACAGTGAAGCTGTCCTGGTTCATGAGCCGGCCGGTGATGCTGGTACCGTCCTTTGTCGTCACGCCGTACTGGCGATTGTTCGGGTCGATGACGGCGTTGGGTTCGCGCAGTGATTGCGTGAGTTCGGCAGCGCTGCGGATGTCGCCGATGCGCGAGAGGTCGGGGCCCGTCGGCTCGCCTTCGCCCTTGACCATGTGGCAGTAATTGCACGCGCCGCGATCGACGAACAGCTCCCTCCCGTTCGCGGCATTGCCAGCGAGTGACGCCGAGGGATCCACCGCGCGGCTACGCAGGTAGTCGACGACGAGCTGCGCCTGTTCGCTGCTCATGTTGGGGTTTGGCGGCATGGGCGTGTTCGGTATGCCTTTCTGAATAATGCCGACGAGCTGTTCATCCGTATAGTTCTGGCGAAACACGCCGTGGCCGAGGTCGACGTTCGGCACCAGCGCGCCATCGAGGCCGTGACAATTCGCGCAGAGGTTCTGATAGACCTGTGCACCGCTGAAGAGGTCGGCGCCGGTTTCGTGCTGGGCTTGTGCTGCAGGTATGAAGGACAACGCGATGGCTATGGCGGGTAGGAGCGAGAGGCGCATGTAGATTCCGTCCGGCGTGGTTTGCCCGGGGAGAATACGGGGGGAGGGGGGAGCATTACAACGGAAAAGTGTCGAGGCACGCGCAGCGCGATCTGGCTTGCTACGAAGGGCTGCGGGAGCACAGAAAAGCCGGGCTCCGCTGGCGGCGCGTAGCACGTGCGGGGTTCAGAAAGTGTTTTGCGAAGCAGCAAATTCGCGGGCATTGAACGCGTGTCGAGTTCGGCGCGAACGCCACAGCGGGATCATCTTCACTCGATCCAGGTGGAGATCTGGAGTGTGTCGACTTCCGGGCTCATTCAGCGAGCTTGAGGATCTCCTCGACCATAGCGCGCGCGATGGCTGGATCGAGGTCAGGGTGCGGCGTCATCGGCGTTTCGCCCCACACGCCTGCACCGCCTTCGATGATACGGCTGACGAGGAAGTCGATGTTTTCAGCATTTGCTGCATAACGCCGCGCGATCACCGTGAACGAGGGGCCGACGAGGTTGACGCTGGTGCGGTGGCAGGCGCGGCAATCCTGCGCGGCGAAGAGTGGCGTTTCATTCAGTGGATCAGGCTGCGTATCGACGCTTACCGTGGTCGGCAGGCCGCCATATGTCGCGGACCAGGTGCTGAATTCCTGCGCGCTGGCCGGTTCAAGGCGCAGCAGCGCGCCGTCGCTGTGGTCCGTCAGCAGGTACAGCAATTGATCGGGACCTTCCTTGATATAGCGGATGCGCTGCCTGAGTTCGCCGAGCAAGGTCTCGCGGCGTACTTCGCCCTGCTCGTTGAACACGACGCGCTGGATGCTGCCGGTACCAGGAATGCGGCCGCGGATCATCGAGGTGACGAAGAGGTTGTTCTTCCATTCAGGAAATTTGTCGCCGCTATAAAAGGTCATGCCGGCGACGGTGATCGACGGCACCCAGAATACGTCCGGCAGCATCGTGCCTTCGACCCAGGGCTGCGGGCTGAAGCGGTCGCCGTCGTAGTCGCGGCCGAAGGTGGCGATCGGCCAGCCGTAGTTTTCGCCGGGCCGGAGAATGTTCGCTTCATCGCCGCCCTGCGGGCCGTTCTCGATCTCCCAGATGTCGCCGGTGACCGGATGCACGGCGAAGTCCATCACCGAACGAATGCCCCAGCTGTAGATTTCGGGCAGCGCGCCTTCGACGCCGATATAGGGATTGTCGACTGGTACCGAGCCGTCGTCGTTGAGACGCAGGATCTTGCCGATGTGCGAGTTCAGCTGCTGTGGCGCGTCGGTGTCGATGCGATGCGACACGCCGAACAACACCGTGCCGTCGTCCATGAAGTGCAGGCGCGACGAGGCGCCGCCGAAGTTTTCACTCCAGGCTTGCTCGGCGACAAACACGTCTTCGAGCTCGACCAGATGCGTGCCATCGTAGCGGCCGCGGCCGAGCGCGGTGGTGACCCAGTATTTGTCGCTGCCGTCGGGATTCGGCGCTGTGCGAATGTAAGTGAAATAGATGTAGCCGTTGGTGGCGAAGTCCGGGTGCAACTTGATGTCGAACAACTGCTCCAGTGGAAACGCGGCCGCGAGATCAGCGACGATCTCAGAACTCAGTTGCCCTTCGCGAAACAGCTTTATCTTGCCGCTGCGCTCGCTGATGAGCATGTCGCCGGTCAGATGTTGCGCCGAGGCGGTGTCGGGCAGGAACACGAAGCCGAAGGGATGATCCATGCCGCGCGCGAGCACTGATACCTTGAGGTATTCCTGTTCGAAGCTCTGGAAGTACCAGGGGCCGGCGGCAAGCGCGGGGCCTTCCTGCTGCGCGGCTGCAGTCGAAGACAGGCCGGCCAGCAGCAGGCCGAAGCAGAACAGTGTACGCAGCTGAACGGTTTTCATCATGATTCTCGTGTGCAGTAGGCGCAGGCGATTACTTCAGCGGCACGACATCTTCAGCCTGCAGGCCCTTGCTGCCTTCAGCGACCGCGAACTCGACGCGCTGACCCTCGCGCAGCACGCGGTGGCCGTTGCTGGAGATCGAGCGGAAGTGCACGAAGATGTCCTCACCGTTGTCGCGCGTGATGAAGCCGAAGCCCTTGCTGGCGCTGAACCATTTGACGCTGCCGGTTTCCTTGCCAGTGCCTGTAGCCACGGCGGCGACCTTGCGCGAGGGCTGGCGACTGGGCTTGCTGGTAAAGAGCAGCGTGAGGATTGCGGCGAGCAGCGCAATCGCAAAATAGGCGAGGGATGACGGCATGCGGACGGACTGTTCGATGAGCGTGGCGAGCAGGGCGAGGGTGACGGCTGTCGCGAGGACAGACATAGAGTTTTTGAGGTTCATGACGCTTCTCGTTCTTATTGTTATCGTTGTATTTTTTGGAGGTCCGCGAGCCATCGACTAATTGCGTGCAACGACGACCCTGAACTGCGGACCACCGCATACTAGCACTAAGTTTTGCCGGCATTGAATAGCCCGCCCGCGCACGGGTGTGCACCGCATCGCGCAACGTGCAGCCCGGGGTGGAGACCACCCGGAGCTCGATTCTTGCGCAATTAGTGGTCAGTCCCGCCAGGTTCGGCAGTACAATCCGCGCCGTCCAGATTCCCCCAGTTCAGGAGCCTCCCATGCTGCGCGCCAGCGACCTCAAGACCGGTATGGTCATCGATATAAATGGCATTCCCCACACTGTGAAGCAGCTGGAGGTGAAGAGTCCTTCGGCGCGCGGCGCGGCCACGCTGTACAAGATCCGCTATACCAACATGCAGAACGGCCAGAAGCTCGACGAGACCTACAAGGGCGACGACATGCTGAAGGAAGCGGAGTGCGAGCGCGTGCCGGTGCAGTATTCGTATCAGGAAGGCGATAACTGGGTCTTCATGAATACAGACGATTACTCGCAGTACGAGCTCGCCGACGCGGAGATGGATGACCTGCGCGGTTACATCACCGAGGGACTCGAAGGGATGTACGCGCTGATCATGGACGGGAAATTGCTGGCGATCCTGCTGCCGCCACATGTCGAACTCGAGGTCATCGAAACGCCGCCGAACATGAAGGGCGCCTCGGCGACGAGCCGCACGAAGCCGGCAAAGCTGAGTACCGGCATCGAGGTGCAGGTGCCCGAGTTTCTCGAGCAGGGCGAGCGCGTGAAGGTCAGCACGACCACCGGGAAGTACATGTCCCGCGCATGACGGATACGTGATGGGGCCGGGCGGCAATGTCCGGCAATCAGGTTACGATTCGTCTCATGCGTAGCGCTCGCGCCTTCTGTGCCCGGCCTCAGTCTTCTTCGACCGTCGTGCCGATGTCGCCGCAATCGCCGAGGATCTTGTTCATGCGACTGATGTCGCGCGCGAACAGATCCAGATCGTATTTTTCCGAGACTTGCTTCCACGCCACCGCATAGTCGCACTGGAATTCGTCGCGTGGCTGCCAACTGCCTATGCTGCGTTCGCGCTTCTTGCGGTAGACCTCGCGGCTGACGGCGATCAGGTTCAGCGGGTCGTTGGCGAAGCTCGCGCGTTTGCCCTCATCCCACTGATAGCCGTTTGACGAGTTCGCGTACTTCAGCGGAATGATGTGGTCGATTTCCAGTTGCGCGCCGCGCGTGAATTCGTCGCCGGTGTATTCGTCGACCCAGAGGCCTTCGCGTATTTCACACTGGCGTGGATTGGTCCAGGTCACCGGCACCTTGCTGGTCTGCTCGAGCACGAAGGTGCGCGCGGTTTTGCACTGGCTGACGAGTTGCCAGTGCGGCCAGTCTTCCTTGACGAAGTACATATCCTGATCATTCGGATTCGTGAAGGCGCGGCTGCGGTACTGGTTGCGCGAGACGGTCGGGACGCAACCGTCGAGGTGACACTGGTAGACGCCCGAGTATTCCCAGTGGCCACCGTTAGGGTCGAGCGGCTTACTCATGTCGGCCAGTGTGCCGCCGGCGAGGAGGCCGCCGGAAGCAAGCAGGCCTGCTTTCAACAGGCTCGACAGTTTGAATGAACGCATGGACTCGAGCTGGCGCATGGCTACTCCCTCGTCAAATGAAACGTGTCGCCCGGGCCTTTTGTATTACAGCGTACCGAGCTTTTCCAGTTGTTCCTGTAACTGCCGCAACGAACCTTCGAAGCCCGTGAGCCGCTCGCGTTCCTTCGCCACGACCGCGGGCGGTGCGTTTGCAACGAAGCGTTCATTGGAAAGTTGCGCCGTGATTCGGGCGCCGTCGGCTTTCAGCTTGTCGATTTCCTTCGTAAGGCGCGCCTGTTCGGCCTTGACGTCGATGAGACCGGCCAGCGGCACGCGAATTTCCATGTCGCCAGCGAGCTGCATCGACGCCGGCGGTGCTGTCGCCGGATCGTCAAGCCAGTCGAGCGTTTCGAGTTTCGCGAGCTTGACGAGGAACTGGCGATTGCTCTGCAGGAAGCTGCGATCGCGCGTGCCGCCCTGGCTGAACAGTACCGGGATCGCCTTCGCCGGCGAAATGTTGAGCTCGCCGCGAATGTTGCGCAGCGCGAGGATCACAGTCTTGACCCATTCGATCTCGGCATCGACCTCGGCCGACACGACTGCGTGATCTTCCTGTGGATACGGCTGCAGCATCACGGTCTCGCCGACGATGCCGAGCATCGGCGCTGCCTTCTGCCAGATTTCCTCGGTGATGAAAGGCATCAGTGGATGCGCGAGGCGCAGGCTCTGTTCGAGGATGCTGAGCAAGGTGTAGCGCGTGGCGTTCTTGTGTTCAGCGCTTGCCTTCTCGTCCCAAAGCACCGGCTTCGACAGTTCGAGATACCAGTCGCAGTACTCGTTCCAGAAAAAGTCGTAGACCGCCTGGGCGACGAGGTCGAAGCGGTAAATGGCGACGCTTTCGTTGACTTTCTTCAGGGCATGCTGGAAGCGCGACTGGATCCAGAGGTCGGCGCGCGAGTAATGGCCATTGTCGGTCGGCCTCGTCACGATCTGCTCTTCGCAGTTCATGAACACGTAGCGCGCCGCGTTCCAGATCTTGTTGCAGAAGTTGCGATACCCTTCGATGCGGCCCATGTCGAAGTTGATGTCACGACCAGTCGTGGCAAGCGAGTAGAAGGTGTAGCGCAGGGCATCGGTGCCGTGCGCGGGAATGCCGTCGGGGAATTGCTTGCGCGTGGCCTTGTCAATTTTTTGCGCGAGTTGCGGCTGCATCATGCTGTCGGTGCGCTTTTTCAGCAGCGTTTGCAGGTCGATGCCGTCGATGAGGTCGATCGGGTCGAGCACGTTGCCCTTCGACTTCGACATCTTCTGGCCTTCGGCATCGCGGATCAGGCCATGCACGTACACCGTCTTGAACGGAATCTGGCCAGTGAATTTCAGCGTCATCATGATCATGCGCGCAACCCAGAAAAAGATGATGTCGAAGCCGGTAACCAGAACGTCGGTCGGGTGGAAGCGCTTCAGTTCATCGGTGTTCTCCGGCCAGCCGAGCGTGCCGAAAGTCCACAGCGCCGATGAAAACCAGGTGTCGAGCACGTCGTCGTCCTGCGTCAGTTGCAGGTCGGCCGGGAGCGTGTATTTTGCGCGCGCCTCGGCTTCTGTCGGCGCGACGTAGATCTTGCCCTGCGGGTCATACCAGGCGGGAATCCGGTGCCCCCACCACAGCTGGCGGCTGATGCACCAGTCCTGGATGTCGCGCATCCACGCGAAGTAGGTGTTCTCCCAGTTTTTGGGAACGAACTGGATGTCGCCATTTTCGACTGCCTTGATCGCGGGTTCCGCGAGCGCCTTCGTCGCGACATACCACTGGTTTGTCAGGTAGGGCTCGATGACGACGCCGCTGCGATCGCCGCGCGGCACTTTGAGCTTGTGTGGCTCGATCTTGTCGAGCAGGCCCAGCGTTTCGATGTCGCGCACGAGTTGCTTGCGGCATTCGAAGCGGTCCATGTCGCGGTATTGCGCCGGTCCGTTTTCGTTGATCGCGCCGTCCTTCGTCAGGATGTTGACCAGCGGCAGGTTGTGGCGCTGGCCAACGGCGTAGTCGTTGAAGTCGTGCGCGGGCGTGATCTTCACGCAGCCGGTGCCGAAGGCGGGATCGACATAGGTGTCGGCGATGATCGGAATGCGGCGATCGCACAGCGGGAGGTCGACATGCTTGCCGATCAGATGCCTGAAGCGTTCATCGTCGGGATGCACGGCAACGGCGGTATCGCCGAGCAGGGTTTCCGGGCGCGTCGTGGCAATGGTGATGTAGGGCTTGCCGTCCTGGGTCGTCGCGCCGTCGCAGAGCGGATAGCGGAAATACCAGAAATTGCCGCTCTCTTCTTCCTGCACGACTTCGAGATCGGAAATTGCCGTGTGCAGCTTGCAGTCCCAGTTGACGAGGCGATTGCCGCGATAGATCAGGCCTTCGTCGTACAGGCGGATGAACACTTCCTCGACCGCTTTGGAAAAACCGGGATCCATCGTGAAGCGTTCGCGCGACCAGTCGATCGATGAACCGAGCCGGCGCAGCTGGCGCGTGATAGTGTTGCCGGACTCTTCCTTCCAGGTCCACACCTTCTCCAGGAATTGGTCGCGGCCGAGTTCCGTGCGATTGATGCCCGCGGCCTGCAACTGCCGCTCGACGACCATTTGCGTCGCGATGCCCGCGTGGTCGACGCCGCCCTGCCACAGCGTGGCGTGACCCCGCATGCGGTGATAGCGGATCAGCGCATCCATGATCGAGTTATTGAAGCCGTGCCCCATGTGCAGGCTGCCGGTCACGTTCGGTGGCGGAATGGCGATGCTGTAGGGGGTGCCGTTGCTGCTGGGCTTGAACCAGCCCTGTTGTTCCCAGCGCTGGTAGTGTTTGGCTTCAATGGCGTGCGGGTCGTAGGTTTTATCCATGAAATGCTGTTACTGCCTTAATCGGCTGTGCCGATGGGTTGATCGAGTGACCGGGTTTTGGAAGCCCCGAATTATAGCCGCTGAACTGTCCGCGAAGCACTTGCGCCGGTGGCTATGACGCCGCAGTCGATGGCTCTCCGCCAGCTAGGGATTCCCTATAATCAGGATTGAGTGCAAGGAAAAAACAACCATAAATAGCTTTTGGATGATGCAATCACTTTGCTAAAAAGCCTCTCCTTTACACGCTCCGAAAGTTTTCCAGCTACGCGCGGCCCGCCGCCACACCTGGCTCAATGAAACCCGACAACAGATCCGTCAATAAAAGGTGATCCAGTGACCAAGCTTGCTTCTACGGAACACAGCCTCCAAAGCCTCGATTCAACCCCGGCGCCCAGCTGGGCGCCGAACTACCGCGAGACCTGGCGCATGGACCTGCGTGCCGCGGTGGTCGTGTTCCTCGTGGCCTTGCCGCTGTGCCTCGGCATCGCGCTGGCCTCCGGCGCGCCCCTGATGGCGGGCCTCGTGACCGGTATCGTCGGCGGTCTCATTGTCGGCTTCATCTCGGGTTCGCACCTCATGGTCAGCGGTCCGGCCGCCGGTCTGACGGCGATCGTCATCAGTGCCATCGCGACGCTCGGCAGCTTCGAGGCGTTCCTGACAGCCGTGTTCCTGGCGGGCCTTTTGCAGATCGGGCTTGGGCTCCTGCGCGCCGGCGTCATCGGCTACTACTTCCCGAACTCGGTGATCCGCGGCATGTTGGCGGGCATCGGCGTCATCATCATTCTCAAGCAACTGCCCTACGTGTTTGGCGCGGACAGCGGTTCCGCCGGCGCGGGCGTGGTCGCGGCCTTCGGCAATATGCACATGGGCACGGTCGTCATCAGCGCCGTATCGCTGGGGATACTGCTGTTGTGGGAACAATCCTTTATGAAGCCTTTCGCCATCGTGCCCGGCGCGCTGGTGGCAGTCATTGTCTGCGCGGGCATGAATCTCGTGTTTGGTCCCGACATGGCGCTGACCGGCGCGCAGCTCGTGCAGTTGCCGATCATCGGTTCCGTGGCTGAACTCGACGCCGCACTCGAATCGCCGGTCTGGAGCGCGCTTACCAGCAGCGCCGTATGGGTAACCGCCGGCACGATCGCCGTCGTCGCGTCGATCGAAACGCTGCTAAGCCTAGAAGCTACCGACCGCATGGATCCGCTGAAGCGCGAAGCGCCGGCAAACCGTGAACTCGTGGCGCAGGGTATCGGCAATACCATTTGCGGCCTCGTCGGCGGCCTGCCGATGACCGGCGTCATCGTGCGCAGCTCGGCGAACGTCTACGCTGGCGCGAAAACACGCACGTCGGCAATCGTTCATGGCGGATTCCTGCTCGTCGCCGTGTGGGCGATCCCGACACTGCTGAACCTGATCCCGCTTGCGGTGCTCGCAGTCGTGCTGATCCACACCGGTTTCAAGCTGGCGCATCCGAAGCAGCTGAAGCACTTCGTCGGCCAGGGCTTCCGCCAGTGGGTTCCTTTTGTCATCACCATCGTCGCGATCGTCGTACAGGACTTGCTGATCGGTATCGCGATTGGCCTGACCGTCAGCCTGCTGATCATTCTCCACGAACACCTGAGCGCACCGTGCTTCGACGAGGAAAACCCGGAAGGCAACACCACGCTGCTGCGTCTCAACAAGCACCTGACTTTCCTGCACAAGGCGAGTCTCACGTCGGCGTTGCAGGGATTCAAGCCGGGCAGCAAGGTCATCATCGACGGTGAAAAGAACCGCTATATCGATCACGACGTGCTCGATGTGCTGCGCGATTTCAAGAGTAGCGCGAAGGAACGTCGTCTCGACGTCACGATCGAAAACCTGAATCTCGCGGGACGCCCCGGCATGGGGCACTAGACCATGCACCTGGAAAGTGCCGGACAGTCCATCACGCCGGTCGAGCGCGCGATTGCCGCCGCTCGCCACATCCTTCCCGACCAGGGTCCTATCGGCGTTTTCATCCATCACAATACGCTGCATCACTTCCAGGCACTGCGCTTCCATGACGCGGTGCAAAAGGGCGCCGAACTCATCGGCGCGCGCCCCTACATGGACTTGCATGAGTTCCGCGCCGCATACGCGAAGGGGCGCATCGATTCCAGCGACGTCGACTACATTCTCAACATGCGCCTTGGCACGGCTGCAGGCGAAGAACTGCTGCCTGGTTTTTCGCGGCTGAAGCTGTGGCGAGCACTGATGATCGACGCCAACCCGATCGCCAACGCGGTCGAACTGCAGTGGGTGCTGCAGGCCCATCAGCGCGAGCTGTTCAGCGTCACACTTGCGCGCGTCGATGCGCTGCCGGGCCTGAAACACCACGGCACGACGTATCGCCGCCATGCCGATGTACTGCGCGCGCTCAATGTTGGCGACCCGGACGTACCGGTCGGTGATGAACTCGTGCGTCTGAGCGCCGGATTCCTCGACCAGGGCCAGGCCCTGTCGCCGATGCCCGGCCGCGAACGCGGATTCCTGCATGCGGTTGCCGGGTTGTACGCCGCGGGCTCCGGTTCGCCGCGGGGCTGCCCGGGCGTGGACAAGGACTTTGCGGAAATCGCGCGCCTGCAGAAGCCCGCGCTGCAAACCATCGAGGAAACAATGGCTGCGCTCGGTGTGGAAGAAGCGGAGCTCGAAGGTTTTATCGTTGAGAGCGCCGCGGCACTCGCCGGCTGGGCCGGCATGTTCCAGCGGCTGGAGATGCATCCGGCGGAAAACCATGCGCACATGCCTGTGGCGCTGAACGATTTTCTCGCCGTGCGCTTTGTGCTTGCGCGCCGCGCGATCGAAAAAATCTGCAACGAGGCCGCGCTGCCGGTCGCGTGGAAAGCCCTGCTCGCGCTTGCGCCGGATCCCGATGCGGGACACCGCAACGAGGACGCGATGATCCTGCTTGCCATCGCCGAAGCTGCCGGCCTCGCGCCGCGCGATTTCGCCGCGCTCAGCGACGACACGATCCTGCTCCTGTGGCAGGAGGTACTCGCCTGCCCACCGCTGAAGTGTCGCGAGCTGTGGACCGAGGCTTACGAACACTGGTACTACCGCCAGACGCTCAATGGTATTGCCGCGTTGCGGCCGGAGCGGCTGATGCATCCCGGCGGGCGTCCGCGCGCGCAGTACATGTTCTGCATGGACGAGCGCGAGGAGTCGATTCGCCGTGCGCTGGAAGAGCAGGGGCCTGAGTACCAGACCTTCGGCCTGGCCGGATTTTTCGGCGTCGCAATCGATTACCAGGGCCTGTATGACCCGACGCCAGCCGCCTATTGTCCGGTCGTCGTTACGCCGGCGCACGAAGTGCATGAGAAGCCGGTCGAGGAACAGCGCGGCTGGCACATCACGCGCAAGAAATTGCGCGACGCCTGGCGCGCTGCCCGACGCAATGTGCACTACCAGTCGCGTACGCTCGCCGGCGGCGCCGGTTTCTCGTTGTTGCTCGGGCCGATATTCGCCGTATCGGCGATGCTGCGCATCCTGTTCCCGCGCGAATCGCTGGGCCTGCACGACAGCGTGACTGAAAATCTTTCGCCGCGCCCGGTTACAAAGCTCATTGCCTTACGCGACGGCGAGCTGCGCAGCGATCGCGGCAAATTCCTTGGCTTCACCTTGCAGGAAGCCACCGACCGCGTGACGGGCGTGTTGCGCAGCATCGGACTGGTCGACAATTACGCGCCGGTCGTCATCGTGCTCGGACATGGCTCGACGAGCCTGAACAATCCGCATGAGTCGGCGCACGACTGCGGCGCCTGCGGTGGGCGTCGTGGCGCGGCAAATGCGCGCGTCTTCGCGGCGCTGGTCAACCTGCCCGAAGTGCGTGCCGCGTTGCGCGCGCGTGGTATTGTGATTCCGGACGACACCTGGTTTGTCGGTGGCCTGCACGATACCGCCGATGACAGCGTGCCATATTCGGACATCGATGAAATTCCGCCGCAGCTGCTGGAGGCCTTCAAGCATGCCGACACGGTGCTCGATCGCGCACGACGCATGAGCGCCGCCGAACGCTGCCGGCGCTTCCACATCACGCCGCTGAACATCAGCCCCGACGCCGGGCTGGCGCATGTCGAGACGCGTTCGCGCATGCTTGCGCAGCCACGCCCCGAGTACGGCCATTGCACGAACGCAGTGGCTGTCGTCGGCCGCCGTTCACTGACGCGCGGGCTGCACCTGGATCGCCGCGCTTTCCTGATCAGCTACGATCCAACGATCGATCCTGATCATGGCATCCTCGAGCGCATTCTGGCCGCGGCGGGCCCGGTTGGCGCAGGCATCAGTCTCGAGTACTTTTTCTCGTCGGTCGACAACGAGCGTTATGGCTGCGGTACCAAACTGCCGCACAACGTCATCGGCCTGCTCGGCATCATGAACGGTCACAAGAGCGACCTGCGCACCGGCTTGCCGTTGCAGATGGTGGAGTTGCATGAGCCGATGCGGCTACTGGTGATCTGCGAATCCACGCCCGAAGCCTTGCTGCAGATTGCAGGGCGACAGGCCGAAGTGCGCGAGCTCGTCGTCAATCGCTGGATCCAGCTCGCGAGCGTGGATCCGGATACCGGCGCGATGCATATCTTCACCGACGCAGGCTTTATCCCCTACAAACCCGAGACGGCGAGTATCGGACGCTTCCCCGATTCCGCGGCGCGCCACGGCATGCACCGCGACCATCTGACACCTGTGCTGGTCGACGCGATGCTGCGTGCCCCACAGCGTTCAGCCGCCTGAACCTCGAAGGAGATTCCATGACCTCGTTGCAGTTTGCATTGGGCCTGAGCGTTGCCGCACCATTCGCGATGGCACTGCTCACCGGGCTATTACTGCTGGCGCGCCGGCAGTGGCTGTCGGAGCCGGCCGTGTATCGCGCCAGCAACTTCGGCTTGCTGCTGTCGCTGGCTGGCAGCGCAGCGGTGATTTTCATCCGTGGCTTTGGAGAGCCGCCGCTCGACGTGAGCTTCGGTGACTGGATCCGTATTGGCGACTATGAAATCCCGGCGCTGTTGTATGTCGACAACGTGGCCCAGGTGTTCTCGTTGCTGGGTGCGATCCTGACACTGCTCGTCGCGCGCTTCTCGCAGACTTACCTGCACAAGGAAGCCGGTTACCAGCGCTTCTTCGTATTGCTGGGTTTCTTCGCGTCTGGCACGCAGCTCGTCGCCTTCGCCGGCGCGCTGGACGTGTTCTTCG
>JBEGWB010000123.1:0-5190 GCA_041178065.1 Pseudomonadota bacterium | reverse complement strand
TTCAGCAGTTCGCGGCAGAGGCCGTCGACGCGCACGCGCACGATCCCGGGCCCGCGATCCTTGCCGGGCTCGATATGGATATCAGAACCGCCGAGACGCTCGGCCTCGACGATAATCTTGTTGACGAGCTGGATGATCGCGGAGGTGGCAGCGTCGCCTTCGCTCTCGTCCTTTCTGTCCTCGACTTCGATCGAACTCTCTTCCTCGAGGCTTTTGAATACGTCGTCGAACCCGGTGTTGTCATCCTCTTCCTGGGCACTGCCACGGAGGTATTGCAGGATGTGCTCGGGCAGACCGACACGGAACACGTAGTTGCGCGCGTTCAGGATGCCCTGGATCTCCATGATGCGCTGGTAGTTCGAGGGATCACTGATGAGGATGACCACTTCCTCCTTGCTGCCCGAGATCGGCACCCAGAGGTTGTTGCGCAGATACTGCGTGCCGAGGTTTTCCATGAGCTCGAGGGGCAGTGTCACCTTCGCGTCGTACTTCATGTACGGCACACGGTAATACAGTTCGAGCGACTTGCCGATCTCGTCCGGGTCGATCCTGAAGTCTTCCATCAGGGCCTTCGTCACGGTCGTGCCGTACAGCGTCGCGGCCTTCTGCAACTCGTCGAGGTCCTTGCTAGTGATCTTGCCCTGCTGCACGAGGTAGTCGTAGGGGCCCTGCGTGCTCTGGAATTCGGAACGGAACTGGCGCGCGAGCATTTGCGCGACCATTGTCGCGTGCTTCAGGTTGTCCTTCGTGAACGCCGCGTCGTCGCGCAGGTTGATGATCTGGATGACGCCGAGCAGGATCTCGTCCTTGATTGGCACCACCATCATCGATTTGAAGAACAGCCCTTTCGACTCGCTGAACTTCTTGTCCCACTGCAGGCGGGGATGGATGTTGGTCAATTCCTCGGCGTTGTACAGGTTCTCGACAAGGATCGGCCGCTGGCTCAGCGCAACGTAGCCGGCGAGGGAGGTGGCGGTGAAGGGCACCTTGATGACGAAGTCCGGATTTTCCTCCGACCCGATGCCGCCCTTGAAGGTCGCGACGATTTCCTTGCCGTTGTCCACACTCTGGAAGATCGTGAACAGCTTGCACCCGAGCAGTGTCAGCAGGTCGCCTTCGACCTCCTTCATTGCCTTCTTCAGATTCTTGGCAAACTTCAGCTTCTTGTAGATCTGTGAGAGCTGACGGACAAAGTCCTCATCCTGGCTTTTACTGGCTGCATCCTGCCTGTTTTCTTCGAGCTCGACCAAGTGGAAGTACCTGTTTCGGATGGCGTACGGATATCGTACGAATGGCGTTCGGGGTGTTGAGGTGGCAGGCCGCAAAGGGCCTGAATGATCGGGCCTTGTGCTAGAATTCGTCGCGACAAAGTCGATGCAAAGCGTACCACAGCTTGCCGTTTTCTCGCTTTATTTACACCGTTCTCCTGACTGGTTCCCGTCCACGATGACTCCGGATCTCTACAAAGGCAGCACACCCATACCTGCGCCCGCGAAGTGGACACTGCGCGCATGGCTGTATGCCACACTGGCGCTGTGCGCGAGCTTGTGGGCGGCCTCGGCGCGCGCCGAGCTACCCGAGCTCGATGCGGCGCAACTGTCCTGGCTTGGTGAACAGATTTTCAGAAATGAATGCAACAGCAAGGCGACATGCCTGACGGCATGGAATGCTGGAGAGGACTTCCCCTCTCTCGGTATCGGCCACTTCATCTGGTATCGCGCCGGGCAAGAAGCGCCCTTCGCCGAAACCTTTCCGGATCTCCTAAGCTTCATGCGCGCGCACGGCGCCGAAGTGCCCGCGTGGATTGCAGAGGCGGCAGAAGAGCAACCCTGGCCAGATCGCGAAGCATTCCTCGCCGCTGTCGACGATCCGCGCCAGGTTGAACTGCGTGCCTTTCTCGCAAACCACAAGGACCTGCAGACCGCGTTCATTGTCAGCCGCTCCAACGGCGCGCTGGAGCGTATCCTTGCCGCTGCCGAACCTGTGGCAAGGGAAGAACTGGCGCTGCGCTACGATGCAGTTGCGCAGGCGGCGCAGCCTTACGGCATGTACGCGCTGATCGACTATGTGCACTTCAAGGGCGAAGGCACGCGCGACACGGAACGTTACCAGGGCACCGGCTGGGGGCTGCGGCAGGTGCTCGAAGGCATGTCGCGCAACTCCGCGCAGCCGCTGCAGGATTTTGTTAGCAGTGCACGTGCCGTGCTTGCGCGCCGTGTCGCCCTGGCGCCGCCGGAGCGCGCTGAGCAACGCTGGTTGAAGGGCTGGAACGCAAGGCTCGACACCTATCTGCCGGCGACAAAATGACAAGGAACTTCGTCATACCCGCGCCAGCGATTGATGCTGGATTTCCGCGTTCGCGGGAATGACGAATCAAGGCTGGATCCCCGCGTTCGCGGGAACAAACGGATCAAGGCTGGACCTCCGCGTTCGCGGTAAAGACGATGCAAAGGAGCAACACGTGAGTTTCGAACGCAATAACATCCGCGCGATGACCGGTTACACCTCGGGCGAACAACCCGACCGTCCGGACATCATCAAGCTGAACACGAACGAGAACCCTTATCCGCCGGGCCCCGCCGTGGAACAGGCGCTGCGCGCGATCCAGGTGCACAGCTTGCGGCGTTATCCGCCGCCGACGGCCATGCAATTGCGCCAGAGCCTGGCCCAATTGCACAAGGTCGGCAGCGACAACCTCATCGTCACGAACGGCGGTGACGAACTGCTACGCCTCGTGCTCGCGACTTTCGTGGAAATGGGCGAATGCATCGGCGTCGCTGATCCGAGCTATTCGCTGTATGACGTGCTCGCCGCCGCGCATGGCTGCGGCCTGAAAAAATTTCCGCTGCACGCCGACTGGAGCCTGCCGCCGGACTTCGCCGCGCAGTTGAATGCCGCGCACGTGAAGCTGTGCTTCATCGTCAATCCACACGCGCCCTCGGGGTACCTGACGAGCGCCGCCGACATCGAAAAAATTGCACGCGAATTCCGCGGCGTGCTGGTTCTCGACGAAGCCTATGTCGACTTCGTCGATCCTGCCGCGGCGCACAATTGCATTCCACTGACGGAGAAGCTCGATAACGTGCTGATCCTGCGCACGCTCAGCAAGGGTTACTCGCTGGCCGGCTTGCGCATGGCCTACGGGATTGGTCCACGGGTACTGGTCGACCCGATGCAATACAAGACGAAAGACAGCTACAACACTGACTATATCGCGCAAACGCTCGCACGCGCGGCGATCGAGGATCAGCACTATGCAGCCGACACGTGGCGGCGCGTGCGAGAGCAGCGCGCGTGGCTCGGCAGCGAACTGCAGCGCCTGGGTTTCAGGATGCCGCCGAGCCAGAGCAACTTCCTGCTCGCCACCACGCCGGCATCGCAGCAGGCCAGCGCGCTGTACCGGGCCTTGAAGGACGCGGGCATTCTCGTGCGCTATTTCAATGTGCCGGGGCTCGACGACAAACTGCGCATCACGATCGGTTCGCCGGAAGAAAACCAGAAGCTGGTCGACACGCTGCGACGCATCCTCGGCAACTAAGCGAGCAAATAGGGTTAATTGGGGTCAGAGCCCAATTCGTTTATGGGTAATTGGGGTCAGAGCCCAATTCTTTATAAATGAGTTGGCGCCCGGGCCCAGGCCTGCTTGTTTAAATCGCGCGCGAATACAACAGCGCGTCCTCGGATGCCTGCCCTGCCCGCTGCGGCAGATAATAATTTTTCCTGACACCATCGAGCATGAACTGCGCCTGCTGATATAGCCGCTGCGCCGCAAGGTTTGAGCGGCGCACTTCCAGCAGGCAGCGCGTGCAGCCTTCGGCGCGCATCTGCATCAGTACATCATCCAGCAGTGTTGCGCCGATTCCCCTGCGCTGGAATTGCGCCGCGACGGCAATACCCAGCAGATGTCCTTCATCGAGGATGCACTGGTATTCGGCGAAGCCGGCGATTTGTTCGGGACTATCGCCACGCACCAGCACACGAAATTTGTGTCCGGCCTCAAGCAAGCGACCAATGCCAGTCGCAGTCCAGTCGCCTGGCAGCAAAGCGGGCAACAGTGAAATAAGCGCGTCAATGTCGCGGGCTTCAAGTGCGCGCAAGGCGCTGGATACATCGGTGGAAAGCGCCGCCATCAGCGCTCGGTTTGATATGACGCAGGCGCCGATGACGAGGCCAACAGCGCATGCAGTGGCAGCAGCGCCTGCCAGGCTTCGCGTTTGAGCGCGGGCAAGGCAAGCATTTCGTCGACGCTGTGCGTTGCGAAGGTCTGCCATCCCGGCGAGGCCGATGCGACAGCTTGCGGGCCGAGCGCCAGCAGGAAGCGAAAGCCGCGTTCGCTGCTGGCCTGTTCGAGAAAGTGCAGCAGGCTGGTGCCGGCGCTCATGCTTGCCGCCATATGCTCGAGCCCTGGCAAGGGCCAGCGGAACATGCGCGGCGTTTGCGCCGGCATCGGCTTGCCGAGCCAGCGCAGCAGGTTTGTCAGCAGCGCGACTTGCCTGTCCTGCAGCTGTGGCCGCGCTAGCGCCGGAATCTGGTTGAGGATCGCGAGATCGTCATCGACCTGCAACAACAGTAACTGGAAATTCTGCACCGCCACTTGCGCGCCGGTCTCCATGCGCAATGGGATTGACGCGTGTGCATCCGCCGCACGCGGCGCTGCAGTTCCTGCCGTGTCAGTTGCGGAAGTTCTTGCCAGCGTTGAGGATGTCGGGGTTACTGTTCTTGCGGCTGCAGGTATTGCTGATGCTGTTGATACTGAGGCTGTGGCTGTGGCGGCGGATGCAGACGTCGAAGCGGAAGTAGCACTGAATGCCCCGCGGCCTTGCGCCAGGGACTCCGTCCGCGCTTCGCCACGCTGCGGCGCAGGCTGCACGCTAAGCTCCATTCGCGTTGGCGCTACGGCATCGGCAGGCTTGCTGTCCGCGCGCGCAGCAGTCGCAATTTCCGCCAGCGGGCCGAGCACCGATGGCTTCGCGCCTGGCAAGCGGAAGCGCGGGTGATATACAGTAATGCCCAGAGCCTGCAAACATTGCAGACGCAGGATCTCGGTAGTGGCGGCGTGGTCGGACATGGCCCGAATTCTACCTGCGCGCTCGCCGCTGCCGCCAGCGAATGTGAAGTTTCTCGCGCAAACAGGGTTAGCTCGCTCGCGGGCAGCCTGATAAATTTCAGGCGCCGCTCTGTCAACCGCGC
>JBEGWB010000122.1:0-21750 GCA_041178065.1 Pseudomonadota bacterium | reverse complement strand
TGCTGGCGATCACCAGCGCGGCGCGGGACAGGCTGTTCAAGTAAGGCGCAGCGCCGTCGCGTCCGCGCCCGTGGGCACAGCGCTCATGCCGCTTTTGATTCCAGCGCGAGGTCATTGAATTCCTCCTCCAGCAAGGTCACCTCGCCCGACTCGACGGAGTACATCCCGCCGACGACGCCGATCTTGCCCTCGTTGTAGAGGTGTTCGAGGATCGTTGAACGCTCGAGAATCGTGCTCATCTGATGGCGCACATTCGCAAGCGTCACCGACTCTTCGAACTCGGCAGCGGGCAAGTCGGCTCCCTTGCTACATTCCACGTTATACATCGCCGGCGCGATCTTGCTCAGCAGCCCGGTCAAATGTCCCATCGTCACATGATTGCAGGCGCCCTTGATCGCGCCGCAGCTGGTGTGGCCAAGCACCACGATCAGCTTGGCGCCGGCAACCTGGCAGGCAAACTCCATGCTGCCGAGAATGTCTTCGTTGACGACGTTGCCTGCAATGCGAACGCTGAAGATATCGCCGAGACCCTGGTCGAAAATGAGCTCTGCAGAGGTGCGCGAGTCGATGCAGCTGAGCACGATTGCGAAGGGATGCTGGCCTTCCGAGGTTGCGTTGACCTGTTCCAGAAGGTTGCGGTTGTAGCGCAGGTTGCTGACGAACCGGCGGTTGCCTTCGACGAGGATGTCGAAGGCTTTACGCGGCGTGAGGCTGGTCTGGATTTCTTTGGTTTGGGTGCGCATGGGACTTTCCTTGATGAACCTGTTGGAGGACAGGCGCAATTGTAGGGAGCCGCGCAATAAAGAATATGACTCAGTTTGGAAGCGATACTTAGGAATAAACTAAGTACTCGCGCACGCCCCTTACGAGCGCGAGTCCCGCAACGCTTCCAGCACGCGCTCCTTGCGGAACGGCGCCCGCCGCATGCGCACGCCGGTTGCATCGAAAATCGCATTCGCCACCGCCGCGATCATCGGCTTGTGACTGGTCTCGCCGGCGCCGTAGTGCGGCAGGTCCGGGCGCTCGGGGTTTGGGTCGCCGTTGACGAGCACGATATCGATGCGTTCCGGCGTGTCGGAGTGGCGCATGCTCGGATGCGTCAGCCAGTCGACGCTGGTCACTTTCTCCTCGTCGAACTGCACCTCTTCGTGCAGGGCGCGGCTGAGGCCGTGCAGCATGCCGCATTCGACAGTGTGCTTCAGGCCCATCGGGTTGATCGCGAGGCCGCAGTCGTGCGCGCACACGAGACGCCTGACCCACACGTGGCCCGTGTCGCGGTTGACCTCGACGTCGGCGATGACGGCGACGATCGTGTTGCTGCGGTTGGTGTAGGCAATGCCGCGGCCGCGGTGGATCGGGCCAGCGCTTTGCGGATTGGGCGCGGGCCGGGTTTGCCAGCCGCCGTAGGCCGCGACCGCCGCGCGCAGCGCCGCGAGCGAGCGCGCGCGACGAAATACATTATCTTCCGCGCTGGCTTCGATCAGTTCCAGGCGGAACTCCGCCGGATCGCGACGCGCCGCCGCGGCCAGTTCATCGATGAAGGCTTCGTAGGCGAAGGTTACTTGTGGACCGTTCGGGTCGCGCAGGTTGCCGGTGCGCAGCGGCGTTTCCCACACCAGAGGCAGCGCCACGACATGCGTCGACATGCGCTGGTTGGGAATCCCGTACTGCACCGAAGGCGTCGCGGTGGCGCCAGCCGCGGTTTGCGCCGGGCGCCGGCCCATCAGCTGCGCGATCAGCACGGTGTCGGGTTCGTTGTAGTTGAGGTGCGCGTAGTCGATGGAACGCGCGTCATATTCCAGCGCTGTCAGCTTGCCGTCCGCATCGAGTGCGCCGCGCAGCCGGCAGGCGTAGGCCGGGCCCTTTGTGTCCCACGCGGTTTCCTCGTGCCGCATCCACTGCACGCGCACCGGCCTGCCAAGTTCGTGCGCAAGGAAGGCGGCTTCGAAACCGGCATCGTCGGAGGCCGTGCGACCGTAGACCTGCGGACCGTCCATGTACACCACGCGCACGCGGTCGCGCGGCAGGTCGAGGAACTGCGCGACGCCGCTGCGCAGGCCGTAGGATTTCATGTCGTTGGAATAGATCGTCATCTGCCCATCGGAAGGATCGGCGAGAGCGAATGCGGGTCCAATCGCGGTGTGTCCCTGGAAGGGCACTTCGTAGTCGGCTTCGAGCACCTGCGCCGCGCTGGCGAAGGCCGCGGCCGGATCGCCGGTGACGCGCGGCTCCGAGCTCGAGGTCGGCGTTGCCGCGCGCATGTAGTCGAACAGGTCCTTCGACGCCGGGAACGGCCCCTGCGCCGGCGGCGTCCACTCTGCCTTCAGGTCGCGTGCGGCCTGGATCGCCTGCTCTTCGCGTTCACAGACCACGGCGACATAGTTGCCGCGGCTCACCACGCGGACGACACCAGGAATGCTCGCTACCGATGCTTCATCGATGCTCACCAGCGTGGCCCCCGCCACCGGCGGACGCACGTTGCGCGCGTGCAGCATGCCGGGCACTTTCATGTCGACGGCCCAGGTCAGGGACGCATCGACCTTGGCCGGAATGTCGTAGCGCTGGATCGGCTGGCCGACGACGCGCAGTTGCTGCACCGGCTTGACGGCGGCCGCGCCGCTCGTGGCATTGATGTTCTGCCCTGTCAGCGCGACGTCGAAGCGCCGGCCACCGACAAGTTCGGCATACGTCACCGACTGGCTGGAATCGCTCAGCGCGCTGATCCTGCCTTCGCTGACCGTGAGTGCGTCGACCGGCATGTTTAAACGTTCGGCGGCGAGCTCGAGCAACACGCGCCGCGCTTCCGCGGCAACGCGGCGCATCGGCCAGCCGTCGGCTTCGATGCCATCGGAACCACCCGAGCCGCCCTGGTCGGGCGTGGTATCGGTACTGCCCATGACCAGACGCGTTTGCGCGTAGGCCATGTCGAGTTCGTCGCACATCATCTGCCGGAACGCGGTGCCGGTGCCCTGGCCGCCGTCGGTCTTGCCGACGAAGAAGGTGGCGGTGTTGTCGGGATGAATGACGATCCAGGTATCGAGCTGCAGGAAATCCGGATCGGGATAGGGTCCGCTCGCCAGCGCCTGCGCCAGCACACGGCCGCCTGGCACGGCATTGATGCCGAGACTCAGCACCAGCGCGCCTGAGGAGGCGAGGAACTTGCGCCGCGACAGGGAGGGATCGATGCGCTGCAGCGCGTCCTCGATTGCTTTGGGGAACTGCAGTGGCGTGCTCATACGGCGGCCTCCTGGTCATTCGCATCGCCGGTGTGTGCGGCTGCCGCGGTACCCGCGTCCTGCGCGCTGACGACACGTTTGATCGCGGCGTGGATACGGTAGTAGGTCATGCAGCGGCACAGTGCGCCATCCATGCCTGCGCGAATCTCGGCATCGCTCGGGTCTGGATTGCGGTCGAGCAGCGCCTTGGCCGTCATGATCTGGCCGTTCTGGCAATAGCCGCACTGCGGCACCTGCTCGTCGATCCAGGCCTGCTGCAGTGGATGCAGGCTGCCGTCCTGCGCGAGTCCCTCGAGCGTCGTGATCGCGCCGTTGACCGCGGCGGCCGGGAGCTGGCAGGAGCGCACGGCATTGCCATCGATGATCACGGTACAGGTTCCGCACTGACCGAGCCCGCAGCCGAAGCGCGGGCCGCGCAGGCCGAGATCGTTGCGCAGCACATAGAGAAGCGGCGTCGCCGGGTCGATGTCGACCTCGTGCAGCGCCCCGTTTACGTTCAGTGAAACGATACTCATGGCCCCTTCCTCCGTTCAGCGGGCTTCAACCGTAACCCAAAGCGCAGGCGAATTCCATTTCGCTGCATTCAAAAGCCTTGCAGGTTTGTAGTAATCTCGAGGCGCTCGCGACACGGCGCCTGAGCCGTCGCGGCCATGGCCCCTGGAGGCATCAACGTGTTCGACTTCCGCCGCAGACCCCTAATCGCCCTGCTGCTTGCGCTGCAGGTTTCGGCCGCGCTTGGGCATCACTCGCATGCCTCCCTCGATCCGGCCGACGTGCGCGTGCTCAGCGGCGTCGTCACGCGCTACAGCTGGAGCATGCCGCACGTGTATCTCAAGGTCGAAGCGCCCAATCCGGCCGGCGAAGTGGTCGAGTACAGCATCGAGATGCTGCATCCCGGCGCGATGGCCGCGCTCGGCTGGGACAAGGATTCGTTCAAGCCCGGGGACCACATCACCTGGGAAGGCGAACACGACCGTAACAAGGCGCGCGCCTACAGCTCGCTGACATGGGCGGAGCGCGACGGCATCCGGATCGGCAGCACCGCCGCCGCCGAGGCGCAGATCACGCCATCTACCGACTTTACCGGCATGTGGAACCGCGGCCCGAACCAGCCGACTTACTTCCCGCCCGAAGGCTGGCCGCTGACGGCGAAGGGACAGGAGCTCGTGGCGAACTTCAGCGAAGACCAGAATCCGGTGCTCGAGTGCTACGACCCCGGCCCGCCCAAATCGATGACCTTGCCCTACGCGCATCGCATGCGTTACGAGGATGCATCGACGCTTGTGATAGAACGCGACCTGATGGAAGAGCGCCGCATCGTGCACATGGATCGCGCGCGGCCCGGCGGCCCGCCGTCGCGCATGGGCCATTCGATCGGCTGGTTCGAAAACGGGGACCTGATCGTCGAAACCACGGGCTTCACGGCCGACCGCTGGGGCACTCACACGGGCATCGATTCGAGCGCGGAGAAAAGCGTGCGTGAACGTTTCCGCCTCGTCGACGGCGGCATGGGCATCGAGATCGAGATCACCGTGACGGATCCGATCTACCTGCTGGAACCGACGACCTTCACGCACCGCTGGGTCAAGGTCGCCGACCGTGAGCTGGTGCGCGCACCCTGCACGATGGAGTCGGCGAAGCTGTGGATCGAGGCAGGCTACGCGGAAGGCGAATGAATGCGGCTCCAGTAGTCGCTCCGCGTTGACCGCATCCCCTACTCCACCAGCGCCTGGTAAATCAGGTTCTCGATCTTGTTCCGCAGCGCGGCATCGGTCGGCATTTTCTGCGCCATGATGACGTAGGTCATGTCTTCCTGCGGGTCGACGCTAAAGAAGGTCGAGGCCGCGCCGGACCAGCCCCAGGCGCCCTGCGAGCCCATATGCCCGTAGGCCTGCTCATCGATGATGACCGACACGCCGAGGCCCCAGCCGCTTGCATGCGGCCCGTTGGCGCTGATCGACGCGATATTTTCAGGCAGCCAGTTGCGCGACATCATCTCCACGGTTTTGCGGCCGAGGATGCGCACACCATCGAGTTCGCCCTTGTTCAACAGCATCTGCGCGAAACGCAGGTAGTCGCCGGTGGAGCCGGACAGGCTCAGCGTGGCGAAAGCATGATCGGTGTAGCGCGCATAGGCGTCGCCCTGCTGCGCCTGCAGGCCGCCGTCGGCGTTGACGCCGTACACGGTGGCGAAGCGCTCGGCGCGTGCCGGCGGTACGCCGAACATCGTGTCCTGCATGCCGAGCGGATCGAAGATCACGCTCTGCAGATAATCCGCATAAGGCATGCCGGAAAAATATTCGACGAGGTAGGCCTGCACGTCGTGGCCGAGACCGTAGACCCACTGTTCGCCCGGCTGGTAGCGCAGCGGCACTTCGCCGAGCTTTTGCATTTCGTCGCTCAGCGATTCGAGATCGCCCATCGCGAGGCCATGTTCGCGATACACGAGGTCGATCGGATGCTGCCCTACGCCACCGGCGAGGCCGAGCGTATGACGGAAGGCATCGAGCACCGTCGGCTTGCGCTTCATGTCCTCGAGCAGCATGCCGCCATTGGCGTCCTGTCCGGCATAGACTTTGAGGTTTGCGAAGGCGGGAATGTACATCTCGAGCGGATCGTTCAACTGGAAATGGCCCTGCTCGTACAGCGTCAGCAGCGCGACGCTCGCGACTGCCTTGGTCATCGAGTACAGGCGGAACAGGTGGTCGCTGCGCATCGCTTCGCCGGACGCGATGTCGGCGAGCCCGTAGGCCTTGTTGTGCACCAGCTTGCCATGACGCGCCACCGCGACCACGACGCCGGCCACGGTGCCTTTATCGATTTCCGCCTGGATGCCGGCGTCGAGCACGGCGAGCCGCTGCGCCGACATGCCCACGCTCGCCGCATCGGCCGGCATCAGCGCGCCTTGCGCGAGCGTCGCGTGCGGCATCGATGCCGCCGTTGCGACAGTGAAAATAAGCGCGGCCAGTTTCATTACCTTGTTGCGCATACCTGTTCTCCGTATTGCTGCGTTATCGCTGTATTACGCTTGCCGCCGATAGCAAACGGGGAAGCACTGGCTTCCCCGTTCACCACTCCTGCCCGGCTTCAGTAGCTAAAGCGCAGGCCGACCCGGTACGTGCGGCCAATCTGGTCGAAGTACACCGGATTGGTCGGATACGTCGCGCTCGGAGCTGACGGCGGCTCCTTGTCCGCGAGGTTCGTGACCGACGCGAACAGCTGCACGCTCTGGTCGAGAACCGTCAGGTTGTAGCTGCCGTTGAGGTTCACGTAGAACGCGCTGTCGACGGTATTGTCGTTGATGGTCAGGGGCCGCGTCACGGAATACTCGGGATCGTCCGGACCGATCCACAGCGCATTGAATTTCCCATCGCTGATGTAGCGACCCGATACCGTCATCGAAAATGGTCCGTTGGAATACGTCACGAAGGTGTTGGACAACCACTCTGGCAAGCCACCGCCGCCGCCGGTTTCACCCACGCGATCGGTGATGGTGCCGAACAGGTTGGTGGCGTTCTCCAGCACCCGCGTGGCGAGGAAGCGTACAGAAATATCGCCGGGGATACGGGTCTGGGGCAGCGTGTAGGCGACTTCGAAATCCACCCCGCGCGACTTCAGCCATTGCAGGTTGACGTTGACGTTGCGGATTTCCGCCAGCGAATTGCCAGGGCCGAAGGTGATCAGTGGACAGGTGAGCGGATCCTGGAACGAGTAGCAACGGTCCACGATATTCTGCGCGCCGCCGGGCGCACCGATGTAATCATCGACCCGGATGTCGTAATAGTCCGCGGAGAAACGCAAGCCCGAGGCCCAGCCCTCGCGCGGCTGCAGGATCAGTCCCAGCGTCGAGGTGATCGACTTCTCCGCGTCCAGCGCCGGATTGCCACCGGCAAGACCGGCCGGGAACTGCGCAGGGTTGCCGGCCACGAAGCGATTCGTTACCGCCGTGAAGTTACTGGCACTGGCCTGGAACAGGTCGTTGAAGTTCGGCGCGCGAATGTCGCGCGAGCGCGTGACACGCAGGCGCATCCACTCCGTCGCGTCCCACAGCAGGCCGATCTTCCAGGTGTCCGCGCTGATGTCGTTGCTGCTCGCGCTGCGATTGAAACCGCCGAAACCGGAAATGTCGTATTCCGTGCGGCGGAAGGCTGCATTGAGATTCAGCGCATCGACCAGCGGCATGTCGGCGAGCAGCGGCAGTTCGGCTTCGACGTAGGTTTCGATTGCATCCTGGTCGGCCTTGTAGTCAGCACCGAAGTTCTGGAAGTAGGCAAAGGAATTGGACAGGTTGTCATGCACCAGCGCCGTGGAATCGCGGCGGAACTCGATACCCGCCGCCATCGCAAGCTCGCCCGCCCATAACTCGGCGACGCTGCCCTGGACGTTGGCGGCCCACACGTGCTGGTCGATCTGGATGTTTTCCTCCAGCGTTCTGTACACGTAGTCGAGCGCCGCCGTCGAAGCCCGGCCCGCGCCGAAGGGATTGAAGGGAGCACAGCCAGCGGCGGCGCTGCGCAGCGCGGCATCGGGGCTGATGAGTGCCCGGCACACGATGCGGCGTTGCGCCGCGGGCAGCGCCGCGTCGGCGGGATCGTAGACAGCGTCCGTGGCCCACGACCAGTAGGCAAAGGATTCAGGATTGTTGACGCCACCACTGCCCGGCCGGTTGATGACGCGCGAGGCGCCAGGCACGAGGTTGTTCTGGACACTCTGGTCACGCTCGGTATCGGCGAACTGGTAGTAGGTGTCCCAGCTCCAGTTGTCGTTGAACTGGCCATCGAGCCCGAAGGTGATGCGCCAGGTATTGGCTTCGGAGGCGGACAGGCCCTGGCGTTGGCCGAGTACCGCGAGGTTGAACGCGCCCGCGGCGGGCCGCGTACCACTCGGGGTCGCCGATGCTGGCGGCAGCAGCGCCCGAATCGCCGCCGGCACGAACGGGTTGTCGTTGAACACGGATATCGGCGCGCCGAAGTAGCGCGACTGCAGGACATCGCCGTCGACATGCCCGTAGGAGCCTTCGACAAAGCCGTTGAGCGTGTCGGAAATCTGGAAGTCCGCATGCCCGAACAATGTTTCGCGCTCGACCGGCACCATCAACTGCGCCGTCGACATCGACGAGAACACGTCGCCGTTGGCCGCGTTGTTACCGGATGCCGGCGAGCCGAGGCGATACGGGATTGGCTCGCCACTGGAGTTGAAGCTCACGCCGCCGGTGCCGAACAGGTTGCGTATCGGCAGAGTCGCCGGCGTGTTGTTGTTCAGCTGGGCGATGACGCCGCCCGGATTGGCAAAGAAGCCGCCGCCTGTCGGAAAGCGCAGGTTGGCCGGTTGATTCGGCACGGCGCCGATGCCGGCATTGGTGATGACGACGCCGCCTTCACACCAGCTGCGCGTAAAGCAGTCGCCAATGCCATCCTGTTTTTCATACTCGCCGCCGAGCACGAAATGGCCGCGGCCATCGAGGAAGTCGGCACCGCCGGCGAGCGAGAGGTGCGTGTTGTTGCCATCGCCTTCGCCGCTCTGGCCGACATCGACCTGCCCTTTCAGGCCCGTCAGTGACTTGTTGAGGATGACGTTGACGGCGCCGGCAATTGCATCGGACCCGTAGGCCGCGGAGGCGCCACCGGTCACGACATCGGTGCGCTCGACGAGGCCGCTCGGCACCAGGTTAAGGTCGACGGTGCCTTCGCGCGTGACCGGCGCGAAGCGGCGGTTGTCGACGAGCACGAGGTTGCGGTTAACGCCGAGGCCGCGCAGGTTGACGATCTGCGCCCCGACGTTGAAGCTGCCCCAGCCGTTCGTGGTCGGGGTAGTGCTGGGACGAAATGCCGGCAACTGGTTGAGGCCCGCGCCGAGGTTCACGATGTTGAGCCGTTCCAGTTCCTCGGCGTTGAGCGTCGTTACAGGGGTTGGCGTAGTGAAGCCCGTATTCCTGCTGATGCGGCTGCCCGAGACGACGACTTCCTCGACATCGGCGGTCGACGCGGCGGTCGCCGCGGCGCTCTGCTGCGCGAAGCCGGTGGGCGCGTACAGCAGGCAGGCGATGGCGGCGGAGAGTGCTGAACTGCGGAACTGCTTTTGACTTTTCTTGTTATGCATTGTGTCCCCTGGTGTATCAGCGAATGTTGTTGTTATAGGTCCTGCGCTTGCCTCGTGCGGTAGTGATTTACGGTGAAGCGGGAACGGGACTTGCGGGCACCAGCGCCGGCTGGCCCGCGCGGGTTGGTTCGAGAATCCCCTCGTCGTCGTTCAGGAAATACCACTCGTCGCCCAGCTGGATATGGCGGTTGCCTTCGGCACAGACATATTCCACCCAGATGATGTTGTCCGTAACGTGGCTGTACTGCTGGTTGATGGTCCACGGACGCGTGAACGCATCGTCGATAGTCGTGATTTTGTTTTCTAGCGTATTGGCATCGCGCTGGAAGATTTCCTCGAACACCACCGTTGCGTCGTTTGAATGCAGCATGACGCCGCTCGAATCGATCGAGCGCGGCCCCTTGATGCCGCGGGTTTCGATGGCAAGCGTGTCGAAGCGACCGTCGTTGTCGTCATCGCGCCAGGTGCCGATGGAATACCCGTTGAACTCCGGCAGGATGTACTCGGGCCAGGCGCGCCCGTCGGTGTAGACGCGGCGGATCTGGCTTTCCCAGTCGGCGTAGATGTAGGTGATCGCCGGCGTGATGATGATCTCCATCGGAAAACTCATCTTCATCATGCGCGGCATGCCCGGCGGCAGGCAGGTGGCGGGAGGATCGCCGGCCAGGATGCCCTGCGCGCGCAGCGCGAGGTTCTGTTCGTAAATGGCCTGGTACTCGGGCGTCAGCGGCGCCGGTCCGGCAACCTCATAGCCTTCGGGCGGCCAGTTGAGGCTGCCGATGCGTTGCCATTGGCCGCTCCAGTCAGGATAGCTGGCGCCGCGCGCCGGAGCCGCGCTTGCCGTGGCCGTGGTCGCGGCCGGAGTGCTGCAACCCGCTGCCAGCAGCGCCATCAGGGTCACGAGCGATACGGGGACGAGTGAGCGGGCAGGATTGCGCATCGGCATGGCCCTCAGCGTCCGGCCGGCACGGCAACGACGGGTTCGCCATTAGCGCGCCGCGGGTTGCTGAAGTTGCCGCCGAAAGCGCCGCTGCGTAAGGGCCGTACCGTGACAAGGATCTGGTCGCCTGGCTGCAGCGTGGCCGGCGTCCAGCCGCTACGGAACAGGCCGCTGGTGTTGCCGCCTTCAATGTTCCAGCGCTGGACACTGCCGTCTGCCGCCGTGACATCCAGCACGATGATGCAATGGGGATTGGTGAACTTCCACTCGACGACAGTGCCGGCCAGTTCGACAGGATGTTCCGAATCGTAGATTGCCGTGGAGTGATGCGCCGACGCGAGCGTGGCGAAGGATAGCGTAATGAAGAACAGCAAGGCTGGTACGACAGCGCGAGGGCGGATCGAGGACATGCGCGGCTCCAATTGGCTTTTACAGCTCTGGTTCTGAGCGCAGTCGGCAAGGCCAGTGGCGCCGCGACTGCGATGCGGTGCATGCGCGGCATTTGGCGCTGACCGGCGCAGTAATGTCAAGCCGCTATCGAGCGCCGGCGGCCGCGGCCAGCTGCATGGCAGCGCTGCAATTCCCTCTCGGAATAAATCCGGTTCCACCACGTTGCGACTGCGGGTTTCGGCCTGGGTAAACCGGCGCCGCGATCATGCGTTGTAGGCGAAGACCCAGAGGAGAGCAGGAGTCCAGCATGAAGCTCAATCTCATTTCCGGCACGCTGTGCCTGCTTGTGACACTGATGGCGGTGTCCGCTGTCGGTCTCTTCACGCTGCTGTTCGGCACGCTCGCCGCGCTGCCCTGACGATCCCGGCCGCATGCGCCGGTTTTCGTCGCCGCCGCAGCCCCCGAGCGGCGCGAAATCCAGCAACGCTCCATGCTCCGTTGGCCGGCAATAATTGCTGGCCTGCCATTGCCAAGCGCGTCGTTTTCGGGAATGCTGGCGCAGTGAAATCACCCTTGAGCCGATTACAACAAGAAGTCCAGCGAACTCAAGCAACGCCAGCCGCATGAAACTCAGCATTTGTATCCCTGTCTACAACGGTGCCCGCAGCATCGCAGCGCTCGTCGCTGAGTGCAGCGCCGAATTATCCGCGCACTACGCGCTCGAATTCGTGCTCGTCAATGACTACAGCCAGGACGATAGCGACACCGTATGCAAAGCGCTCGCCGCGCAGCATCCTGGCCTTAAATACATTTCCCTGCGCAAGAATTTCGGTGAGCACAATGCCGTCATGTGCGCCTTCAACTACGCATCAGGCGACTTCGCGGTCGTCATCGACGATGACTTCCAGAATCCGCCGAGCGCAATTCGCGCGCTCGTCGAAGAAGCCCGCAAGGGTTACGACGTGGTGTATTCGCGCTACGCCGCGAAGCGGCATCATCCGCTGCGCAACCTCGGCAGCCGCTTCAACAACCGCATTGCCAACTGGCTGCTGGAAAAACCGGCGACGCTGTATCTCTCCAGTTTCAAGGTCATCAGCTGCGACATGGTGAAGCGCATCATTCGCTACCAGGGCCCGGCGCCATACATCGACGGCCTGATCCTGCGCGACACCCGCAACATCAGCTCGGTACTGGTGGAACATGCGGACCGCCGCGAGGGCCAGTCGAACTACACACTGACGAAGCTCGTGGCGCTGTGGCTCAACATGTTCATCAATTTTTCGATCAAGCCGCTGCGCCTGTTCGCGCTGTTTGGTCTGGTCGTGACGCTGTTCAGTTTTGTTGCGGCGGCCGGCTTCATCATCCAGAAGTTGCTGAACCCGGACCTGCAGATCGGCTGGACCTCGGTCATGGTGTCGATCCTGTTTTTTGCCGGCGTGCAAATCATCTTTCTCGGCCTGATCGGCGAATACGTCGGCAAGCATTACCTCCACTCAAACGGAAGCCCCCAATGGGTAGTAAAGGAAGAGCATTTGTAGCGGAGCTCTTTCGCTTCCACCTGGTCGGCGCGGGTACTTTGGTCATCGGCACCCTGGTTTTTCTTGGCCTCATTGGACTCGGCCTTGGGTATCCGCTGGCGCTCGTCGGAGACTATGCGGCAGGCATCGTGTTTTCGTATTACATGAACAAGACCTATACCTTTCGCGCGCAGGTGCGCAGCGATCTCAGGCCACTGTCCTACACGGTGATGGGCTATGCAGTGACCTTCGTGCTGAACCTGTTGCTGCTGGCCATGGCCGTGGAGCGGCTTGGGCTCAATGTCATATTCGCGCAGATCTTCACGATGCTGGGTCTTGCCCTGGTGAACTACTGCATCTTCAGGTTCTTTGTATTCGGCGCCGCCACGCGCGCGACGCAGGAGCCCTGACGTGCGCGCCGAGCCGGATCCCCAGCCAGCCGCATCGACCGAGATGCTCGACAGCGAATACCTGCGCATGGCGCGGCTCGAATCCGACCTGTGGTGGTACCGCAGCCTGCACGCCGACCTGCTCGATCGAATCCGCGCACATTGTGGCGGCGACCACGCCATCCGTATTCTCGACGCCGGCTGCGGCACCGGCGGTTTCCTGCGTTACCTGCGTGACGCGGGTTTCAGCAATTGCGTGGGCCTCGATATCTCGCCGCTTGCCGTGGCGCAGTGCCGCAACCAGGGCCTCGAGGTGCTGCAGGGATCGATCGCGAATGAGGAGGACCTCGCGCGCGCCGGCACAGCCGACGTCGTGGTCGCGATGGACGTGATCTGCTCGCTGCCGGACACGCGCCAGCGCGTCGACTTCTTCCGCGCCGCCTGCCGCGTGCTGAATGCTGGTGGCCTCCTGATCGTCCAGACGCCTGCCTTCGCGTGCCTTGGCGGCATTCATGATCTCGCCGTTGGCGTGAACCAGCGTTACGCGAAAAAGGAGATGCGTGCGCTGCTGCGCCAGGCGGGCATCGAGGCATGCACGCTGCGTTATCGCCTGGTGCTGCTGGCGCCGCTCGTGTTCGTCGTGCGCGGCCTGCAGCGGCTGCGGCTGCGGCTGTTCCGCAGCGTAAAAATTGAATCCGATGTGAAGATGCCGCCGCGCGCGCTCGATGCGCTGCTGTTTCACCTACAGCGCTTCGAAGATCGCTGGTTGCCGCTGCGGCCCTTCGGCAGTTCCCTGCAGATCCTGATGACCAAGGCGCAACCCGCATGAACTCGGGACTCGACGCGGTCAGGTGGATCGATCTCCCCGCCGTCGCGGACAGCCGCGGCACGCTTACCGCCGTGGAAGCGATGGTCGACATTCCGTTCGACATCCGTCGTGTCTTCTACCTGCATCACGTGGTTGCCGACCGCGGCGGACACGCGCATCTGGACACCGACCAGGTCGTCATCGGCATCAGCGGCCGCCATGTCATCGAGGTCAGGGGTGCCGCGCGCAGACTACGCTTTGTCCTGGACGACCCGAACCGCGGCCTGTACCTGCCGCGCATGACCTTCACGAGCCTGCTGGAGTTTTCTGCTGGCGCCGTCGCGCTCGTGCTCGCGAGCACGCATTACGACCGCGGCCGCTCGCTCAGGACCTTCGAGGACTACCTCGCCGCCTTGCAGGGACCCGTGGCATGAACAGCATCGTTGCCTACCCCGACAGCCTGCAGCGCTCCTTCCTGCGCTCCGCGCAGGCGCGGCATAACCGCTTCCAGGACTTCGCCGATACGCTGCGCTGGTTGCAGGACCTGCGCGCCAACTGCCCCAGCAAGGTCGTGCGGATTCCATTCGCCGACCTCGAGCAATGGTACTTCGCGCCCGACAGCGGCGACCTCAGGCATCGCAGCGGCAAGTTCTTCAGCATCACGGGCCTGCATTGCAGTCCGGTCGCCAGGCCCGCGGCTGCGTGGGAACAACCGGCGATCATGCAGCCCGAGATCGGCATACTCGGCATACTGACGCGCGTCTTCGAGGGCACGCGGTACTTCCTGATGCAGGCCAAGATGGAGCCCGGCAACGTCGGCCTCGTGCAGCTGTCGCCAACGCTGCAGGCCACGTTCAGCAATTACTCGCAGACACACAAGGGGCGCCTGCCGCCCTACACCGCGTACTTCCTCGATCCGGCTGCACGCATCATCGACAGCCAGTTGCAGTCGGAAACCGGCACCCGTTTCTTCCGCAAATTCAACCGCAACGTGATGCTGGACGTCGACGAGGACGTGGCGCTGCTGCCGGGCTTCCGCTGGCTGACGCTGTACGAAATCCAGCAGCTGATGGCCTATGCCGACATGGTGAACATGGACACGCGCAGCGTACTGTCCAACATCTGCCATGCGGGTGCGCCAGGCGCCGAGGGCGCAACGCTGTTCCATCACTCCGCCGCCAGCGACCCCGGCGCCGCGCGCCATTCGCTGGCGGAGCTGCATCAGTGGTTGCAGCGCATGCGTAGCCTGCTCGCCATCGACACGCGGCTGGTCGACCTCGCATCCGTGCGTGACTGGGTGCGCGACGACTGGGGCATGCGTCATCAGCGCCAGAATTATTTCGAGATTGCCGCGGTCCGCATCGAGGGTACCGACCGCGAAGTGGCGCAGTGGTGCCAGCCGCTGCTGCTGCACCGAGGCATTGGACTGAGCGGTTTCCTGTGCGCCGAGATCGATGGCGTGCTGCATTTCCTGCTGCAGGCCAAGCCCGAACCCGGCATCGTCGACAGCGTGGAGCTGGGGCCGACCGTTTCACTGTTCGATTACCGGCGCCGCGCCGCGCCGGATGTGCCTTACCTCGATCACTTCATGGACGTGCCGGAGACCGGGCTGCTGCACTCGTCGATCCAGTCAGAGGAAGGTGGACGCTTCTGGGCACTGCGCAACCACGTGTGCGTCGTCCAGCTGCCGCATGCGGAAGCCATCGAGCTGCACGCGAACTTCGCCTGGATGACGCTCGCGCAGTTGCGCGCGCTGGCGCAAGGCGAAAGCCGCGTGAACTCCGAGGCGCGCACGCTGCTCGCCTGCCTGCCGCTGTTCGCGTGATGGAGCACGACTGAATGATCAAGGTCTGGGACTACCTGCGCGAATACCACGCGGAACGCGACGAGATAGACGCGGCGATACGGCAGGTCATGGAGTCGGGCATGCTGATCCTCGGCGCCAATGTCCGTAACTTCGAAGCGGCCTTCGCGGCGTATTGCGGCAGTCGCTTCGGGGTCGGCGTCAACAGCGGCACCGATGCGCTATTTCTCGCGCTGCGCGCGTTCGGTATCGGCGCTGGCGCCGAGGTGATCACGGTCGCGAACACCGCGGTGCCCACCGTCAGCGCCATCGCGGCCACCGGTGCAGAGGCCCGCTTCGTCGACATCGATCCCGGCACCTACCTGATGGACACGCGCCTGCTCGAAGCCGCCGTGACCGAACGCACGCGCTGCATCGTTGCGGTACACCTGTTTGGCCAGTGCGTGAACATGGACGCGGTGCAGGCCGTGGCCACGCGCCATGGCCTGCATGTACTCGAAGACTGCGCGCAGGCGCATGGGGCGCGCTACCGCGACAAGGTGGCCGGCAGCATGGGTGAACTCGCCGCGTTCTCGTTCTATCCCACGAAAATTCTCGGGGGCTACGGCGACGGCGGCATGATTGTCGCCAGCTCGCTGGAACTCGACGCGCACTGCCGCCGCCTGCGCTTCTACGGCATGGACAAGCAATATTACGCACTGGAGCAGGGCTACAACTCGCGCCTCGACGAACTGCATGCGGCGATCCTGCTGCGCAAGCTCGCGCATCTCGATGTCTATATTGCGCGGCGCCGGCAGATCGCCGATCTCTATCGCCGCGAGCTGGCTGACACCGAGCTCGTGCTGCCGGCGGTGGCCGCCGACAATTTCCACAGCTATTACCTCTTCGTCTGCCGCCACCCGCGGCGCGACTTCATTCTCGACTACCTCAAGCAGCGCAATATCGTGCTTAACATCAGCTATCCCTGGCCGATCCACACGATGCCCGCGTACACGCATCTCGGCTATGCCGAGGGCGCGCTGCCGCACACCGAGGCCGCGGCGAAGGAAATTTTCTCGCTGCCGATGTTTCCCTCGCTGACCGATGACGAAGTGCGGCAGACCTGCGCCGCGCTGAAGTCCGCGGTGGCCGAGGCACGCGCGGCATGACCATCCGCATCGGTATCGCCGGCTGTGGCGCGCATGCGTTGGCGCGTATCGTGCCGCTGCTCGAGGCAAGCACCGAACTCGCGCTCGTTGCCGTCTGGACGCGCAGCGCAGGCACGCAGGCCGTGCTGCGCGCGCGCGGCATCGCGGGCGTGTGCGGCGATTTCGCGCAGTTCCTCGGCAGCGACATGGATGTGGTCTACGTCGCCTCCCCCAGCGGATGCCACTTCGAACACACCGCGGCGGTGCTGCGCTCGGGACGCCATGCCTGGGTGGAAAAACCGCTCGCCTGTACGCTGGACGAAGCGCGCGAACTCGTCGCGCTCGCCGAACGCGGCAATCTCATGCTCGCCGAAGCCTTCATGTTCACCTGGCATGCGCAGGCCGAGGCGATCCGGCAAACGCTGGCGGCGGACCTGCCGGGAGCACCGCGCCTGTTACAGCTTACCTTCTGCTTTCCGCACCTGCGCGCCGACAATTTCCGCTACGATCCGGCGCTCGGCGGGGGCGCGTGGCTGGACCACGCCTGCTACCTCGTGAAGGCGCTGCACAGCTATTTTCCCGGCGCGTGGCACTTGCTCGGCGGCTGCCTCGAGCACGACGGCTACGCCGTGGACGTGCGCGGCGCCGCGCTGTTGCGCAGGCCGGCCGATGGTGTCGTTGCCAGCCTCAACTGGGGCTTTGGCCACAGCTACGTGAACGAGCTCGTGCTGCTCGGCGCGCGCGGCAGGATGCTGGTCGAGTCGGCGTTCACGAAACCCGCCGCGCGGTCCTGCGCCATCACGCTGGAAGATAGCACGGGGCAACGCCACATGGTCGCCGTGGCGGCGGACAATGCCTTTGCACGCATGCTCGACGCGTTCACGCGCGATTTACGCCAGCCCGCAAGCTGGGCTGGGCTGCGCGAGGAACTGCTCGCGCACGCGGAACGCTTCTTTGCCCTGCATGCCCTGTTGCGGCAGGGCGACATCCCTACATCTCCCGAGGCTCCCGATCATGGCGCTTGAGCATTACCTGAATTCACTGCGCACGCTGCCGACGCACCCGCGTGTCGACGGCGTCGTCGACCTTGGCGTCAAGACGGCCGCGTTGCTGGCAATGCTGTACCTGCTGGCCGGCTACTTCGCGCTGCCGCTGCTGGAGGTCTTCGGCCATGACGAAGTGCACTATTACGTGGACTTCCAGTTCAAGCTGGTCGAGGACGGGCGCTGGCTGAATTTCCTGATGCACGATTTCCTGCGCAGCGTTCCGCTGCCGCTATGGAGCCTGCTGTACATCGGGATGTGGTGGGCACTGATTTATCGGGTGGTGCGCGCCTGCGGCGTCGATGTGCCCATTGCCGCGCTGGTCGCGTCAAGCGCCCTGCTAAGCCCGCCCTTTGTCGAAATCGCGCTGTGGCCGGCGAGCGTGTTTCCGGCCCTGCTGCTGGCATGGCTGGCCGTGTTGATGCAGGCGCGCGGGGCCACTTACCCGGTCATTTACCTCGTGTCCGGCGCATTGATGTTCGGCGCCATGCAGACGATGTACTTCCTGCTGCCGCTGTTGTTCCTGCCGCAATTCCTCGACACCGCCGCGCCGCTGCGCGCCCGCCTGGTGTTGCTGTTCAAGCATATGCTGTGGTGGGTGGGCGGTTCGGTCGCCGGCGTGCTGTGCATGATGCTGATGCTGCGCATCAATGCCGACATCTACTTCCCACAGCCGGCGCCATGGCGCAACACGCAGCCGGTCGTCGACCTCGCGAGCCTGTTCGCCAACCTGCAATACGTGACCACGAATTTCCTCGACCACATGGAGTCGCTGCTGCGGCTCGGGGGCGTCAAGCGCGGCTTCATCATCGCCTGTGTCGTCGTCGCGCTGCTGCGTGCACGCACGCTGCTGGCGCAAACGCCGGCCTGGCTGCTGATGGGCGCCGTGCTCATCTCCTTCTTCGTGTTCTCGATTCCGCTCGCGCCCGTGATCCATATGCGCAGCCTGTCGACGATGGCGCTCGTCGTGGTGCTGTTCATTGCACTGCTGCCGGGCCGCACGGCACTAGGCCGCCTGCTGGGCGCCGTGCTGCTGCTGGAGCTGGCCGAGCACTGGCTGGAGCGCAGCCAGGAATACTTCGAGGTGCAGCGCGCGGAAACGAGCGTATTCATGACGGAGCTGCGGGATCTCTTCCCCGGTTATCCCATGACCTATTCGGCGCTGGCGCTGTACGGAACGATGGATCCGGCGCGACCGGAAGCGCGCCGCTTCAACGATGGCTCGCTGATGCATCCGCTGATGGTGTCGCTGGGCGTGTGGGATTTCCGTGATTGCAAGATACCGACGCGCTGCGACGGCGTTGGCGCTGGCGGCGACATCATTGCGGTGCAGCCATTCGCCGGCGGCCAGCTCGAGCTCTCGGTCGACCCGGCCAATATCGGCATCATCCGCTACCGCGAGTTCACGGCGACCGAAGTGCCCCCCGCCCCGCCCGCACAATGAGCCTGCCGCACCGCCAGCACTGCGCTGGCGGGCGCGGCACGCGCTGGTACACGCCGGCGCTGGCGCTACGGCGCGGCGGGTGCCGGACCCACCGGCACGACACCGACATCGGCCGCGTGACGCTCGTACGCCGCGGCAAGCTCCGCCATCAGGTCCGGATTGGCCGCGGCGAGGTTCGTGGTCTCGCCGGGGTCTGTACTGAGGTCGAACAGTTCCCAGGCGCCGGCACCGTTCGGCGGCGCCATCCACAGCGCCTTCCACTTGCCGCGGAACACCGCGCGCTGGCCACCGTGCTCGAACGCGAGCGTCTCGGCGTCGCTGCGCGTCGCCGCGATCTCGCCGCGCAGCAAGGCGGCGAATGACCTGCCGGTCATCGGCAGCACTTCGCGATCGGCGAAGCTCACGGTATTGGTTCCGCCGGCGAGTTCGACGAAGGTCGGCGCCACGTCGAGCGCCGCGATGAGCGCATCGCTGCGGCCTGGTGCGAGCCCAAGACCCGGTGCGCTGACGACGGCTGGCGCATGGATGCCGCCCTGCGCAAGCGAACTCTTCGTCAGGAAGTCGCTCGCGGCGCCCGCCTCGCCCCAGCCGAGGCCGATCAACTTGTAGGAATCACGCTGGCCGATGTTCTGCACGCTGTTGTCGAACTGCGCGCGATACTCGGCGAGGAAAGGCCCGTCGTCGGCCGTGCCTTCGGCGCCGTTGTCGGACATGAACATGATGAGCGTGTCATCGAGTTCACCGAGCGCATCGAGGCGATCCACAAGCCGGCCGATTTCGGCATCGAGCCGCTCGACCATCGCGGCGTAGGCTTCCATGACGGCGATTTCCTGCGCCTGGCGCTCGGCACTGAGTTCGTTCCAGGGCAGGAGGCCTGCCGCGAGCCGCGGCGCGGCCGCATCGGCCGGGATCAGCCCTAGTTGCTTCATGCGCTCGAAGCGCCGCGCGCGGATGACGTCGTAGCCTTCGTCGTAGCGGCCGCGCACCCTGGCGAGGTCGGCGTCGAGCGCCTGGATCGGCCAGTGCGGCGCGGTGTAGGCGGCATAGCCGAAGAAGGGACGGTCGGCGGCGCTCGCCTCTTCGATGAAGCCGATCATGTGGTCGGTGTAGGCAATCGTCGAGTAGAAATCCTCGGGCAGCGCGTTGACCGGTACGCCATCGTCCTCGTAGTGCACGGCGTCGCGTGCGCTGTAACCGATCATGTCGAAATGGAAGGCGCCGGGTTCGAGCAGCACGAAGGAGCGTTCGAAGCCGCGATCCGCCGGCGCCTCGCCTTCGGCCAGGCCGAGATGCCACTTGCCGATCATCGAGGTGTGATAGTCGAGCGCCGCCAGGCGTTCGGCGATGGACGCGACGTTCTGGGTCAAACGGTTCTGGTACGCGGGGCTGCCCTCGACGACGCGACCCTGCGCACCGACACCCGCAAGGTGGTGGTCCGTGCCCGACATCAGCATCGCGCGCGTCGGCTGGCAGGCAACCGACACGTAGAACTGCGTCATCATGACCCCGCTCTGGAACAGCGCGTCGATGTTCGGCGTGGGAATCTCGCCGCCGAACGCGCTGAGATCCTGGTAGCCGAGGTCATCGGCGACGATCAGCAGTATGTTCGGGCGCGAGCCCGGCGCGAGACCACTCGCCGCGCTTGCCGCTGGCGCCGGCTGCGGCGCGGGCGTGGACTGCAGCGTTGGCTCCGCGCGCTGGCAGGCACTGGCCAGCAGCAGGGTGCCAACGACGAACAGGGAGCGGCTCTTCATGGCTGTGTTCCTCTGATGTGGGATGGCTGTCATTGAAGTCGATGCGCCTGCCTCATGGCAAGGCGTAGGCAACCAGCTCGGCGCCGGCATTCGCGCCGGACTGGCTGACCGCGAGCACGATGTACTGCTTGCCGTTGTGCATGTAGGTCATCGGTGAACCCGTCTGCTTCGCCGGCAACTCGACTTCGCCGGCGATGTCCGCGCCAGTGGCCTTGTCGTAGGCGCGCAACAGCGCAACCACTTCGCCAGCCGCATTCGTGTGCACGTCGCCTTCACCGGCGATGACGAGCGTCTTCGTCGTCAGCGTGCCGATGAAAATCCTCCCATAAGCGCCGAGGCGTTCGACGTCGAGGCCGGCCAGCGCGGGGTTGTTGCGGATATTGTCCGGGGTCGTGCTGTGCGCTTTCTGCCACAGCATCTCGCCGCTGTTCATGTCGTACGCGGTGATGCGATCGTAGGGCGGCTTGATCAGCGGGATCGTGCCCTGCAGCGAGGTGCCGACGCGACGCGGAGGAGCGCCACCGGCGGCGCCAGGCCCACCGGGCCCCTGCGGGCCGGGACCGCCGAAACCGGGCGGCGGACCCGCCGGGGCAGGCCGCGGATTCGCCGCCTGTCCCGCCGGACTCGGATCGAAGGGGACGAGATCGGCCGGCACGTTACGCAGCGTGAACACCGCCGAGTGCGAATGAATGTAGAGCCGATTGGTTTCCGGGTCGAAACTGCCGCCGGGCCAGTTGGCGCCGCCGACATCGGCCGGCAACATCAGGCGGCCCAGCTTCGCGCCGGGGCCGTCGACGGCGGGCGGCGTGTACAGCGGTCCGATGTCGTATTCGCTCATGACCTGTTTTGCTTCGGCCAGCAGTTCCGGCGTCAGGTCGTTCAGCACGTCCTCGGAAAAACCCTGCCGATCAAACGGCAGCGGCCAGGTGGGGAAAGGCTGCGTCGGGCTGGTCTTTTCATAGGGTGAGTCCGATTGCGGCACCGGACGCTCCTCGATCGGCCAGACCGGCGCACCGGTTTCACGATTCAACACGAACAGGAAGGCCGACTTCGTCGGCAGTGCCAGTGCCTTGATGCTTTCACCTTCGTGCTGCATGTCGAACAGCATCGGCGCGGCCGGCAGGTCGAAGTCCCAGAGGCCGTGATGCACGGTCTGGTAATGCCAGCGGTATTCGCCGGTGTTGACGTCGACAGCCACG
>JBEGWB010000121.1:0-12364 GCA_041178065.1 Pseudomonadota bacterium | reverse complement strand
CCGTTCAACCTGCGTTCCAGCCCGGTATATGTCAGCGCGAGCGTCGGCATTACGCTCTATCCCGACGATGGCGAAACCACAGAGATATTGCTGAGGAACGCGGACCAGGCGATGTACACCGCCAAGAAGGAAGGGCGCAACCGCTACTACTATTTCACGTCGGCGATGCAGGACCAGGTGAATCGGCGCACGCGCATCATCAGCGAAATGCGGCTTGCACTGAGGTCCAGCCAGTTCCACGTGGTCTACCAGCCGGTGGTCGACCTGCGCACGGGCCGCATCGTCAAGGCCGAAGCGCTCGTGCGCTGGCATCATCCCCTTGACGGCCCGATCAGTCCGGCACTGTTCATTCCGCTTGCCGAGGAGGCCGGTCTGATCGCCGCGCTGGGCAACCAGGTCTTCCGCGATGCGATTCAGATGGCGAAACGTTTCATCGCGGTGCAACCGGGGTTCATGGTCAGCATCAACAAGTCGCCCGCCCAGTTCGACAGCAAGGATCACGGGTGGCTCGAGATCCTGAAGGAATCCGGTCTTGACGGCGGCAGCTTTACGGTGGAAATCACCGAAGGCCTGTTGCTCGACATGCGCAATGCCGTCCAGAAGCAGTTGCAGGACTTGCGCGATGCAGGGCTGCAGATCGCGCTCGATGACTTCGGCACGGGCTATTCGTCGCTGGCCTACCTGAAGAAGGTGGACATCAACTACCTGAAGATCGACCAGTCCTTCGTGCGCAACCTCGTGCAGGACCGGCAGGACCAGGTGCTGTGCGACGCCATGATCACGATGGCGCACCGCCTCGGCATGCTGGTGATCGCCGAGGGTGTCGAGACGGACGGGCAGCTTACGCTGCTGCGGCAATTCGGCTGCGACTTTGGCCAGGGCTACCTGTTTTCGAAAGCGGTATCGGGAGAGGAAGTGCTGGCGATGCTTGAGGAGCAGGGCGTGGAAGCGCCGCGGGGCGCTGGGGAAGGAGCGCCTGGTCGCAGTGCTGGTCCCGTGCCGGGCGAGGGCTCGGGAACCAGCGCCTGAATCCTTATTCGCTTACGCAGGAAAAACTCGCTGCCGAATTGATGTCGCCAGCGCCGGTATAACGCGGCCACTGCGGATACTCGCAGATCGGACGCGTGCGGCCGGGTGCATTGTCACTGATGTTCGTGCCGACCATCGTGCCGGGCGCTTCGCCACGCTCGACCCAGGCTTCGAGCGCATCCAGCCATGCGACGCGCGGATTGAACGCGATGCCGTTGCCGTGGCCCATGCCCGGGATGGTGTAGAAGCGTACAAACTCGCTGAGCGCTTCTTCGCCGTAGCGACCCAGCAGGCGCTGGTGATACTGGATCGAGCTGTAGGGCGTGATGAAGTCGTCGACGAGCCCGTGGTAGTAAATCAGCTTGCCGCCCTTTGCGCGGAAGCGGTCGAGCACGATGCCGTTCGCGCTGATGCGCGTGGCGACGTCGACGATGCGGCCGGCGTAGGCCTTCGGGTCATAATCTTCGAATACGTTCAAGTTCAGGTCCTGCGCGATCGCATAGCGATTGGTGGCATCCGCCGGGCCTGCCTGCAAAGCCTGGCGCGGACCTTCGGCGCCGAGAATCGTCAGTCCGCCATCGCGGAAGGTCGAGCCCTCGAAGGGAGTCCATTTCGGGAACACGGCAGTCGTCGTGTCATCCGCAAAAACCGGGAAGCCGGTTTCGTAGGGCGAATCGATGACGTTGAGCGCGGTGATCTGCGCGTCCGACAGACAGGCATCGCCCCCGGCGGCACCATTGTCGCAGCGCAGCGGATTGGCGTCGGTCGTCAGCTTGAAGGGTGCGGTCTCGGCGCGGCATGCAGCGACATTACTGATGATGCCGTCGGCTGCTGCATCGAGCGCATCGCAGGTCTCGTATACCTTGCTGACGAGGAAGGCGGCCTGCTGCGGGTTCAGCCAGCCGGCGTTGCCATCGGCCATCAGGGCTCGGGTCACCTGAAGCGCGGCGAGATGCAGCATGACGACGTTGTGCGCCGGATAACCGGCAACGACGCCATCGTAGTCGTCAGGGTAGCGCTGCAACGCATCGAAACCTTCGTGACCGCCCTGCGACCCGCCGATGAAGTAGTTGCGTTCGGACGCAGCGCCATAGCGCGTCTGGATCAGCTGCATTGCGACGTCGTGCGTTTTCTTAACCTGCATGTGGCCGTAGTTGTCCATTGCCTCGCGGTTGAGGAAGAAGCGGCCGTCGAAGCCGATCGTGCTCTGGTGGCCTGAGTCGCTACCGAGCGTGACATAGCCCCGCGCAAGCGGCGTTTGCTCGGTCGTTGGTTGCAGGGTGTAGCGCGCTAGTCCGGTAACGACGGTACCGTTGAGCCCGCCGCCGCCAAACTGCAAGGTCTTGCGATTCCAGTTGGTCGGCAGGTTCACTTCGAAGTTAATGTCCGGCGCGGTGTAAGTCGCCGGGTGAATCGCGCCCAGGACCTTGCAGTACTCGCCGTTGTCATTGTCCTGTGCATTCGCAGCGATGAACTCGGCTGACTTGATGCTTGCGCCAGTCGTGGGCAGGCCGATCGCCGTGGCCGGAATGGTCAGCGTGGCCAGGTTCGCGCAGGCCTCGGCGGCTGACTGTGCCGCAGCAGGCTGCACAGTGCCGAGCGCCGCCGCAAAGGACAGCAATTTCGCCAGCCGGCCTGGGGAGAATGCGAAGGTGAAAATGCGGGACATGATGACTGCTCCTCGGTTGTTGTGCCTATAACTTACTAGGAAACGCCAGAAAGAGACAGCCCGCGGGGGGCGCGCCGGCTCGCTCCCGATCGCTGCTATCGCAGGCTATTGCCGTAGGAATATAGCCCGATGGTCGCGAGCGCCGACGCGACCGCCAGCCAGTGGTACAGGTTAAGCGACTCGCGCAGCAACCAGGCGCCGACAATGACTGAGGTCGTGATGATCGACAGTACCGCATACAGCACATAGCTCGCCGTACCGTACTGGGAATACATCAAACGAGTTATCGATGCCGCTGGACTTGCGCTGGCCGTACGCGAAGAAGGCGTTGCCGACAGCGGCCAGCAGCGCGAACAGCAATGGACCCAGAACCTGCATGGAGTACTCCTGTTGAAGTATCGGGAAGGTGGCTCTATCGGCTCAGCAGCTCGATACCGAGACCCCAGCTGTTGCTGTAACTGTAGTAGTCGACGAGGTCGCTGTTATAGCCGGTGCGCGCCCACACCTGCAGCGGCATGCCGAAGAAATTCGTCGTCAGTTCGAGAGTCGTGGTGTTGTTGTCGAACATCTTGGCGTAGCCGGTTTCCTGCGTCAGCTGCACCTTGTCGAAACAGATCGGCAGCGTGCCGAGCAGGCAGCGGCTCTCGTTGAAGTTGTACTGCAGGTCCAGGCTGATGCCGTCATACCGCTCGCGCGGGCGCAGCTTCGTGCCGCCATCTTCCCAGGTGTTGTATTCCTCGGCGAGGCCCTGCATGGGGCCGTCGCTGAGATAGTGGCGGGTTTTCAGCTGCGTCGCGAAGTTGTCGGTCCAGGTCCGGCGCCAGTTGACCGCCGTGTAATCCCAGCCGCGACTGAGGCTGTCGCGCGCGAACCAGGCCGGGTCGCCCGCGGCCAGCAGCGCGCTCTGTTCGAGCAGGAAGCTCTCCTGTGTGTGGACGCGCTGTCCATTGGATTCATGGCCGATGCCGAAGTCCATGTAGTTGTCTTCCGAACTCCACATGCGAAAGAACACTTCGGGCGTGAAGCGGCGCGCGACGACCGGCGATGAATCGCGCTCCCCAATGTATTGCGAGAAGCGGCCGGTGAAGGCCATGTACAGCTGCAGGAAATATTCTTCATCGCCGGGCGCGAGCTGCTCGACGGCTTCGGTGACGTTGTCGTAGGCGTTGTTGATGGTCGCCGCGTTAGGGAACACGGCGTGCTTGAAAGACACCGTGAAATCCATGAAGGGATTGTTCGTGTCGTCGCTGTCGGTGCGCGCGATCAGGCGATTCGGCTCATGGCTGGTCAGTCCGCTATTCTCGGCAAGCACACGTTGCCGAAGCACCGTTGAACTGGCCGCGCCAAACTCCGCCGTCACCACGAGCGCCAGCACGGGCAACAATTGCCCGGAATTTTCCAGCGCGAGACAGTCGGTGTATTCCATCGGACCCTCGGGGGTGTCGGTATACAGCACCATTGCATTGGTGCGCAGCACATCGGGCGCAACGTGCAGCCGCAGGCGCTGCCCATCGTGCAGGATTTCGAGACGGCGATAGTCTATGCGCGGCTGGCTGGCGAGAGGCTCCGGCGAGCAGTCGCTGAGGTCGATCGCCTCGAAGCGGCTTGTCACGAACTCGGCTTCCAGCTCAGTCAGGTGGCCGATGTTGCCGTCGTGGTCCAGCAGAAAAATATCGTACTGCGCGGCGGCCTGCGCGGAGGCCAGCAGCATCGCGGGAACAAGAAAAGAAGCGTAGTGGATGCGGGTTGTCATGAGACTCCTTGCTGGGTTGTGGCGGCGGACCTGGCTGTGTCTGCTGCCGTCACGACTGAAGCGGAACGGTCGGGGTCAGGCTGGACTGGTTTCTGAACAGAGGATTAACAGGTTGGTGGTGGTATTCATGAGGGGTTTTCCCATACCAGACAGCCTGACTAGAATGGCACAATACAAGCGTTTTTTCGTTTCGCAACAGGAAGCCACCATGATCCGCCCGTTTATCTTGCGTCTGTCTGCCAGTCTGTCTGCCAGTCATACTGCCAGTCGTACTGTAAGGCGTAATGGTGCAGCCCTGCGCCCCCTCGTCCTTGCCTTCGCACTGTGCCTCCTTGTCGCTTGCGCCGTCAATCCGGTCACGGGACGCAACGAGCTGAATTTTGTTTCCGAGGAGGCCGAGCGCAACATCGGTGCGCAGCAGTATGGACCGTCGAAGCAAAGCCAGGGCGGCGAATACAGCGCTGATCCCGAGCTTAGCGCGTACGTCAACGAAGTGGGGCAGCGCGTTGCCGCCGTCAGCGATCGCCCGCTGGACTACGAATTCGTCGTGCTGAACAACGGCGTGCCGAACGCGTGGGCGCTGCCCGGCGGCAAGATCGCCGTCAACCGCGGCCTCCTGCTCGAACTCGACAACGAAGCGGAACTTGCCGCGGTCCTCGGCCACGAAGTGGTGCATGCCGCCGCGCGCCACGGCGCGCAGGCGATGACGCGCGGCACGCTGTTGCAGGGCGCGCTCGTCGTCGGCACCATCGCCGCCGCTTCCAGTGAGTATTCGCAGTACACGGATTTCATCGTTGGCGGCGCGCAGGTCGGGGCGCAGCTGATCAGCACGCGTTACGGACGCGACGCAGAACGCGAGTCCGATTACTACGGTATCCAGTACATGCTGCGCGCCGGTTACGACCCGCGCGCGGCAGTCAGCCTGCAGCAAACCTTCGTGCGGCTTTCCGAAGGCCGTGCGAGCGGCTGGCTCGAAGGTCTCTTTGCCAGCCATCCACCGTCGCAGGAGCGGGTCGACAACAACCAGGCCCTGGTTAACGAATTACAGCCACAGATCGCTGGCCGCGATCTCGAGCTCGGCGAAGCGCGCTACCAGCAGGCGATTGCGCATCTTGAGGAAACGAAGGAGGCTTACGCACTGTTCGATGAAGCCGAGAAGGAAATTGCCGAAGACGATCTCGAAGATGCGCTCGACAAGGTCGAAGAGGCCATTACGCTCGTGCCCGATGAACCGCGCTTCCATGGACTCAAGGGTGACATCATGGTTTACCAGCGCCGCTACCGCGCCGCGATCGACAACTATGACGAAGCACTCGAACGCGATAGCCAGTATTTCGACTATTACCTCGGCCGCGGCGTGGCCCATGCGCGCCTCGACGAAAATCGCGAAGCGCGCGCCGACCTCGAACGCAGCGCGGAGTTGCTACCTACGGCGATCGCGATGAACGAACTCGGCAAGCTGTCGCTGCTTGACGGTGACCGCACGGCTGCGAAAGAGTACTTCCAGCAAGCCGCGGGGGCGCAAGGTTTCGTCGGGCAGGAAGCGCAAAGCGCCTTCATCCAGCTCGACGTCGAAGACAACCCGGGCGCCTATGTGCAAGCGCAGGTCTTCAGCGATGAGCGCGGTCGGATCTACGCGCGCGTGACGAATCGCAGCAGCTTGGCAATGGCAGGCGTACGGGTGGATTTTGCCGCGGTCATCGGCGGGGCGATCCGCCGCCAGAGCCAGATAGTCGGCAATCTCCAGGGCGGCTCGTATGTTGACGTCAGTTCAGGACTGGCCTTTCCGCAGGGCACGACATGGACGGCCGACATGATGAGCGCCGAGGTTGTGGCGGTGGAGCTGTAACTGCTGCTATCAGTGCTTCGAACCGTTGATGCGCAGGCACAGGTGCCGCGTGGCTCATGCCGCATTGCATGCACATGACAGGGGACTTCAGTTGCGAGGGGCAGTTACGGCAGTAAGTGGATTGCCGCTATTGACTCAGCGCGCCTGCGCCGCGGCGTAATCAAGGAAGCGCTTCAATTCCTGCGCTGGATGGAAGCCCGTCATCTGGAAGCCGCCTGAAATGAAGGCCGGTACACCGCTGATCTGGTACGACCGCGCGCGATTCCATTCCTTATCCAGCGCCGCGCTGAAACTGCGATCGCTTAGCGCGTTTCGCGCGGCTTCAACATCGAGTTCCGCTTCTTCCACTGCATCGAGCAGGACGTTCTGTTCTGTCAGATTACGGTTGTGCACGAAATAGGCGCGATACAGCAGCGGCACCAGGGCGTCGCCGCCTGCCTGCGTCTTCGACCACAGCAACAGCTCCTGGGCGAGGCGCGTATTGTAGGTGCGATCCCGTGCGCCGTGCTCGAGGCCGAGTTCGTCGAGGAGCTGATTGATGCGTCTGTGCGCGGCTTCGAGATCCATGCCGCGCAGCAGCTCCGTCAATAGCATGCCTTCGGGCGGGGTCGAGGGGTGCAGCGGGAATGGCGACCAGGTAACTTTAATTGCTTGCATGGCCTGCAGCTGACGCACCGCACCGAAGGCGAGGTAGCACCAGGGGCAGACAAAGTCGACGAAGATCTCGAGTTGCGGTGTAGGGGCTGTCATGCACGCAAGCTTACGCGCGGTCGCCCTGTGACGTCCATGTCCGGCAAGCCCCCAAGGGCTCAAAGCGCCGGGCGCGACAGGTCGGCACGATCGAGCAGACTTTGAAAGTGGTAGTTGCCGTCCGGCTGGGTGTGGGCGGTACCGAGGCGATACTGGATTGCCAGTTCGGGTAGCGCCGATTGATTGTGCGCGAGCACTGCGCTGGTCAATTTCCAGCGCGCCAGGGTCTCCTGCTTGTCGTTGGGGCGGATCAGCAACCCCACGAATTTGTCGGTATCGAAACGACCGAGGAAGTCGATGTCGCCATGGCATTCCGCGAGGATGCGCGCGAACGCCGTCAGCACGTAGTGCGCCTTCTTGCCCGCTTCGTTGTTTGGACCGGGCTCCAGGTTCAGCACCTCGAACACATGCAATGTGCACGGTACCCCGACCAGCGAAGCCAGTTCGAGGACCTGAGGTACACGTAGTTCTGTCGCCTGGTGATTGAATAGCCGCGTCGTTGAATCCATGCGCTCGTCGGGATGTACGTACAACTCCTTTTCGACCATCACGGCGAGTTTTTGTAGCGCCTCAAGCTCCATGTCGCTGAAATCGCGCGGACGCGTGTCGAGCAGGATCATGGTCCCGATGACGGAGTCGTCCGCCGCGTGCACCGGGCTTCCCGCGTAGAAGCGAATGTGCGGAGCATTGACGACGAGCGGGTTGCGCGCGAACTCCTTTTCCGCCAGCGTATCGTTGATGACGCTTGAGCAGTTGCGCTCTATCGTATAGTTGCAGAAGGAGCTGGCGCGCAGAACGGCCGGTGGCATGCTACCGGTGCGCGACTTGAACCACAGGCGTTCGGTGTCGACAAGCGCAAAGGCCGACATTGGCATGTCGAATAGGCCGTTGGCCAAGCGGATCAGCGCATCGAAACGTTGCTCGCTCGGGCTGTCGAGCAGGCTCAGCGTCGTCAGCGAGCGTAGCCGTCTGTGCTCGAGACCGGCGCCACGCGTCATCAACCAGGGCATCACGTCGTCGCCGGGCAGCGGGTGCGCAAACAGATAACCCTGCGCCAGCGTGCAGCCTATGTTGCGCAGGAACACCTGCGTGTCTTCGTCTTCGATGCCTTCCGCCGTGATGATCAATCCAAGGCTCATGCCGAGGCTGACGATCGACTTGATTACGGCGCGCGATTCCTCGGACTCACGCGCAGTAATGACGAAGGACTTGTCCACCTTGATCTCGGAAAAAGGCAGTTTGACGAGCTGCACCATCGACGAGTAACCGGTGCCGAAATCGTCGATTGACAGACGGAAGCCACGCAGGCGCAGGCGCGTCAGCAACTCCAGCGACAGGACTGGATCTTCCATCGCGCTGGTTTCGGTCAGTTCGAGGATCAGATTCTCCGGTTCGATGTCGTACTCAGAGCACATCAGCGTCAGCTTGTCGAAAATCTGCGTGTTGCTGAGCGACAGCGCTGAAATGTTGACCGACAGACTCAGCCTGTCGGCGTCAGGCAGCACGGCGTCGGGATGTTCGAGATATTTGAGTTCGGTGCTAAAGCTGCGATACCAGGCCATGGCCTGGGTCATCACTTCGATTGTCAGCGCATCGATCAGGCCGTTGGTTTCTGCCAGTGGAATGAACTCGTCCGGCGGGATGATGCCGCGCTGCGGGTGTGTCCAGCGCGCAAGGGCTTCGAAGCCGCTCAGCATGCCTGTCTTGCAGGACACCTTTGGTTGATAGCAGACGTGTAGCGCATGGGTTGCGATTGCTTCCTCGAGTTCACGTGGAGCGAGTTTGTGGTTTGCGGCATGGGCTTCGCGAAAATCGCTGACATGCTTTCCATCGATGGCGTCAGGCGCGCACCTGGCGAGCAAGTCGCGCAAGGACGCGGGAGTGAAGGGTTTCGGCAGTATGCCGACTATGTGCAGTCCGCGTTCAGCCGCCGTCCGGCCCGCGGCATCCAGGACCCGGCCGCCAATACCGCTCGTGATGATGATCTTGGCCTGGCTGTTACGGCGCGCGAGCTCTGCGATGACTTCGACGCCATCCATTTCAGGCATCACCAGGTCCAGGGCGATGATATCCGGCGGGCACTGGTCGAGTTTGCGAAAAAAATTCCCGGTGTCCGAGCGTGATCTCGACTTCGTAGCCCGCCAGCGTCGCGACGTTGGAGACCGTCTCTGCCGATAGCGCATCGTCGTCGATTATCAGGAGGCGCTGGCCTGTCATCGGGTCCCCATGCTCGTCAGTGGTTAGCCAGGACTTCGCGGATCTTCGCAGCAAGCGTCGACTTGCTGTAGGGTTTTTCCAGCAGCACGACGCCCGAGTCGAGCTTGCCGTTATGGATCATGGAATCCTGCGTATAGCCCGAGGTGTAAAGCACCTTGATTTGGGGGCGTATCGCACGTGCCTTATTTCCGAGCTCCTGGCCGCCCATGCCGGGCATGACGACGTCGGTGAACAGCAACTGGATGTCCTCGCGTTGCTGCAGGAGAGCCAGCGCCGCGTGTCCGTCGCTTGCTGACAGCACCGCATAGCCGAGCGACTTCAGCATGTCCTGGCCGAACTTGCGCACAAGCTCGTTGTCTTCGACGAACAGGATCAGTTCATTGCCGCCATGCATACGCGGCGTATTGCTTCCGCCATCACTGGGCTGGACGCGGTCGAGGGAGCGCGGCAGGTAGACGCGCAGGGTAGTGCCGCGTCCAATCTCGGAATAGATGCCGATGTGACCATGCGACTGCTTGATGAAGCCGAAGACCGTACTCAGTCCAAGACCGGTGCCTTTGCCCTTGTCCTTCGTTGTAAAGAAGGGCTCGAATACATGATCGATGATTTCAGGCGCAATGCCCGTTCCGGTATCGCTGATCGTGATCAGTACGTAGTCACCGGGATCGACGTCGGGATAGGCTATCGCGTAGAACTCGTCCAGCCGCACATTGCTGGTTTCGAGCGCCACGATGCCGCCGTCGGGCATCGCATCGCGTGCGTTGATGCAGAGGTTCATGATCGCGACTTCGAGCTGGTTCTGGTCGACATAGGCAGGCCAGAGGCCATCCTGGGCCTTCAGGTTCATAACAATGTTTTCGCCGAGCGTGCGCGCCAGCATGCCCCCGAGGTTCGCGAGCAACCTGTTGACGTCGATGGTGCCGGGTTGCAGCGCCTGTTTTCTCGAGAACGCGAGCAGGTGCCGCGTCAGGTTCGCACCGCGCGTCGCAGCCATGTCGATGATGTTGGTCAGGTTGCGGAGCTTCGCATTGTCATGCAGCTGTTCCTGTAGCAGTTGCGCATTGCCGAGAATGACCGTCAGCAGGTTGTTGAAATCGTGAGCGATTCCGCCGGTCAGCTGGCCGAGCGATTCGAGGCGCTGCGATTGCAGCAACTGCTCCTCCATCGCAAGGCGCTCAGTGATGTCCGTGGAGCCGCCGACGATGCGCGTCGCCTTGCCGGCGCTGTCCCGGACAATATAGCCGCGATCTTCCAGGTTAACGTACTTGCCGCTCGCGGTGCGGAAGCGATAACGGCACACCCACTCGCTCTTCGTGGCGTCCTTCACGGTGGACAGGTACTGCAGCGTTACACCTGCCGCATCGTCCGGATGGACCTTGCTGGTCCAGAAACTCGATTCCTTGATGTGGTTGCCGACGTCATAGCCATACCTCGACAGGCCATTGTTATACCAGGCCGTGGCGTTGACGAGGTCGATGTCCCAGACAACGTCGAGAGCGGCCTCGGTCACATACTTCAGGCGCTCTTCGGATTCGGCGATACGCTTCTGCAACTGCTTTTCCGCAGTCGTCGAGCGGAAGTAGACAGCGAGCGTGTCCGACGAAGGGTGTGCACTGATGCTGATCCATATATTCAGGCGCGGCCAGAACAACTCCCCGTGATAGGCCTCGCCGCTGCGAAATGCCGTTTTGAATCCCTCGTATGCCGGGGACGTGACGAGACTGGGGAATTCGTCGAGAACGTGCTTGCCGACGATCGCCTGGCGGTCGACCGCCAGGATGCGCGACGCTTCGGCGTTCATGTACAGCACGCGCCAGTCGTGGCTGAGCAAGTAGAAGGCGTCGCTCATACTCTCAAGCGTCGAGAACAATTGCGAGGTCAGCTGCTGGTTGTGAAGCTGCTCCGCTTTCTGGCGCGTGACGTCCTGGACCGCGCCGATCGTGCGCGCAACCATGCCACCACTGCCGAGCTCTGCTTCGCCGACGACCCGAAACCATTTCGGTGTACCTTTGAAGGTGACGAGTGCAACTTCGAGGTCGAAGGCTTTCGCGCGCAGCTCGCATTCCTCGAGCGCCTGCGCGAATTGCTGCCGATGGGAGGGGTGCATCAGTTTAAGTACTTCAGCGATAGGCGGTGGGTCGGAGTCATTCCACTCGATCATGTCGTGAACTTCCGGGGCCCACTCGACCCGGTGGTCATCCATGTAATCGACGACCCAGCCGCCGATGCGCGCAATCTTGCCGCCAAGACGTTCAAGAGCGCGCACGCGGCGCAGTATTTCCTCCGATACGACATGGCTGGTTACATCTTCCATGATTGCGATCAGGTTCGTGATGTCGCCCTGTGCGTTGCGCAACAGCGAAGCACTGATGCGGCTCCAGATGGTGGCGCCGCTTTTCGTGATATAGCGTTTGTCGTACACAACGCTCGCGCGTTCACTGCGAATGAGTTCCTCCCGCCGTTCCACGTTACGTGCCCTGTCTTCGGGATGGGTCAGGTCGAGGATATTCAGTTGCTTCAATTCGTCCAGCGTGTAGCCAAGAATGCGGCAGTAGGCGTCGTTGGCATCGGTGAAGAAGCCATGCAGGTCAGTGGCGGCAATGCCCAGCGAGGCGGAACGGAAGATCGCCTGCAGGCGCATCTGGCTTTCAAGCAATTCCTCGTTGAGGCGTTTGAGCTCGCTTGACTGCGTCAACACCTTCAGTTCACCGCGATGCCCATTGGCGGACGCGCGCTGGCCGCTTTCCAGCACGTAGTCCGTAACATCCTCGGTACGATGAATGATCAGGCTCAGTGTGCCGTCGGCCGCCAGAACCGGGGAGTTCAGTGGCGTCCAGTAGCGGTCTTCCAGCAAGCCGGTGTCGGGGTTGACGATGGGATGCTTCTGCACGTCCATCGCGTCCTGTTTCAGCATGCTCTTGACCCGTTCCAGCGAGACGATCAGTTTGGCGGTGGCGGTGGCGGTGGCCTCCGGGTTGGAGGGATCGTCGGGAAAAGCTCCAAAGAAAACTTTGCCGATCAGTTCTGCACGGCTACGCTTCGTCAGCGCCAGATAGTCATCGCTGACGGCACGGATTCGATGGTCGTGGGGATCCAG